>CAYNDR010000082.1:0-9452 GCA_964395295.1 uncultured Planctomycetales bacterium
CATGCAGGCGATCTTCGACACCCTGCGGCAGGTCTCCCCCTCCTCCGCCACGGTCCTGATCGTGGGCGAGAGCGGCACGGGCAAGGAGCTGGTGGCCCACGCCATCCACGCCAACTCCCCCCGCCGCGGCGGCCACTTCGTGCCGCTCAACTGCGCCGCCCTCTCGGAGACGATCCTCGAGAGCGAGCGCTTCGGCCACGAGAAGGGGGCCTTCACCGGCGCCATGTACACCCGCAAGGGCCGCTTCGAGTACGCCCACGGCGGCACCCTCTTCCTCGACGAGATCGGCGACATGCCCCCCGCCATCCAGATCAAGCTCCTCCGCGTCATCGAGTACGGCGAGGTCTTCCGCGTGGGCTCCAACGAGCCCATCAAGGTCGACGTCCGCCTCATCGCCGCCACCAACAAGGACCTCCCCTCCCTGGTGCGCGACGGGACGTTCCGCGAGGACCTGTACTACCGCCTCCACGTCGTGACGATCGAGATCCCCCCGCTCCGCGACCGGCTGGAGGACCTGCCCCTGCTCGCCCAGACCTTCCTCGACGAGTTCTCCGCCCAGCACGCCAAGAAGGCCCCCGCGGTCACCCCGGCCGCCATGGAGTTCCTCTACGACTACTCGTGGCCCGGAAACGTCCGCGAACTGCGCAACTGCATCGAGAGCATGGTGGTCCTGGACAAGGACGGGAGGATCGACGTCGAGGACGTCCCCCGGTACGTGAAGAACCCGGCGCAGGCGGAATCGGCCTCCGGGGGGGGCGGCGTGAACCTCCAGGACGGGGAGAAGGAGGCGATCCGGAAGGCCCTGGCCCTCTGCGAGGGGAACCGGGAGAAGGCGGCCCGCCTGCTCGGGATCGGCGAGCGGACCCTCTACCGGAAGATCAAGCGCTACGGATTCAGCTAGGGACCCGGGCATGCCGCGCTTCACGATCAGCCACCACGCGGGCTCCCCCGGGGGGGACCACTACGACCTCATGCTGGAAACGGGGGACGTCCTGCGCACCTGGCGCCTCCAGCACACGAACTTCCAGAACGCCCAGGCCGCGCGGCCGCTCAAGGACCACCGGAAGGGCTACCTGGACTACGAGGGCAACGTCCCCGGCGGCCGAGGCCGCGTCCAGATCTGGGACACGGGGGCCTACGTCCTCGACGAGGACATGCCCGGCCGCCTGCGGCTGGGCCTCTCGGGCCACCATGTCCGCACGCGCCTCGCCTTCCTCCGCGGCCCGGACGATCCCAAGGCCCCCGAGCCGCCCTGGACCGTGGCGGACGCCACGACGGAGGTCCGCAAGCTCGCGTCGTCCTTCCTCCGCGGCCCCGGCCTGGAGGACGCCCCCATGGGCGAGCTGAACGCCCTCCGGGAAGCCCTCCTTCGCGAGGAGCAGAGGATCCTGTCCCTCGTGGACCGGTACGCGCACGGCGGCCCGGTGGAATGGCCGGCGGGCGAGGCCTCCGCCGCGATCTTCCAGCAGATCGACCGCGAGAAGGCCCGCTGGCAGCACCCCTGGCTGGCGGCGGCCAAGCGGTACGCCGACCGGCTCGCCGACCTGGACCTCCTCCTCCGCCGCCAGCGCCCGGGGGCCGCGGCCCGTCCCTAAGAGTCCCCAACAGAATTCGCCGCAAAGACACGAAGCGCACGGCGCGGCCGAGCCGCAGCCAAAAGGATTGCTGCGGCGGTTGCCGCGCATCGAGTGATTGCCCCCCCCGCGCACGGAAGGGGGACGCGAAGCCGCGCCAGGAACGGGGCCTCGTATCTTTGTGCCCTTTGTGCCTTTGTGGTGAATACCGAACCTCGTATAATGACAGGGGAGGATCGTCTTCGCCCCTTCGCCGGTCTCCGGGAAGCGGCTTGGCGTCCAGTTCGGGGAGCCCCCGTGGACAACGTCACGGCCCTCACGATGGACTTCGTGAGGAACCTCATCAATGCCAGCCGCACGCTCCGCGCCTACTCGCCGGAGCACCGCCAGGCCCAGGCCGCGCTCACGGAGACCTTCTCCACCCTCACGCGCATGCTCCAGGCCCAGCCCTCCGTCCTCCTGGGGACCCGCGAGGGCGCGCTCATCCTCCAGGGCAAGCCCGTCCGCGACACGACCCCCGCCGCGCAGGGGTTCTGCGAGATGCTGGCCGCCCGGAACATCGCCACCTTCGCCGTCGAGAAGGGCGCGACCTTCGAGGAGTTCAGCCACCTCGTCAAGATCCTCTCCATGAGCCCGGAGGACCTGCTCGAAGCCCAGGCCGTCAAGCCCGAGCACCTCAAGCCCCTGCTCCGCATCCACGTCAACGAGATGCGCTTCGTCGCCGTGAAGGACGGCACGCCCGAGGGCGAGGCGGGGGGCGTGCTCCTGCCCGGCGGCGCGGGGTCCGAGGGCGTGATGCTCCTGATCAACTCCCTGCTGAAGGGGGCGGCGGGGGCCGGGGGCGGCCCGGCCGCGGGGGACTCCGGCGCCGCCGGCCTCCAGGCGCTCGGCGCGGCCATGCAGCCCCTCATGGGAGCCGCCCGGCAGAACGAGGCCCTCCAGGTCGCCTCCCGGAACTTCGACCAGATCGTCGAGCAGTCCATGGCGAACGTCCCCGCCGCCCGGTTCGTGGAGGAATACCTCAAGGGCGTCGCGGCGCTCCCCGACGCGATGAAGCGCGCGATCCTCGAGACCACCGGCGCGCAGGAACGCGCGGGAGACCCCGAGGCCCTGATCGAGCGGCTCCCGCTGGCGATGCGCGGACGCATCCTGGCCGAGGACCTCCGGCGGGAAGGGGCGGACCCCGCCCGGCTCCGGCAGGTGATCCTCCGCCTGGCGCCCTCCCCCGCCGAGTTCGTCCAGCTCCTGGAGATCGTCTCTCGGCTCATGGCGGCGTCGGCCCGCGCCCCCCCCGCGGCGGAACGGGGCGCGTCCGACCTGCGCCAGCTCCTGCCCCTCTCCGACGAGATCCGGCACGGGCGCCGGTCCGTGTTCCTGCTCGTGAGGGACCGGGCCGCCCTGGCCGCCCACGCGCGGGCCCTGGAGGAAGCGGGGTTCGCGGTGACCGCCTGCCGGCACCCCGACCCGAACCTGGGGGCGCTCGTCCGGGCCCGCGCCTTCGACGCCCTGGTGGCCGACATCGGCCCTTACGCGCTGGGCCAGCTCGAATTCCTGAAGGAGCTCCGGGACATCCCCTCCGCCCCGCCCCTCATCCTGATCGAGGATGTCCTGCGCGTGCGCCAGCCCTCGGAGATGGAGATGTGCTCCCAGGCCGCCGTCCATTACAATCCCCTGGAACCGCAGAGGCTCGCGGAAATCCTCCGCGAGACGGTGCCCGCCTTGGGGGAGGGACCGCCCCCCCCGCCGCCCCAGAAGGAGGAGATCGAGAGCGCGCGCCGGATCCAGCGCGAGCTCGTCCCCAAGGAACTCCCTTCGATCCCGGGCTACTCCCTCGCCGCCCGCCACGCGCCGGGCACGGAGCACGGGGGCAACTACCACGACGTCCTGGCGCTCCCCGGGAGGCGCTACGGCCTGCTCCTCCTGGACGTGACGGGAAGCCCCGCGGCCTGCCTCAGGGTCCTGCTCGCGGCCCGGACGGACTTCCAGCGCGTCTTCCTCCATGCCGGGTCCGCCCCCCAGGCGCTGGCGCGGGCCAACGACCTGCTGGCGGGTAAGGTCCCGCGCGGGACCTTCGCGAGGGCGATCTACGCCGTGCTCGATCCCGGGACGGGACAGTTGGCCGTGGCCGGCGGCGGACACCCCCACCCCATGCGATGGGGCCTCGAGGCCCCCGCCCTCCGCGTGCTCCAGACCGCCGGCGTCCCCCTCGGCCTCGTGAAGGGGGCGGAGTTCGAGAATACCCTCAAGGCCGTCGCCGTCACGCTGGCCCCCGGGGACCACGTCCTCTTCCACACCCTGGGCGTCACGCACGCCGCCAACGCCAAGGAGGAGGAGATCGGCGACCGCGGGATCGCCCGGGCCATGCGGGCGGCGCCGGACGGCCTCGCGGGCCTCGCCCTCGTCGAGGTCGTGGAGGCCGTCCTCCAGCACCGGGGCGACGGCGCCGCCGGCGACTTCACCCTCATCGAACTGCGCCGCGAGCCCGAGGAAAGGCCCGCGGAGACAAGGACGGCCCCATGACGTCCGAGGAATCCAGGGATCCCGCCGAGAAATCCGACCTGGACCGGATCTTCAAGATCACCGGGGACCAGATCCCCGCCGAGGTCCAGGAGGCGAGCCAGGATCCTTCCTGCGTCTTCGGGAAATACATCCTCCTCAACCTGCTCGGCCGGGGAGGGACCGGCTACGTGCGCAAGGCCTGGGACACGATGCTGGGCCAGCACGTGGCCCTCAAGTTCCTGAGCCGCGAGGGCCGCGGGAAAAGGGACTCCGACGAGGGCCGGGCCGAGGTCACGGAGCACATCCGGGAACTGCTCCAGGAGGCGCGCCTCGCCGCGCGGCTTCGCCACGCCCATATCGTCTCCGTCCACGACGTGGGCCGCATCGGGACGAAGTTCTACATCGCCATGCAGTACATCGACGGCAAGAGCCTCCTCGACCACGTGGCCGCGTCGCGCGAGCGGGGCTGGCCTTCGCCCCTGTACGCCGACCCCCCCTACTACCTGAGCCTGCTCCGCGACATCGTCGGGGCGATCGACTACGCGCACGCGTTCTCCCCCCCGATCATACACTGCGACATCAAGCCCAGCAACATCATCGTCGGCGGCGACGGCACCGCCTACGTCCTGGACTTCGGGCTGGCGCGGGCGGTGGGCGTCTCCCGGGAGGAGGAGATCGCCATCCGCGGGACGCCCGAGTACATGGCGCCCGAACAGCTCACCGGCCAGGCCTCCAGCCTGGGCGTGTGGACCGACGTCTACGGGCTCGGGGGCCTGATCTACGTGCTCCTCACCGGCCAGCCCCCGATCAAGGGCGCGATCGCCGACCTCCAGGCCCTGATCGCCCGCAAGCCCCCCGAGCGGCCCTCCACCCTCCTGAGGGGCAATCCCGAATTCGCCGAACAGCTCCGCAACCACGCGCTCGTGCCGCACATGGCGCGCCTCGAAGAGATCTGCATGAGGTGCCTGGCGAAACGCCCCGAGGACCGCTACCGCCTCGCCTCCCGCGTCGGGACGGAGATCCAGTCCGTCCTGGACCTCCTGAGGGGCGTGCGCCCCCGGGGTTCCGAGCGGCGAATGGACGACGCGGTCTCCGTGGACCCCACCGCGTCGCAGCAGCTCCTCTTCAAGGGGCTGGACCCCCGCCGCGTCGCCCAGGTCCTCAAGGACCCCGCCCAGCGGACGGCCCTCCTGGACGCCTTCCGCGGCCGGCTGGCCGAGCGGCTCAACGCCCGCCGCCCGCTCGTGCCCGAGTATCCCCGCGAGACCGGCCCCTCCGCGGCCGTGCAGATCCTCAAGGTGACGCCCGCCCGGATCTACCTGGCCTTCCGCGGCGAGGTCGAGGCGGGGAACTGGCCCGCCCTCGCCACCGACCGGCTGATCCCCCTGGCCGAGGCGGCCGGCGCGGGCGAGCCGGACGACCGGCTGGCGCTGGGGCTCCTGAAGATCCGCGCCGCCTCGGTCGAAGCGGAGGCGCAGGCGCAGGAGGCCAAGCCGCCGCCCCCCCCGGGCGACGATGCCCCCCTCGAACTGCTATAGAAGCGCCGCGATCTCCCCGGCGCCCTTCACCCATCGGATCTCCGGGAACCGCTTGAACCACATCGCCTGGTGGCGGGCCAGGTTGCGCGTATCCCGGTTGATCAGCCGTTCCGTTTCCGCGATGTCCTGCCGGCCTTCGAGGAAGTCGATCGCCTCGCGGTATCCCACGGCGCGGCGCCCTTCCTTCCCCCACGGATTCCCCAGGAGCCGCCTCACCTCCTCCACCAGCCCCGCCGCCAGCATCCGCTTCGTCCGGGAGGCGATCCGGTCCTCGAGGTCCTCCCGGCGCACGCCGAAGACGTCCGCCTCGAGCGTCCGGCGGCCGAACTGGGTCTGCCGCGCGCTGATCGGAACGCCCGTCTTCCGGTAGACCTCGACCGCGCGCACCAGGCGCTTGAGGTCGTTCGGGTGGATCCGCGCGGCCGACACCGGGTCCGCGCGCCTCAGCTCCTCGTGGAGCCGCGGGGCCCCCAGGGCCGAGAGCTCCTCCCGCAGGGCCGGATCGGCCTCGGGCCCCTCGAAGAGCCCGTAGGCGAAGGTCTTGTAGTAGAGGGCCGTCCCGCCCACGAAGAGCGGCCGGCGGCACTCCTCCAGGGCCCTCCGGGCGTCGCGGACGAAGCGGCCCGCGTTGTAGCTCTCGGCGGGATCGCAGATGTCGACCAGCCGGTAGGGCCGTTTCGGCTTGGCCGTGCCGATGTCCATCCCGCGGTAGACCTTCATCGAGTCGATGGAGACGAGGTCCATCCCCAGCCGGTCGGCCAGGGCCTCGGCGATCTCGTGCTTCCCCGAGGCGGTCTGCCCCAGGAGGATGACGGGCTTCATCGCAGGCAGGGATTATACCTCCCGGCCATGAAGCGGCGCCCGTTTCCGCCGCCCCTCCCCCGCGCCATGATGTATAATTCTAGAACGCATGGCGGATGGGCCGTAGGGAGGGACGTCCGATGGTTCCGAAGAAAGCGGCAACTCCGTTTGAAAAGTACGTCGTCGAGGAGTCCCTGCTCGCCCCGGAAGAGGTGGACGCCCTCCGGGAGCTCCGGCAGGCCCTGCTGAGCCGGGGAATTTCCAAAAGCATCGAGGAAGTCGCCCTCCTCTCCGGGCTCATCGGCCCGGAGGAGATGGACGCCGCCATCGAGGGCGCCCGGAGGAAGCGGAACCTCGCCATCCCCCGCCCCGCGATCCGCCCCGTCTCCCCGGAGAAGGACGGCGCGATCCAGGACGGCCACGTCCGGAAGGGGCCGCGCGAGGCCGCCCAGGTCATGGAGTGCCGCAAACTCAGGGAGGAGATCCTCGCCCTGGGGCTCGACCTCCCGGTGAGCGAAATCCTCCTTGCCAAGGGATACCTCGCCCCGGCGTCGAGGTCCGCGGAACGCCCCCCCACGGCAAGCCGGAAGGCGGGCGAACAGCGAACGCCGGCCACGACGCGGCGCGGCCGCGCCGAGGCCCCTCCCGGCGGGAACCGCAAGCTCGTCCTGGCCCTCTCGATCTGCGGGATCGCGGCCGTCGTCCTCGTCGTCCTCATCATCGCCGCCTCCACGGGCCGGCGGGCTCCGCGCGCTTCGCCCGACGAGGCGTCCTCCAAGGCGAAGCCCGACCGGGTGGTCCTCTGGATCGAGGGCGCCGGCCCGGTCCCCGTCTACAGCGAAAGCGAACTGCTCCAGCTCCACGCCGGCAAGGCCGTCCAGCCGGCCAATCCCCTGCCCCGGGATACCGAGGTCACGCTCCACGGCCAGCTCCTGACGGATCGGAACTTCTTCTGCCTCGTCCGGACCAGGAGCGGCCGGACCGCGTGGGTCGCCCGCGCCCACCTCAAGGCCGACTTCGACATCTCCGACCGCCAGCTCACGGACTACCGGGGGGAGTGGTCCACCAAGCTGGAGGCCCTGAAGGCCATGGCGCAGGCCCCCGCGCCGAAGCCGCCGGAGGAGCCCCCCAGGACGGAGCCCGCGCCGCCCGCCCCGGCGCCCGAGCCTCCGAAGGACCCCGTGGCCGCGCCGGCCCCCGATGTTCCGAAGCCCCCCGACCCCGCGCCCCCCCCGGAGGTCCCCGGCAAGAAACCCGACGTCGCGGGGCTCTGGAAGTTCAACGAGTCCGGCGACGGGGCGGTCGACATCTCCGGCTCCGAGAACGACGGCAAGCTCATGGGCGGGGTGGCCCGGGTCGCCGGGAAGACCGGCCGCGCCCTCCTCTTCGACGGGATCGACGACCACGTCTCCTGCGGCGTCCGCGGGATGCCCCGCGCCAACGAGCCCCAGACGATCTCGTTCTGGCACTCCGTACCCTCGATCCCGGCCTCGACCCAGCCCGCCGTGTCCCTCACCAACGACGCCGCGGCCTCCGGGATCCAGGTCGGCTACCGCGAGGGGAAGCTCGCCGCCTGGAAGCACGGCGGCAAGATCCTCGTCTCCGCCGCCCCGCCCCAGGACCCCGCGGCCGGGAACGGCCTCCTGGCGGTCTACTTCGACAACCCCGACCTCACGGGCCCCGCCTGCCAGCGGATCGACCCGACCGTCAACTTCGACTGGGGCGAGGGGCCGCCGATGCCTTCGATCGACCGGGAGAGCTTCTCGGTGCGGTGGACGGGCCAGGTGGAGCCCCGCCATTCCGAGACTTACGCCTTCCACGTGATGACGGACGACGGCGTGCGCCTCTGGGTGGACAACAGGCTCATCGTCGACCGGTGGATCCCCCAGACGGCCACGGAATGGAGCGGATCGATCCCGCTCAAGGCCGGGGTCAAGGCCGACCTCCGCATGGAGTATTTCGACAGCACCCGCCACGCCGTGGCCACGCTCTCCTGGTCGAGCCCGAGCCAGCCCAAGGAGATCATCCCCGCGGCCCGGCTCACGCCCGCGGCCCCCTGGCACCACGTGGCCTATGTCTTCGACGGCCGCACGCACCGGCTCTACCTCGACGGCCGGCAGGCGGACTCCTCGACCGAATCCCCGACGGCCGCGGCGCCCAACCGGCTCGACCTGGGCCGCTGGGCCGGGCAGGCGGGATCGGAGCATTTCAAGGGGCGCCTCGACGACGTGCAGATCCTCAACCGCGCCCTGGGCCCGGACGAGGTCCTGGAGATGTCCCCCGCGTCCCCGCTGGCCGCGGCGGCGCCGCCGGGGACGCCCAGGGCCCCCTCTCCCCCCGCGGGGCCCCGGCCACCGGCGGGCCCGAGGCCCCCGTCCGAACCCGGCCGCGAGGCGCGCGAGAAGAAGGCGCAGGAGATCTACGACATGGCCCGGCACTTCGAGTCCCAGGGGAAGCTGGCCGAGGCGCTCTCGATCTACCGGGAGATCCGCGAGCGGTTCCGCTCCACGGCCTTCTACTTCGACCGCATGACCGAGATCGCCGACAAGATCCACGAGATCGGGACCGCGATCACCGTCGCCTCGCTCGACAAGCAGGCGCCGTACAAGAAGCCCCACATCGATTCCTGGTTCGGCTTCGAGTTCTCCCCCCCCGAGGGCTGGAGGGGCATCCCGCCCTGGCAGAGGCTCTTCGGCGACGACGACACCAGCGAGGTCAACCTGGGGCGCCAGCCGATCCGGGTGACCCAGTACACCTCCCGGCACCTCGAGAAGCTCCGACTCAAGGTCTACAAGGTCCCCAACGCCGCGAGCGCCGCCGCCGTGGAGGCCCGCGTGCTCGACTACCACCAGCAGAGGTTCCGGGGCCTGAAGGAGGGCGCCTCGGCCGAGGTCAAGGGCCGCCACCCCGTCACGCGGAAGGAGTACGTCTCGCCGGAGGGGGACCGGATCGTGATCTACCCCTTCTTCGCGGAGAAGCGCGGGCTGGCGCTGGTGGGGTACTTCGGCTTTGAGAGCGACGTGCTCCGGGCTGCGTACGC
>CAYNDR010000082.1:9462-18338 GCA_964395295.1 uncultured Planctomycetales bacterium
CGGGGACTTCACCATCATCATCTCGACCTCCGAGGGCACGACGATCCGCAGCTCGTCCGTCAAGCCCGTCCAGGACAAGGACTTCCAGCACGCCCTCAAGGTCCTCGACCAGTCCGCCCGGTCCTTCTGGGTCTACGACCAGGTGACCAAGTCGGGCCGGGAGACCCAGTACGACAACGGCGCCCGCTGCAGCGACTGGAGCGTGATGATGTCCCCGCGGGGGAGCTACGTCATCGAGTTCGCCACGCGGCCGGAGTTCGCCAAGCGCGTGGGCGAGGAGCTGGAGAACATCCTGGCCCTCTACCGCCTGGCCATCCCCACGGGCAAGTCCACGTCCCGCTGCCGGGTCAAGGTCTTCGACACGGAGGAGGACTTCCAGTACTACGGCCAGGTCCCCGGCGCCGCGGCCTACTGGAGCCCCGGGCAGGAGGAGGTCGTCTGCTACCGCTGGGCCGAGAGGGAGACCGTCAAGATCCACGACGAGGAGATGACCGTCGCGCAGGACCGCAACCCCGAGGAGGTCACCTTCCAGATCCTCTACCACGAGGGCTTCCACCAGTACATGTACTACCTGATGGGCCGCGACCGCATGGTGTACATCCCCTCGTGGCTCAACGAGGGGATGGGGGACTACTTCTTCGGCGGCCGCTGGACCGCGAATCCGCGCAAGTTCGTCATCGGCCCCAACGACTGGCGCATCAAGCGCATCTACGCGGCCGTCGGGAAGAAGGAGCACGTCCCCCTCGAGAAGATCCTCCGCTACGAGCAGGCGCAGTACTACTCGAACGCCCGGCTCTGCTACGCGGAGGGGTGGGCGATGATCTACTTCTTCATGAGCGAGGCCGGCCGGAAGAAGGGGTACCACCTGATCCCCCAGCGGATGTTCAACGAGCTGAAGACCTCGGGGGACTGGGAGAAGGCCACGAACCGCGTCTTCGGGGGCGTGGACCTCAAGAAGATGGACCAGGAGTTCCAGGAGTTCGTGCTCGCCTTCGACGTGAAGGACGCGAAGAAAGAGGAAGAGTGACAACCTCCCCGCCGCGAGCGGCGGGGCTTCCCGCGGCGGGGAAACCGTCACCCCGCCGAAGCCACAGCCTTGTCCGGCTGTCCTTCTTGAAGACGCCCTTCCTCCCCACGGCAAGCCGTGGGGCTTCCGGGCGAAGGCGGGTGAGCGTTCAGGAGTATCGACGAATCGCGGATCTGGCATGCGGGGCTTGGACGGCCCTCAGCCTTCAGCCTGGATTCCCCAGGCCAAGCTGAAACCTGAAGGCTCGAAGCTGCGGGAGCGGCCTTGCGGGAAGGCAGGAACGCGAGCGATCCGGCAGGGGCCCGAACGGATCCTCCCGTAGGGGAAAACGGCGATCCCCGGGAGGATGATGCGACATGGCCGACAGAAAGCACGCATGGTTGATGCTTGTCGGCGGATTCCTGTTCCCGGTGCTTGGCATTCCTGCCGTCCTGCATTTTCCGAAACTCTGGCTTGGCGTTGAATACGACGGGACAAAATGGATTTGGTTTCTTGGCATACCCTGCCTCGCTCTTGCCGCCCCTGCAATTTACAGTCTTGTGCAGTGGCGGTTTCCTGGCAGGGTCTTGTGTGCACTGGTGGGATCATCATTCTTGACCGCGATGGGATTTGTTGTAGGGATTTTGGCGGCGTTGTTCCTGGGCTATGCTGCTGCGATGATGGGCATTCGCGGATATGACCTGATGTAGCAGTCTCGCCGCAGCCCACAATCCTTTGTGGACGCTCATCGAGTTCAGGGCGATGGTGACCGGGGGTGAATGGCGGCGGGCGGACGCAGCATCATCGGGTGGGCACACGGAGCACATTGCAACGGGGGGCAAAGAGCAGCCCGTGGGATGGAGGCCAAAAAGGACGGACGTCGGGAGGATCCCCTAATGCAACAACAAGGGGATGATCGGACATGGCCTTACGACGCGGTTTACGGCAGGCTGCCTTGAAGGCGGCGCACCGGAGGTGCCGCCCGAGGGCGCGGGGAGTGCCGGGGGATGCGGTCAATTCCATCGAGCCTTGATTTCTATATTGAAATAGGATACCTTCACCGCCTGGGGCGGGAGGCAAACCAGGGGGAGGTGGGGCTGGTCCTGGACGGCCATTACATCGGGATCTCGAAGTACGAGGAGGAGTAGAGATGGATCGCAAGGATCAGGTTCGCCGGGTGGCTCGTCTCCTGGGGGCCGGCCGGGTGGTTCCCCTGGGACGGGTGGACCATACGCCCCTCGGGATGGCGGCGCTCACGGAGCGTGTGCGGAAACTCCGCTCGACGGGACCCGGGGGGACCGGCAGGCCTTCCGATCCCGGGGCCACGGTCCCGCGGATCGTCAAGTTTCGGTCGGGCACCTGGAAGGTCCTGCGGCGGGTGGCCGAGGATCAGGCCCGGATCACCGGGCGCCGGGTCAGCCCCGCCCAGGTGGCCTCGATGATGATCGAGGAGGCGTTGATGGACAAGCGACACCGCCGGCGCCGGGCCCTATAGGATACCTCGATCTCCGTTTCCTCAGCGGCCTTTGGCCCGATCCCCCCCTACTTCCCCGGGACCTCCACGTCCACGTCCCGGATCCGCGGCGCACTGCTGTCGATGTCGAACGGGGAGGACTTCCCGCTCCTGTCGCCCTGCTCCAGCAGGATCCGGCACCCCGTGAGGTCCCGCTCGCGGACTTCCCACACGAAGCTCCCGCCGGCGGGCTGGTCCTTCGCGATCAGTTCCTTCTCCTTGCCCGCCAGCAGGGACACGGTCACGGTCCCCGCCTCGCGGGATTTCCAGGCCAGCTCCACCTTCGTCCCGCCGCGGATCACCGAGGGGAGCGCCCGCTCCAGGCGGAGCGGGCCATCGGCCGGCGGCGGCTCGACCTTGCCCACGACCCGGACCGAGGCCTGCGGGGCCGTCCCCGCCGAGGGCGGCTCGCCCGCCAGACCCGCCTCGCTCCGCGCCACCAGGTAGAGCCCGTAGTCGCCCGCCGCCGAGGGGCGGAAGAGCGCCCCCGCGGACGCGCCGTAGGCCTCGTGCATCAGCCACGTCCGGCCCCCGTCCTGCGACACGTAGAGGTTCAGCTCCTTGACCGGGGAGATCGAGGGCCCCAGGCGCGTCTCCAGCTTCACCGGCGCCGCGGCCTCGCCGCGCGGGCCCGTGACCGCCGCCGACGGCGCCTTCGAGTCGATGGCGAAGTCCGCCGCGGACTGGTCGCCCACCCAGCGCCCCGCCGCGTCCCGGTATCCCACGCGCAGGCGGTACGCCGTCCCCGTCACCGCCGGCATGCGCCACTGGATGAAGTCCTTCTCGTGGCGGATCTGCTCGCGGGGCACCTCCTTCCACGAGCCCTCCCGGCCCCCGGCGTCCGAGAGCTCCACGCGCAGGTCCGCCGGCTTCAGCTCGGACCGGACCATGATGAGCTGGGTCCGCCCCCCGGCGAAGACGCCGCCCTTCTGGAAGTTCAGGAGCCGCACGCCGGAGGCGGGGGCCGCCTCTCCCCCCTTCCCCGCCGTGACCTTGACGCGCGCCTCGTTCGACGTGAGCTCGCGGCCGTCCGCGGCGGTGACCGCCAGGCGGATCGCGTACTCCCCGGGCGTCCCCGGCGCGGGGAAGCTGAAGTCGGCCCCCCGGGCGTCCGTGACCTTGCCCCAGTCCTTCCCGTCGAACATCTCCAGGCGCAAGGACCTCGCCGAGCCCGCGACCGCCTTGGGCTCCACGAGCACCCGCACGAGGCGGGAGGCCTCCACCGGGGAGCTCGCGGTGATCCGCACCTGCTCCACGGCCGAGACGACGTCGAAGGACACGTAGTTGGAGCTCACCGGCCGGTTGAGCGAGTCGGAGGCCGTGGCGCGCAGGAAGCAGCGCCCCTCCTTCTCCGGGACCGGGAACTTCATCGAGGCCACGCGCATCTCGGAGAGCGCCGTCCACGTCCGGCCGCCGTCCTTGGAGACTTCCAGCATGACCCCGCGGATCGAGCGGTCCGAGGAGGCCCACGCGATCGTGACCTGGCCGCCGGCGGGGTACGATTTCCCCTCCTCGATCCCGCGCAGGGAAAGCGACGGGGGCGGCACGTCGCCCGGATCGAAGTCGTCCGTCGTGTCCTCGCCTTCGTTCCCCGCCGGATCGATCGCCACCGCGCGCACGCGGTACTTCTTCCCGGGGAGGAGATAGGACCTCATGTCGGCCCTCCCCGTGTTGGGGTGGCGCGGCACGGCCACGAACCAGGTCTTCCCGCCGTCCCCCGAATACTCGATCCGGACCGCGAGCTTCTCCGCGGGGGCGACCTTGTCCTCTGCCTTCCACTCGATCTCCCACGCCGGGTTCAGCCAGGTCACCGTGCCCCGGGGGAGCGTGGCCTTCCGGAGCGAGATCGTGGGCCGCGTAGCATCCAGACTGCAGGTGAACTCGGGCTTCGGGTTGCGGGCGGGGTCGGCGGAGAGGTGGCCCGCGCCGTCCACGGCCACCAGGAGGAAGCCCCAGGCCCCTTCCCCGGGGACGTCGCACTCGATGGTCCCCTGCGCGTTCCGCGTCTCCTGCAGAAGCCGGTACGGGATCTCCGCTCCGAGGGGCTTCCCGTGGAGCTGGACCCGGTCGATGCCCGAGACGAGGTCGCTCGCCCGGTAGCCCGCCGAGACGCGGGCGGTCCGGAGGACCTCGGCCGGCCTCTCCGTGACCGCGACGGCGGGCAGGTCGTCGTCGATCGTGAAGGGGCGCTCCGACTCCACCTGCCCCTTGTTGCCGAACTTGTCCGCGGCGACGAGGCGCAGGCGGTGGCGGGACCCGGCCGATTTGGGGACCACCCAGGAATAGGTGCCCTTCGTCGGATCGAGGTTGGAGTCCACCACGTTCCAGTTGAATCCGCCGTCCGGCGTGTGGTAGAGGCTCATGCCGGCCGTCTCGGGATTCGACTCGGCCATCTTCCAGACGACGGCCGTGACCGAGCCGGCCATGAAGAAGCCCCCGCCGTTCATCGTCTCGAGCGTGAGGACCGGCGGGGTGGCGTCGATCGTGAGCACGAGCTGGGGAACGGTCTCGGCCCCCGGCGCCTTCTGGGCGAGGCCGCCCTTCCGGCCGGACTCCGTGGCGCAGGCCACGACGATCCCGTATCGGCCCTCGGCCTTGGCGAAGAGGAAGGGGGACTCGCAGTCCGGATCCTCCCCGTAATCCAGCCACTCCCGCGCCCCTTCCGGGCGGTAGTAGAGCCGGACCTCCTGGATCGGCGCCGTCCCGCGGCGGCGGATCTCGTAGCCGACCTTGACGGTGTTGGAGTTGGACCGGTCCGGGCCCACGGCCGCGGCCTCGGGGATGGCGGCGTCGATCCCGAACCTCTCGCTCACGGCCTCCGCCTCGTTCCCGGCGAAATCCACGGCCGTCACCCGGAAGCGGCAGTCGGTCCCGGGCGCGCGGGGCGGCGTCCAGGAGTAGAGCCCGTCGTTCTTCAGCCCGCGGGCCACGTCCTTCCAGGTCCGGCCGCCGTCGTCGGAGAAGGCCAGCGAGATCGCGGCCGGGGGCATCTCGACGTTGTCCCGCGCCGACCACTGGACGTCCACCGCCACGCCCCCCAGGTACCCGCCCGCCCGCGGCGAGGCCAGCTTGACCTCGGGCTTCGTGCGGTCCACGATCGTGACGAACTGCGGCTTCGAGCCGGCGACCGGCGCCGGATTCACGTTCCCCACGCGGTCCTCGCCCACGAGGCGGAGGCCGTAGATGCCGTCCAGTTCCTTGAAGAGGAAGGGGGACTGGAGGTCCTCGTCGTCCCCATGGAACTGCCAGGTCTGGCCGTTGTCGCGCGTGACGTAGAGGCTCGCGCGCTTGAGCCCGGACCCGCCCATGTCGCCGCCGGTCCATTCCAGGCGCGCGGGGAGGTCCCTCGAGCTCAAGGGGCCGGCGATCCGCAGGTCCGGGGCGAGGCCGTCCACCACGAAGGGGCTGTCCGAGGCGTCGGTCCCGACGTTCCCGGCCAGGTCGCGCGCCGACACGCGGAGGCGGAACTGCGCGCCCGAGAGCGGGCCGATGTCCCAGTGGTAGGTCCCGGTGTTGGGGAGGTCGCGCGCCACGGCGACCCACGCCTCGCCGTCCGTGGAGGCCTCGATCGTGATGCCCGCGGGGGCCATGTGGGCGTCCCGGGCGGCCCACCGGACGACGGTGGTCTTGTGGGCGCCGAAGATCTCCCCGCCGTTCGGGGAGAGGAGCTCCGCCACGGGAGGGACGGTGTCCACCACGATCCCCCGCTCGGGCGCGTCGCCCGGCTTGGGCGTGGACTCCCGCGTCCCGTCCTGCGCCAGGGGGACGAGGATGAAGCCGCAGCGGCCGTCGCGCGGGGCGAGGAAGGCCACGCTCCCGCGGGAGGCGTCCGAGGCGCCCTGGTTCGTCCAGTTCTGCCCCCCGTCCGAGGTCGTCCAGAGCTCGACACTGCGGTTGCGGGCGGTCTTGCGGGGATCGACGGGGATCTCGACGGTCCGGCGGGGCGAGCAGATCTCCAGCGCGCCCGTCTCGGGCTTGGCCTCCGCCTGGGGCGGCTTCGCCTCCGGCGGGGCCTTGGCCCCCTCCGGGGCCGCCGGGACGGCGGGCGGCCGGTCCGCGGCGGCGGCGCACGCGGCGAGCGTCAGGCAGAGCGTGGCCGCCAGGGCCGTGGCGATCGCGAGGACGTGCTCGGCGGAAAGTCCCCTCGGGGGATTCATAACAGCTTCCTCTTCACATACTCCGCGGCGTTCCGGAAGAATTTGAGGCCGTCGGGCTGGATGTCGCTTCCCCTCCTCGTCCACTGCGGATGGTTCACCGCGTCCTGGAACCGTTCCGGATGCGGCATGAGGCCCAGGACCCTTCCCGTGGGGTCGCACATCCCGGCGACATGGGCCGTCGCGCCGTTGGGGTTCCAGGGGTATCCGGCCGGGCGGCCGTCGGGGCCCACGTACCGGAGGACCAGCTGTCCCCCCTGCTCCCATCGGCGCAGGACCTGTTCGTCGCGCGGGAGGAACTTCCCCTCGCCATGGGCGACGGGAAGCTCGATGACCTCTTCTACTTTAATGAATTCGGACTTTGTGGACGAAATCTTGAGGCGAATCCAGCGGTCTTCGTACCTTCCGGAGTCGTTGTTCGCCAGCGTGAGCTGTGAAGAGTCGTCGTCGAAGGGATCGGGGAGGAGGCCCGCCTTGACCATGATCTGGAACCCGTTGCAGATCCCGAGGACCAGCTTCCCGTCCCGGACGAACTTCCGGAGTTCCGGCATCAGCTTCTGCTTCAGCTCATTCCCGAGCACCCTCCCCGCCCCGAGGTCGTCCCCGTAGGAGAATCCCCCGGGCAGAATAAACAGATGATATTCATGGACCCGTTTCGGAAGCTCGATGAAGCGGTTGACGTGCAGGATGTCGGCCTCGAAGCCGGCCTTGCGGCAGGCCACCTGCGTCTCCAGCTCGCAGTTGATCCCTGCCGCCCTGAGGATGACCGCCTTCGGAACCTTCACCATCTCACCGATCCCCGCCGCACGACAAAACGCACCGTCTATTTTGTCGTGCCATGCCTCGGGGCGTTTACCATCGGAGCGGCCCCTGCCAGGCTTCCTTCAACTCGGCCAGGGGCCCCCCGACCGACCCCTTCCCTCGGCCGCCGATGAAGATCGCCGCCTGCTTCGAGACGTTCCCGAGCAGGCCCAAGGGCGCGTCGGCCATGACTTCCCTGAAACGATCCATGTGTTTCGGAGCCACTTCGACGAGGAACCGCGAGGGGCTTTCCGAGAAGAGGATCCGGTCATCCCGCAAGTCCCCGTCGCACGGCACTTCTTGCAGGGTGAAGGCGCCCCCCAATCCGCCGGCGAACGCCATCTCCGCCAGCGCCACAGCCAGCCCCCCCTCCGACAAGTCGTGACACGCCCTCACCAGGCCCTCGCGGATCGCCCGCGCCACCGCGGCGAACACCTTCTTCCCGAGCGCCGTGTCCACCTTCGGGACGTTCGCCCCGAGGTGGCCGTTCACCAGGTAGTAGTGCGAGCCTCCGAGTTCGTTCCGGGTGAGCCCCACGATGTAGACGAGATTGCCGGGCTCCTTGAAATCCATCGTGACGCACTTCCGGACGTCCTCCACGATGGAGATCGCGGAGATGAGGAGCGAGTGGGGGATGATGATGCGCTTGTCGCCCACCCGGTACTCGTTGTTGAGGCTGTCCTTGCCGGAGATGAAGGGCGTCCCGTAGGCCGTGGCCACGTCGCAGCAGGCGCGCGCGGCCAGGACGAGGGCCCCCAGGTTCTCCGGGTCGTCCGGCCGCCCCCACGCGAAGTTGTCGAGGATCGCGGTGCGGTCCGGATCGCCCCCCACGGCCACCACGTTGCGGATCGCCTCGTCGATGGCGTTGGCGGCCATGTCGTAGGGGGAGAGGTCGGAGTAGCGGGGATTCATGCCGTTCCCGAGCGCGATGCCCTTGCAGTGGTCGAGGACGGGCCTCAGGACCGCCGCGTCGCTCGGGCCGTCGTTGGCGGCGCCGGTGAGCGGCTTGACCACACTGCCCCCCTGCACCTCGTGGTCGTACTGGCGGATGATCCACTCCTTCGAGCAGACGTTCCCGCTGGAGAGGATCTTCCTGAGGTCCTCGCCGTAGTCCTTCTTCTCGGGGAGGTCCGGCTCCTTGAGGACCGGCGGCGTGTAGGAAGCCTCGCGGTCGAACTTGGGGAGGCCGTCGTGGAGGAAGTCCGTGTCGATCTCCGCCACGACCCGCCCCTCGTAGCGGAGCCGGAGCTTCCCGTCCCCGGTGAACCGGCCGATGACGGTCGCCTCCACGTCCTCCGAGCGGAAGACCTCCAGGAGCTCCTTCTCCTTCTCGGGCGGGACGGACAGGACCATCCGCTCCTGGGCCTCGCTGACCCAGATCTCCCAGGGCGAAAGGCCCTCG
>CAYNDR010000082.1:18348-19830 GCA_964395295.1 uncultured Planctomycetales bacterium
CCCATCTCGCCCACGGCGCTGGAGAGCCCGCCCGCGCCGCAGTCGGTGATCGCGGTGTAGAGGCCGCGGTCGCGGGCCTGGAGCACGGTGTCGAGGACCCGCTTCTCGACGATCGCGTTGCCGATCTGGACCGCGCCCGAGGAGGCGGTCTCGGACTCCTCGTGGAGCTCCAGGGACGAGAAGGTCGCCCCGTGGATGCCGTCGCGCCCGGTGCGGCCGCCCACCACGACCGCGAGGTCCCCCTTCCGGGCGGCCTTGAAGGACATCTCCCGGGGCAGGATGCCGGCCGTGCCGCAGTAGACGAGGGGGTTCCCGGTGTAGCGCTCGTCGAAGAAGACGGCGCCGTTCACGGTGGGGATGCCCATGCGGTTCCCGTAGTCGCGGACGCCGGACACGATCCCCTTGAGGAGGCGGCGCGGGTGGATCGTGCCCGGGGGGATGTCCTTGGCGTCGGGGAGGCCCACGCAGAAGACGTCGTTCGAGGCGATGGGCTTGGCCCCGAGGCCGCACCCCAGGACGTCGCGGATGACGCCGCCGAGGCCGGTGTTGGATCCGCCGTAGGGCTCGATGGCGCTGGGGTGGTTGTGGGTCTCGACCTTGAAGCAGACGTTGTTGCGGCCGTCGAACTCGATGATGCCGGCGTTGTCCTTGAAGACGCTGACGCACCAGGGCCGCGCCAGCTCCTCCGTGGCGCGCGCGATCGTGGACTTGAGGAGGTTGCGGATCGTCTCGCCGCGGAAGCGGATGTCTCCCGTGAGGGTCTTGTGCTTGCAGTGCTCGCTCCAGGTCTGCGCGACGGTCTCCAGCTCGACGTCCGTGGGCTCCCGCCGGAGGCGGGCGAAGTAGCCGCGGACCGTCCTCATCTCGCGGAGGGTGAGGGCGAGCCCCATGGCGCGGCTGAGGCGTTCCAGCTCGGCGTCGGGGGCATCGAGGATCGGGACCTCGACCCGGCGGAACGCGCAGGGGGACCCCAGGTCGATGCGCGCGAAGGCGCGCTCGCCCGCGGTGACCTCCTCGATCGCCTCGTTGGCCAGCACCCGCGCGGCGGCCTCGCGTAGCCCTTTTTCGTCCACCCGGCCCCGGACGAGATAGCGCTGTCCCGTGCGGATGCGCTTCGCCCGGAGCCCCAGGTCGGTGACGGCCTTGAGGGCGCTCTGCTCCACGGGGTCCATGACGCCGGGGCGCTTGAAGACGAGGACGGGGTGGACGCCGGGAGGCGGCGGGGGCGGCTCGGAGGCGGGGGCGACCGCGAAGTCCTGGCAGACGGGGTCGTGGAGCAGTTCCCTCGCGATCCGTTCGGCGGCGGCGCGGTCGAGATCGCCCTCGATGAGGTAGATCTGGGCGGCCTGGACGTCTTCGACGCCGGGGAGGCCGGCCTCCCGGAGGCCGTCCAGGGCGGCGCGGGCGGCGGCGTCGGCGTGCCCCGGCTTCGCCGCCACGTCCACGCGCCAGATCATGGGTTGGTGGCGACACCTTAGCAAA
>CAYNDR010000083.1:0-6498 GCA_964395295.1 uncultured Planctomycetales bacterium
GGCGAAGAACCGCATGAGGTAGAGGCAGTGCCATCCCAGCACCATGAGGTCCTCGCCCCCGGCGCGGCGGTCCTCCTTGCCGCGGGCGCGGATCTCCAGGAGGTTTCCGAGGAGGCCTTCGCCGAGGAGTTTCTTGAGGTGCAGGACCGTGGGGGCCGTGCGCGAGTGGTGGGCCAGGGCGATCTGGATCTTATGGAGTTCCGCGGCGGCCAGGATCGCGTCGGCCTCCTCGAGCGAGGCGGCCATGGGCTTTTCCATGTAGACGTGGGCGCCGGCCTCGGCCGCGGCGGAGACCATCTCCACCCGGTTCTCCACCCAGCGGGGACCGATGGAGACGAGGCCCGGCTTCTCCTTCCGGAGCATCTCGCGCCAGTCCGCGTAGGCGCGGGCGGCGCCCGTCCGCTCGCGGGCCGCGGCGCGCCCCTTCTCGTCGGGGTCGGCCACCGCCGCGACCGTGATGCCGGGGATCTTCTGGAAGGCCAGGTCGAGCCCGTGGCCGTATCCGCCGCGCCGGGTGTCTCCGATCACGCAGGCGGTGTGCGTCCGGCCTTGCCGCCGCGGGAGGGCGCCCGCGGCCAGGGCCGCCGCGGCCCGCCCGAGGAAGCCGCGCCGCGAGAGGTCGTCGCCCATGCCTATGATACGGGCGGGGAGGGCGCGCCGATTTCCGGCGCCAACGAGGCCGGACCGCGGTACAATTAGAATTAGGTATGCGTTCAGCCCCTGGTTGTGGCCAGAATCGAGAATCAAGAATCGAGAATGGATTTCCCCCCGGCCCCCCCCGGGGGGCAGGGGGGACTGCCCCTTGATTCTCTGATACGGCTGAACGGTTACAGAATTAGATAGCCGAGGGAAAGCCATTATGAGAATCATCGGAGCGATCCTGCTGGCGGGCCTCGCGGCCTGCGCCACGTCCCGGGGCGAGGAGGCCACGGTCGTCCCCAGGCCCAAGAACCTGGTCGTCAAGGCGGGGGTCCTGCCCTCCAAGCAGATCCCGCCGGAGCGGGACGGCATCCGGGTGGAGGACACCGGCGCGATCATGTTCATCTGCGCCAACAGCGACAAGCACGAGGACAAGGAGGTGCTGGTCGCGAAGTGCCCGGAGTGCGGGGAGCTGAACTATTTCTACTGGGACATGGCCAGCGAGGGCTTCCGTTGCTTCGCCTGCACGAAGCCCTTCCCGAACGAGAAGGTCAGGTGCGACGTCTGCGGGAAGCCGCCCCGCAGGGTGCGCACCAAGAACAAGCCCAAGTCGATCTAGGAAGTCATCGGAAGGCGGGACGCCCCTCCGCCCCGCGGGGACGGAGGGGCGTCGCTTTTTCCCCGGCCTAGTCGCCGATGATCCAGATCCCGCCCTTGAAGAAGTGGCCGCAGCCCGGGCCGTGGACGTGCCCTTGCCAGTGGTACCAGGCGCCCCGGTAGTGGTAGTGCCCGCAGTGGGCGTCGTGTGCGTGGCCGTGCGGGACCACGATGGCCACCCCGCGGTGGTGGGGGTGCACCGGCCCGTGCGCGTGGACGATGCATCCCGTCAGGCCCGCCCCCAGCAGGGCCGCGAACGCCAGCGTCATGAAAAGCTTCATGCGTGCCTCCCTGTGATTGAATGAGCCTCTTCCTTTGAATGACAAACTCATCAAAATGTTTCGCTGCGGTCAACGATTATGTCCCGGCGCGTCGCGATAGGACTTGCGCCGCGGCCTTTCAAGACGTACCTTCGGCGCCATGACCGCCCCCGAGTCGCTCCGGAAGATCGACGCCTACTGGGCGGCCTATTTCGGCTGCCGTCCCGAGGGCTTCGACGCGCCGGGCACCCGGGTCCTGCCCCATGCCGCGCTCATGGGATACCCCGGGGTCCTGGCCTTCAAGCGGGGGGCCTCCTGCGTCGTGTCCATCCCCGAGATGCTCCCCGGGCGCGTCGCGGACGAGATCGCCCGCCGCCCGCCCGACGGGGCCCTCGACCGCGACTTCCTGGCGGGCGTCTTCGGCGACGACGTGGACACCATCACGGGCCCCGCCTGGCTGGGCGTGGCGGACAAGACGGACTTCCGCCCCGCGCCGGACCCGGCCGTGAAGCTCCTCGACGTGGGCCGCCACACCCCCGCCCTCCGCCGCCTGGCGGAGGCCTGCGGGGAGCTGGCCTGGAGGCAGAGCAAGATCGTCTTCGACCGCCACCCGCTTTTCGGCTGCTTCGAGGGGGAGAACGTCATGGCGGCCTCGGCGTACACGATCCTCGGAGGGGTGCTGGCCTACATCGGGGTCGTCTCCCACCCGGCGCACCGCGGCAAGGGATGCGGCCGGGCCGTGGTGACGGCGAGCATGGACCACGCGCTGGAGAGGGGCCTCCTCTGCCAGTGGCGCACCCTGAAGTCGAACGGCCCGGCGATCTCCCTGGCACGGAAGATGGGATTCCAGGAGTACGCCACCGTCGTGGACGTCCGCCTGGTCGAGTCCTACTTCTATTGACCGGGGCGTCCGTCCGGTTTCCTGACGGCCATGCGTGAGTACCGGGCCCTCCTGGAACGGGTGGACGACTGGCACCGCCGGTGCCGGGCGGCCTTCCCCGACAAGGTCCCCTGCGGGCGCGGCTGCCGCGACTGCTGTCTGGGGCTCTTCGACGTCTCGCTCCTCGACCGGGACCTCCTTCGGGAGGGGATGGAGGGACTGGACAAGGCTTCGCGGGAGGACATCCGGGCCCGGGCGGCGTCGATCCTCGGGAAACTGCGCGCGTCCTTCCCCGAACTCGGCGACGACCTCGACGGCTGGTCCCCGGAGGAGATCGACGACCTCTGCGACGCTTCGGGGCCCGTGGAGTGCCCGGTCCTGGGGAAGGAGGGCGAGTGCCGGCTCTACGGGCACCGGCCGCTCATCTGCCGGCTCGAGGGGGTCCCGCTGGTGGACGCGACCGGCGAGATGATCCATCCGGAGGGGTGCCCCCGGTGCTCCCTCGGGGCGGGCGAGGCCCCGCGGCTTGACGTGCGGGCGCTCCGGCGGGAGGAGCGGCGGATCCTCCGGCGCCGCCAACCGGGCCGCGGCGGGGTGACGCTCCTCATCCCGCAGGCGGCGGTCAAAAAGCTCGGGCCGTAACGGGGGGCCCGTGGTATGTTATGTCCACACCAGGAGGGAAGAGGCACCATGGATTCCTCAGCCCACAAGGATCTGGTCCCGAAGCAGTTCGCCCGTCAGGGGCGCGCCCAGGCGGCCGCGGGTTATCTTCGCCGGGTGGAACGGGTCACGCCGATGATCGAGCTGGCGAAGCCGAAGCCCGCGGACCGGGTGCTGGACGCGGCCTGCGGATGGGGATTCGTCCTGCAGGCCTTCGCCCCGCGCGTCCGCGCCGGCATCGGGGTGGACCTCACGCCGGAGATGATCGATCTGGCGCGGAAGGCGGCCTCGGCGAAGAAGGTCCCGAACGTCGAGTTCCTGGTCGGGGACGTCGAGGCGCTCAAGTTCAGCCCCGGCAGTTTCGAGATCGTGGCCTGCCGCGCGTCGTTCAACCACTTCGGCGACTCGGAGAAGGCGCTCTCGGAGATGAAGCGGGTGCTCTCCACGGACGGCCGGATCGTCGTCTACGAGTACGTGGCCCCGCCGGAGCCGGAGAAGGCCGGGCTCTACCTGGAGATCGAGCGCTCCCGCGACGCTTCCATCCTCCAGCCCCTGTCGCTGAAGGGATACGGGGAACTCTTCGAGAAGTGCGGGCTCAAGGAGGCCGGCCGGGTGACGACCCTCTTCAAGCGGGACCTCGACGAGTGGATGGCCCCCGCGGACCCGGACGCCCAGGCCAGGGCCCGGACGCGGAAGCTCCTGGAGGGCTCGATCGAGGGGGACAAGGCGGGCCTCGGGGCGCGCCTGCGCGGGCAGAAGATCACCTTTACCCACAAGTGCGTGGCGTGGCTGCTGGTGCCGAAGAAGTAGGCGGCCTATTCGCTCCGGGCCAATCCTTCGGCTCGCCTCGCGGCTGGCTCAGGGTGGGCAGGGGCGCAAGGATGCGCCGTTATTATTCGCCCCTGCCCAGCGGGCCGCGCGTGACGCCGATGATGCTCGAAGCCCTCAGCTCCTTCCAGAGGGAGCGGCCGTCGGAGCGCCCCTCCAGCACGTCGCGGTAGCCGCGGATCAGCCGGCGCGCCTCCTCGGGGCCCTCCAGGAGCAGTTCCACCCGGAACCAGCGCACGCCGCGCTCGATCAGGCCCCGGAGGTACGGCGAGGCGCTCTGGGGCACCGCGTTGTAGGCCGTGTTGCGGCACCCGGCGTCGGCCTTCAGCGGGTGCTCCATTCCCGCGCGGTCCTTCAGGCGCGCCTCGTGGCGCCCGCAGGGGCGCCCGCAGTCGGCGGCGGTCCGGCCCTTCGAGAGGCGCGCGGCGAAGACGCAGTGCTCCATGTGGAACAGGGGCATGTGCTGGTGGACCACGACCTCGCAGAGCCCGGGGTCGATCCGCCCGAGGAACGCCTCCAGCTGCTCCCAGTTGAGGTCGTAGCTCGGCACGATCCGCGCGAGCCCCATCGAAAGGCAGGCCTCCGCGGCCAGGTCGTTGGCGACGTTGAGCGAGTAGTCGCCCACGAGCGCGAGCGACGGCGCCTCGCGGCGGAAGAAGGCCAGGCGCGCGGTGGACCGGACGAGGAATCCATCCGGCGCGGCCGCGAGGAGGGCGCGGAGCAGGCCTTCCTCCCCGGGCTTGAAGACGCGCGGCGGGGCCAGGAGGATCCCCGCGCCCCGGGCGCGCGCCCGCGCCACGGCGCCGCGGCCGTGCCGGACGTCCTCGAAGTCCCCCTCGATCCACCGGGCGCCCTCCTCGATCGCGGCGTCCACCTGGTCGAGGGTGCGGCAGAGGACCGCGAGCCGCGGGGCGGACTCCGTGCGCCCCGGCGGCCGGCGCAGGCGCTCGAGCGCCCCCGGCGCCACGCGGTATCCCGGATTCGCGCGGCGCGCGAGGGCGAGGTCCCCGGCCAGGCGCCGCCGGAGGTCGTTGATCCGGCTCACCGGCGCCATCACGTTCCCCAGGCGCGCCTCCAGGCCCCTCAGCTCGAAGGGCGTGTCGCCGAGCCGCCCCAGGTGCTCCCGGAGGTAGTCGGCCGTGAGCGGGCGCTTGAGGGCGGGCTGGACGGGACCCGCGTCGCCCGAGACGCTGTGCGCGCCGTCGGTGAGCGTCACGCGGAGGCGGCCGTCCGCCTCTTCCACGAGCGCGTCCACCGGGACGCGGCGGGCGGTCCTCTGGAAGGTGGCCCGGAGGCGCCGGCGGCTGGCGGGATCGTCGGTCTTCCAGACCTTCCACCCGGGGCTGGGCGGGGGGCAGTCGCGAAGCTCGAACTCCACCGTCTCGGGCGCGTCGGCGGAGTCCGCGCGCCGCCCGCGGGCCCACAGGTGCACCACGCGGCCGCCCGGCTCGTCCTCGTCGGGGCGGCCGAAGTCGAAGACCACGCCGTCGCCCGGCTTCAGCGGGCCCTGGAGCGCCACGGCGACGCGGGGGCCGCGGACGCCGTCGACCCGGCCGAGGAAGACCCCGCGCTTCTTCGGGGAGTCGCCCGGGACGAGGGCCTGGTGGTCGGCGCCGGCGAGGAAGCCGTGCGAGAAGCCGCGCGAGAAGACCTGCTGGAGCTCCAGGCGCTCGTCGCGGGAGAAAGTTGCGGAGGCTCCCCGGTCCACCGCCTTGCGGTAGGCGCGGACGGCCGCGGCCACGTACTCGGGGGACTTGAGGCGGCCCTCGATCTTGAGGGCGTCCGCGAGGCCCGCGAGCTGGGGGACGAGGTCGAGCGCGGAGAGGTCGAGCGGCGAGGCCAGGTAGCGGCGGTCGCCGAGCGGGAGGGGGCGGCCGTCCGCGACCAGCTCGTAGGGGAGGCGGCAGGCCTGGGCGCAGACGCCGCGGTTGGCGGAGCGCCCGCCGAGGGCCTCGCTCGTGAGGCACTGGCCGGAGTAGGCCACGCAGAGGGCGCCGTGGACGAAGACCTCCAGCTCCAGGCCGGTGGCGGCGCGGATCTTCCGGATCTCCGGGATCGAGAGCTCCCGCGCGAGGATCGCGCGCGAGAATCCCAGCTCCCGGAGGTGCTCCGCCTGCTCGGCCGAGGTCGTGGTGGCCTGGGTGCTGGCGTGGAGGGGGACGTCGGGGGAGATCTCGCGGGCGAGCCGCGCCAGGCCGAGGTCCTGGAGCATGATCGCGCCGGGCCCGCAGGCGATGACTTTTTCGAGGAGCGCCTGGGCCTCGTCGAGTTCGCCGGGGAAGACGAGCGTGTTGAGGGCGACGTAGCCCTTGACCCCGCGCAGGCGGAGCTCGGCGAGGAGGTCGGGGAGCTCCTCGACCGCGAAGTTGGGGGCGCGGAGGCGGGCGTTGAACTTCCTCAGTCCGAAGTAGACGGCGTCGGCGCCGTTCTCGACCGCGGCGCGGACGCCGTCGCGGTCGCCGGCCGGGGCCACGATCTCGGGCCGGGGGCGCGCGGGCGTGGACGCCGCCGCCCCCGGCGCGGGGGCCTGGTGCATGCCCTCTAGATAAGGCCGGGGCGGGGCGTTGTCAATAG
>CAYNDR010000083.1:6508-10861 GCA_964395295.1 uncultured Planctomycetales bacterium
GGCCGCCCGCCGCCGGGGGGGGGGGGGGGGGCGCCCCCCGAAGGGAGGGGGGGGGGGGGGGTTGGAAAAGGGGGGGGCGGGGGGGGGGGGGGGGGGGGCGGTCCGCGAGGGTTTTCCGGCCGTGGAACGGCCTGTCCCCCCCTCTTTCCAGGCTCATGTAATTCTACACGGCCGGGGTGCCGCTCGAGTAGGCGAATGTGAAGTCCCGCGAAAAATAATTCCGGGCCCTTTCTTGACGCTGAAGTCGGCCGGGCAAGGGGACGATAGGAGTAATGGGGTGGGGGGTTTGCCATTTGCGGGAGGGTGGCATGCCGAAGAGCCCGTTCGATCTCCTGGGCCGCCAGGTGGTGGAAGGCGGGGTGACTTTGATCTTCCGGTGCGCCGCGTGCGGCGGGGAGTGCCGCCTCACCCTGCGCGACGAGGATCCCCTCCGGGACCGCTATCCGGTGGCCTGCGCCTGCGGGGCGAGCGTGAACATGTACTTCGGCTCCCCCCTGGTGGGCCGGGCGCTCATCCGGTCGATCAAGAGGAGTCCGGAGACGCCCGACGAGTACCATCGCTGTCCCGCGTCGATGATGAACTGACGGGGGGCGTCACTTCCCGGCCAGGTGGATCGCCGACTGGACGAGGCCGAAGAACTTCTGCTCGTCGAGCGCCTTCCCGGGATCGTTCCATCCGGCCGAGAGCGCGTACCACGTCCCGTCCGCGGCCTTGAGGAGCCACGTGAGGTTGAGGACCCCCGGCTCGGACCCGCCCTTGTAGCAGGCGACCGGGAACCGGCTCCTGGGGACGTCCAGCCCGCGGTTGATCCCGAGGATCCCGAAGGCGGCGGGGTCGTCCTTCTTCCGGAACCAGTCCATGAGGCGGCAGAGGTCGGCGGCGGAGGCGAACCATTCCAGCCGGTCGATCGCGGTCGGGGCGGCGTAGCCGGCGACCTTGGATCGCGGCATCTCGCGCACCGCGCCCCCGAGCATCCCGCGGCGGCCCTTCTCGTCGGCCTCCAGGTACTTCTTCATGAGGCCGCGGTCGCCCTTCAGCTTGAACATCTCCATCGTCGCGAGGAAGGGGCGGGAGCGCTCGGGCTGGGCGTTCCCGGCCCGGCCCATCATGTCCTCCACCCGCCCGCGGCCCGCGTGGTGGAGGAGGTGGTCGGTGGCGGTGTTGTCGCTCTTGGAGATCATGAGCGCCGCCAGGGTGTGGACGGTGAGGGGCGCTCCTTCGGGCCAGGTCTGGAGCTCGCCCGAGGGGAGGGACATGAGGTCGGCCTTCAGCTTCACGACCTCGTCCCAGGGCCGGCGGTCTTCCAGGAGGGCGGCGAGGATGTAGAGCTTGAAGGTCGAACCGATCGCCAGCGGCGCGTCGGGGTTGAGGTCGTGGAGGGCTTCGATCTTCTCCCCCAGGCGCGCCAGCCGGAAGCTCACGGCGCCGGGGAGTTTCTCCATGTCGGCGAGGACGTCCTCGATCGACTTGTGCCCGCCGCCCGAGGGGGCGAACCAGAGGCCGATGATCTTCGGGGGCGCGTCGGCCGTCACGGCGAGGGTCACGCGCAGGCGGGCCCCCTTCTCGAACGCGAAGGTGAAGACCCCGGAGGTCTCCGAGTCGCGGGACTGGAGGGAGACCGATTCGGCCTTGCCGTTCTTCTGGTGGAGGTCCTTGAGGATCGCGGCGAGCCGGGCGGCCGGGACCTGCTGGAGGAAGGAGGCGTGGAAGAAGTCCTCGAAGTCCTTCGGCTCCGCGGCGATCATCCCGGCCACGGCGCGGGCGGTCTTCTCCAGCGGCGCCTCCTGGGGGGCGAGGAGGAGGGCGAGGGCACAGAGGAGAATATTCATATCATCTATCCGTTCAGCCCCCCGATGGAGCGGAGGAGACAGAGAATTTACCGCAGAGCCCGCAGAGAACGCAGAGAAGAGAAGACACGGAGAAGGGCCTTTGCGTTCGGAGCCGCCGGGCCGCTTCCCGGTGGCTTCCCTCTGTGCGTTCTGTGCTCTCCGCGGTTCATCTCTCTGTCTCCTCCGTGGTCTCCTCTCAGCGGAGGACGCACTCGCGGTAGAAGCGGTCCTGGAGGAAGTCGAGGCTGTCGATCGAGAGGCCGAAGTAGTCCTCCAGGGGGCGGGCGTTGCCGTGGTAGGAGTCGCGGAGGAGGTCGAGGAAGTCGCCGCGGAAGCGGCCGCCGTCGAAGTGGAGGAGGAAGGCCACGATCGCGCCGGCCCCGCGGTAGTTGGAGGAGATGTCGCCGCTGTCCCAGTCGCGGCCGTTGCCGAAGCGGATCATCTCCTTGAAGGAGTGCTCCTTCTTCCCGGCCCGGAGGTTCGCGCGGTACTCGGCCACCCGGTGGTTGCGGAAGGGCCCGCCCAGGGTGAGGATGCCGTCGCGGAACTCCGCGTCCTGGAGGTAGACGGCGGCCCCCTCGGAGAGCCAGCTCGGGGCGTGGCCCGGCGAGAACTCGCCCAGGATCTGGTGCGTCAGCTCGTGCTGGAGCACCCCCGCGGACATCCGGCCGTCGAACGCGTAGAAGAAGGAGCCCCGCCCGCCGCCCGAGTAGAAGCCCGCGGCCCAGTCGGTGGGGGGCTTGGCGTGGGCCTTGAACTGCGCGGCGTCCCGGTAGAAGGTCACCGTCAGCCGCTTGTCCGTGGGCGCCACGCCGAAGATGAGCTGGGCGCCCGTCCCGGCGGAGCCCCTGGCGAAGAAGAGGTCGTACTCGCCGAAGGCCTGGAGGAAGAAGGCCTCCAGCCGCGCGAGGACCTGGACGGTCAGCGCGAGGTCCGCGGTGGAGACCAGTTCGAAGTGCTCCCCCTTCATGCGCCAGGGCTTGGCCGGGTCGGAGTGCTCCTTGTTGAGGTCGGCCGCCGGCGCCCAGCGCTTGGATTCGATGTCGAAGTACTCCCCCGCCTCGTACCGGGCCTTCTCCTTGGCCACGATCCAGCCGAGCCTGGGGTCCCAGACGAGTCCGTTCTTGAACTGCTGGAACTCGTAGGGGCGCAGCCAGCGGTCCTGGATCTTGACGGGCTCGGTCCAGGTCTTGCCGTGGCCCAGGCTCTTGTGGGCCCAGGCGTTCTCGGGATCGGCCTTGAGGAGGAACTGGCAGAGGTCGAACGCCAGCCCCGGCTCGTTCGCCGCCAGGCACTTGTCCACGGCCGAGCAGAGCCGGTCCGTGAGTCCCTTGACGATCCCGTTGAGGCGGGAGTCGAACTCCTTGGCGTTCGCGGGGGTGCCCTCCCCCGGCGGGAGGGCCTCGATCTCCTTGAGGAGCGGGGCCGCGTCCGCCGCCTCGGTGACCAGCTTCCGGGCCAGGTCCTTGAGCCGGGCCCGCGCGGCCGGCGGCCCGAAGTTCTGCCCCTTCATCCAGGCGGCGACCTTGCGGATCTCCTCCGCGGCGCCGCGGCCGCGGGTCTCCATGAATTCTTCCACCGCTTGGCGGGCCTGGGCGCGGCTGGCGCGGAACTGGGCGCGCCGGGCGAAGTCGGCCCCGGGCTTGGCGGGGGGCCTCACCTGCGCGAGGATCTTCTCGACCTTCTTCCTGTCCTCGACGAGGCCGTTCTTCGCGCAGTGCTGGCGTAGCTCCTCGATCTGCGCGGGGCCGGTGGCGGCGGCCAGGAGGGCGTCGAAGGATTCCTTCTCCGGCCTGGCCCGGACGGGGTCCTGCGCCCAGGCGATCCCGACGAGCAGGAGAAGCGTCGCCGTCATCCTGGATGAGACACCGCCGCGGGCCTGCATTGGCGATCCGCCCCCCGAAAAATACCGCGGGCCCATGAAGGATTATACGGCCTCCACGGGCCCGCGGGTTGGACGGCTACTTGGCCAGCCGGTAGTTCCGCGCGCCGACGCGGACGATCACGTCGGCGTCCAGGACGGCGATCTGGTTCAGCTCCGGGTTGTCCTCCAGGAGCTTGAAGAAGTCGTCCGAGAAGTACTTCACCGTGGTGGCCTCCTCCTTCTCGGAGAGGTCGGCCTCCTGCCAGACGTTGTTGCGCTGGTAGAAGGTGCGGCGCCCCACGTTCTGGACCGTCCGGACCTCCACCTGCTTGCCGTCGAGGTCGGCGTAGAAGTTCTTCTCCCCGGGGGCCGCCGAGGGAGCCTGGGCCGCCTTGCCGAGGCGGGCCCGCTCGCCCGCCTGGCTGGCGCCCGCCACGCCCGTGTCCTTCTTGAGCTTGTCGACCTCGCGGCCGGCCTTCTCGGCGTTCGCCTTGTGGTCCCGGAGGTTGACGTCCTCCCGGATCAGGAACGAGGTGTACTCGGTGATGATGCCGTACTTGGTGGAGAGGCGCACGATCTCGTCCCCCAGCCCCTGGGACTTCCCGTAGCACTGGATCTGGTCGAGGAGGTTCCCGATCTGCCGCTGGGCCCAGAGCAGCT
>CAYNDR010000083.1:10884-19821 GCA_964395295.1 uncultured Planctomycetales bacterium
CATCGAAGCGGACCTCGAACTCGAAGCGCTGCTCGCGCCCCAGCGCCGTGCCGGTGATGGAGATCCTCGCCGGCCCCGAGCCCTCGTAGCGGCCGGTCAGGATGATCTGGCCGCCGCGGAAGAGGTCGGGAACCTGGCGGGGGAGGGCGTCGCGCGCGCGGATCCCGCCCCAGTCGATCCGGAGGTCGGCCAGGACGGGGGACTGGACCTTGGAGTAGAAGCCGCTCACCTTGGCCTCCAGGTTCTCCTGGGGCTTCACGTACTCGGAGTCCCCGCGGTTCTCGCGGGCGATCTTGTCCAGGAGCGTCGTGTTGACGTCGTACCCCACGCCGAAGTTGAAGAGGCGCACCTTGGAGGTGTTGGCCGCGCCGACGTTCTTGATGATGTCCGGGACCTGGGTGACGCCCACGGTGGGGAGGCCGTCGGTGAGGAAGACGATCATCTTGAGGCGCTCGCCGGGCTCGAAGAGGGAGAGCGCCTCCAGCAGCGCCTCGTTGATGTCGGTGCCGCTGTTGGCCTCGATGCGGAACACGTGGGCGGCCGCCTTCTCCTTCTCCGTCTCGTTGAACGGCAGCAGCCTGTCGGCGTACTTGTCCACGCGGTCGTTGAAGCTCACCAGGCCGAAGCGGTCGCCCGGGTTGAGGCTCCGCAGGCAGAAGGTCAGCGCGTCGCGGGCCTGGCCGATCTTGTTGTCCGCCCTCATGCTGCCCGACTTGTCCAGCACGAACACGATGTCCTTGGGCTCCACCCGCCCGCCGGTCTCCGCGCGGGGGGAGGCCAGGAACAGGAAGAAGCCGGGGTCCTTGGGGTCGGGCCGGTACGTCAGCAGGCTCGCCCCGATCTCGCCCTCGTCGGTGGAGTAGTAGAGCTCGAAGTCCGTCCGCGGGATGTCCTTCCGCACCGACCAGGTCGCCCGCGCGCTCGTCTCGTTGCCGCGGGCCACGTTGATCGCGTGCGTCGGCGAGTAGACCGTCTTGATCTTCCCCTTCGAGCGGACCGTCACCTCCACGCGCGCCTCCTCCAGGGGGTACTTCGAGAACTTCTCCGTGTTGAGCGGATAGGCGTACCGGATGAGCCCCGACTCCTTCTTCAGGAGCTCGCTGTACCGGATCCTCAGGTGCTTCTCCTCGTCCGGCGCGAACGGGAAGACGCTCGACCGGTACACCCCCAGCCCCACGTACTCCAGGAGCGCCGGGTCGCGCTTGGAGCGGACGATGTCGTTGTAGATCTGGCGGGCCTTGTCGGCCGGAAGGATCTCGCCGTCCACCTTGCGCTCGCCGATCCACATCTCGAAGCCGGAGATCTGGGCGTCCTTGGGGACGGGGAAGAGGTAGACCGCTTCCGCCATCTGGCCGGAGATGTTCCTGATCGTCTGGTCGACCTCGGTCACGGCGTGCTGTTCCTCGATCGTGACCGTGACGAGGTGGTTCTTCACGGTGAAGAGGTCGGCCACGGGCCGGCGGTGCCGGGGATCGACGATGAGGCCGTCGGCCCACGCCGCGGCGGTCATCCCCAGGAAGGCCAGGAAGGCGAGCGGGGCTTTCATAGGCGACCTCCTCTTATCATCCTTTTGGACGCGGCCCGCCGGAGGGGGGTTCCGTAAAACCGGCGGCCGTCGTCACGCCGTAAGGTGGAGCAAAGGGCGTGCCAGGTCAGCCCAGTTCGGGGCCCGCCGAGCCGAAGGTGCGCCGGAGGTTCTCCCGGAAGGGTTCCCCGCCCCGCCCCATCCGGATGAACTCCCGCTGGGGGGCGAATCCGAGGCGGGCGGTGATCTCGACGGACGCGGTGTTGGGGAGGACCGCGTCCACGAAGAGCGGGCGCGTGCCGAGTGCCGCGACCCCCGCGCGGAGGAGCGCCTCGGCCACGGCGGCGTCGCGGGCCACCCAGGGGCCCAGGAAGTCCGCCTTCGATCCGGGGCGCGCCAGGAGGTACCCGGCGATCCGGCCGTCCGGCCCCCGGGCGAGCGCGGAGAAGAGCGGGGGCTCGGCCAGGAGCATCCGGAGGAGCCCGGAGCGGTCATAGCCGAAGGCCGCCGCGTCGAGCGCGAGGACCTCTGCCGCGTCCTTGTCGGCGATCGCGGGGAGCGCGGGGCCTTCCGCGGGGGACGGGTCGCGCCGGCGCCGCTCCAGGCGGTACTCGTCCAGGAATCCCATCGTGTCGTAGAGCGTCTTCCCGAGCGGCGTGGCGTCCAGGCGCGCCGAGGAGCAGAGCCGCTCCGCCTCGATGTGGTGGAGGACGCGGGTGAGGAGGGCGCGGCCGATCCCCAACCGGCGCATGTCGGGGTCCACGAGCATCATCCCCACCCAGCCCATCGTCCCGAAGGGGATCCCCGTGGCCGTCCCGGCGCGGACGCCGTCGGCGGCGGCGATGAAGCACCCCTCCGGGTGGAACAGGAGCAGGCGCCTCCAGTCCGCCGGGGTCTGGTTCCACCCCGCGGCGTCCTTGAGGCGCATGCCGAAGTCGATGTCGGCGGGGATCAGGCGACGGAGGGCGATCTCGGGCATGGCCGCACCGTCCCCTGTACAACTATTCCGCGGCCTTGGGAAGGGCTTTCTGCCGCCTCAGGACGTGCACCAGGCAGTGCAGGGTCCCGCCGTGGGGGTAGACGGCGGAGACGTCCACGGGACGGACCTCGAAGCCCAGCCGCCGGTAGACGGCGGCCGCGGCGGAGTCCAGCTCGGGGAGGTTGTAGCGGGGGAGGTAGACCACGCGGTCCTCGAGGATCGCGTTGGTGTAGGTGATCCAGGCGAAGTCCTTGCAGGTCGGAAGGACGGGGACGCGCTCCACGCGCCAGCCGGCGCGGCGGAGCGTCTCGGCCGTGTCGTCGTAGCGGCGGGCCGTCTCGGGGCCCTCGTCCGCGTCGATCCCCGGGGGGCGGAGCCGGAGTCCCCACGCGGCGTCGCCCACGAGGATCGTGTTGTCCCCGACCGGGGCGAGGATCATCCCCACGTGGTGGTCGGGCGCGTCGGGCAGGAAGACGACGGGCATCCCGAAGAGGCGCTCGGCCTCGGCGATGAGGTCCTTCACCGGACGTTCCGGATTGCGCGACGTCCAGGTGGAGGAGGCGATGAGGCGGCCGCCCGCGGCGCAGAAGTCCCCGCCGTCGAAGCGGAAGGGGGCCGTGCGGATCGAGGCGCCGGTCGTCTTCGCCAGCTCGAAGGGCGCGTGCCAGTCGTTCTGCCGCTCGGCCCCGCCGGCGTGCGGCTCGGGGGGCGACACGATCGTGCCGTCCGCGCCGACGGCGAACCGGTCGCGGGCCCAGGTGGTGATCGGGCGGCCCGTGACGACGGGGATGCCGCCGCGGCCCGTGAGCCTGGAGAACTCGTCGGCGTCCTCGCGCCGCTCGCAGATCACGTGGACGCGGACGTCCCGGGGGAGCCGGAAGAAGAAGTCGCGCCAGGTGGTCCGGACGAAGTCCGCTCCGGGGACGAAGTGGACCGCGATTTCCCGGATGGCACCGGCCTGTTCGTCGAGGAGGGGGACGGGGCCGGGGGTCGAGAGGCGTCGGAGGGCCGTCACGCCCGCGTGGATGAGCCCCACGAGGAGGAGGGCCTGCGCGATCCCGATCAGGGTCCTGTTCACGGCTCTACATCTCCACGCGGTTCAGCCGGGGCTGCGGATTGGGCAGGAGCTTCATCCCCGTATTGAGGAGGGAGATGTACGTCTTGCCGTCGGCCGAGGCGGCCAGCGTGAAGAGGACGTTTCCATTGCCGTCGGGGAGCGCCCCGAGGTCGATCGACTTGGACTTGGCCGAGTCCACGGCGAGGTCCTTTTCCCAGAGGGTCTTCGGCATCGGCATCACCCGGCTCATGGGATTGAAAGGGGTGCCGGAAAGCCGCACCTTGAGCGTCCCGGCGCCCTCTCCCTTGAGATCCAGGAAGAGGTGCGATTCCTTCTTGCCGTCCACCTCGATTTCGCGCAGGGCGGCCGAGATCGCCGCGTTCCCCACGGTCAGGGCCGGCTTCGAGGCGGGATTATCGTCCGCAGGGAGGGGCGCGAGGAACCAGTCGCCGGCGCCGAGCAGTCCCGCCAGCAGGGCCAGGGTCCAGGTCCGCGTCTTGTTCATGGCTTCACCTTTCCTTTCAATGCCGCACGAGCACCGTGTAACGATAGGTGAACGTCTTCTCCTCGCCCGGTTTCAGGGTCAGCGCCCAGGTCAGCTCGCGCCGGGGGTTGACCGAATAGACGCCCTCCTCGCGCAACGACTTCGCCGGATCCCCCTCGGCGGAGACCAACTCCCCCGAGAAGCGCCGCCGGAGGACGAGCTTGACCTCCTCCTTGCGGTGGTTGTTGACCGCCACCTGGCCCTGGACGGAGACCCGGCGGAACTGCCAGCCCCCGATCCAGACGTCCTTCCGCCCGCCTTCCTCCTCCATCTCGTGGCTGCGGGTGCGGACGGAGAGGGCCTTGGTCACGCGGAGCGTCGTCTCCTCGCCGGCGTTGACGAAGGTGCTGAGCGTCTGGCCGCTGAAACGGCCGCCCGAGACGACCGCGGCGGCGGCCGTGGTCATGGGGAAGCCGAGCGGATTGCGGAAGCGGACGGCGTCCCAGGCGTCGTTGGAGTCCTCCTCCCTCGACGGATGGCCCCAGGCGTCGCGGGTGTCGGGCACGATCCACTCGACGATGCGGTCGTACGGCGCCTTTCCCCCCGCGACGACGAACGAGAGGGCGTCGCCTTCCTTCAGGGTGCGCTTCCCGGCGGGCTGGTAGTGGATGTCCACCCCTTCGCCCGTCGGTGTGGCCGAGAGGTCGAGGCCGCCCGGGGCGACATCGTTGGTCCGGACGAGCTGCTGCGAAACGATGCTGTTGCCCATGGAGACGTGGCCGGATTCGAACCGGGCGCTGAGCTGCTGGAAGAACGCCGCCCAGGTCGTCCGCGGCGAGAGGGGCGAGACCGCGTGGGCGAACTGGATGTTGGGGAACCCGGTGATGAGGTGGATCTCCGCGTCCGTCAGATCGCACAATTCGTTCTTGATCACCGCGATCTGGGAGAGGGTCAGCTCCCGGGGATCGGAGATGTCCACGCGGTAGCTGGGGGCCCAGGAGATCCCCTTCGTCAGGTACGTGATCATCACCGTCGCGGGCTTCGCCTGGGGGGGGGCGGTCACCAGGAGCGCCGCCTTGCGGCGGCGCACCGTGACTTTCCTGTCCGGCCCCTCGGCCCTCAGGTAGGCCACCATCCCGGGATCCACGAAGATGCGGCCGGTCTCGGTCTTGAGGATCAGGTGGGGGGTGCGGTCGTCGCCCCGGCCCCAGCTCCCCCGGCCCTTCGGCTCCTCCAGCTCCTCCACGGTGCCCGTGGCCGGCGGGATCTGGCCGTCGCGGAAGTGGACGGTGACCTTGCGCCCCGCGAGCGCCTTCTGGAAATCCACGCCCGTTCCCGAGGCCAGCGGCTCCTCGACCTCCCGCACGGTCGTCCGGGTCTCGACCGCCGCGTCGCTCTCCACCCACCACGTGCCGTGCACGGGCTCGGGGACGTCGTCGATCAGGTACGTGCCCGGGCCGGGGAGTCTGATCTCCCGCCGGATGGCAGCCAGTCCGTTCTTGAACAGCCCCGCGGCGGCGACGCGGCTGGGGACGGGGGTCTCTTCCTGGGCGCGCAGGTCCGTCGATCCTGCTTGTACGAGGGCCGCCGCCGCGAGCAGCCATGCGAGTGGTTTCATCGTTCTCCTCCAGTGGGGATAAGCAAAGCAACAGGCGTGCCAGCGCCGGGGAGGGGCGGCGGGGGCGGTCGGGGTGTATCCGATCGGATACGAAGGCGTGCCCGATCAGATACCCAGCTGGCGGATGAGGCGGGCGAGGTAGGTGCGCTGGAGCTTGAGGGCCTCGGCGGCGCGGGTCTGGTTGCCGCCGAAGCGCGCGAGCGTCTCGCGGATCAGCCGCCGGCGGTACTCCTCCACCTGCGCGTGGAAGGAGTCGGCCGGGAGCGGCGCGGTGAGGAGGACCTCGGACGGGAGGTCGCCCGGCCCGATCTCCTCCCCCTCGCAGAGCACCACGGCCCGCTCGATCGCGTTCCGGAGTTCGCGGGCGTTCCCCGGCCAGTCGTGGCGCTCCAGGACCGCGAGCGTCTCGGCCGCGAACCGTTGCGCGGGGCGGATCTCCCGGAGGAAATGCTCGGCGAGCGGCCGGATGTCCCCGCGGCGCTCGCGCAGGGGAGGGAGCGAGATCGAGACGACGTTCAGGCGGTAATAGAGGTCGTCGCGGAACTTCCCCTCGGAGACCCGTTTCTTGAGGTCGCGGTTCGTGGCGGCGACCACGCGGACGTCCACGGCGAGGGTCTCCGTCCCGCCCACGCGCTCGAAGGAGCGGTCCTGGAGGACCCGCAGGAGCTTCGCCTGCAGAGCGGCCGAGATGTCGCCGATCTCGTCGAGGAAGATCGTCCCGCCGTGGGCGATCTCGAACTTGCCCGCGCGGCGCGCCACGGCGCCCGTGAAGGCCCCTTTCTCGTGGCCGAAGATCTCGCTCTCGAGGAGCGTCTCCGCCAGCGCCGCCGCGTTCACCGGCACGAACGGCCCGGCCGCGCGCTCGCCCCAGCGGTGGATCGATCGGGCGATGACCTCCTTGCCCGTCCCGCTTTCGCCGAGGAGGAGGACCGTGGCGTCGCTCCGGGCGGCTTTCCTGGCGACCTCGACCGCGGAGGCGAGGCCGATCACGGGGATCTCGGCGGCCTGGGCCCGGACCACGCGCCGGAGGGAGGAGCGCTCCAGCGCGCGGCGCACCGTCTCCTCCACGAGCGAGGGCTCGAACGGCTTCTGGAGGAAGTCGTACGCGCCCTCCTTCATCGCCTGGACGGCGCGGTCCACGGTGCCGAACGCGGTGATCACCACCACGGTGGCCTCGATCCCTTCCTCGCGGAGCTTGCGGAGGACCCAGAAGCCGTCGCCCTCCGGGATCTGGATGTCGAGGAGGGTCACGTCCGGGTGCTCGCGGGAAATCTTCGCGAAGGCCTCGCGCCCGGAGGCGGCGGCGGAAACGGCGAAGCCGCGCGCGGCGAAGCGCTCGGAGAGCGCCTGCGCGATGTGCGCGTCGTCGTCCACCACCAGGATCCGCGGCATTAATTCACCACAAAGACACGAGGCACGCCAAGAATCCACAAAGAAATCCTGGATAGGGGGTTCCCCCCTCCCCCCGGGGGGGGATCAAGGGGGGATGAATATCCCAATTCCTCTTTGTGGTCCTTAGTGCCCTTTGTGTCTTTGTGGTGAGTCTTCATAACCTCAGGACGAACGTGTTGCCTTCGCAAACCAGCGAGCCCCCGTGGAGCTGGGCGAGCTTCCGCGCGATCGAGAGGCCCAGTCCCGCGCCGGGGGGCTTGGGGCCGGACTCGGCGCGTCCGAACTTCTCGAAGATCCGCTCCCTGAGCCCCAGCGGGACGCCGGGGCCGTCGTCGGTGACCCGGACCTCGCGCCCGTTGACGGCCACGTCCACGCGGCCCTTCGCGTACTTGAGGGCGTTGTCGACGAGGTTGATCACGATCTGCTGGACGCGGGCGGAGTCGACCTCGACCGTGTCGCCCCGGCCGGCGACCTCGACGGGGATGCGCGCGAGGGGCCGGAGCGTCTCGACCGCGCCGCGGACGAGGGCCCCGAGGTCGACGGCCTGCTTCGCCAGGTCGATGCCCGCCTCGATCCGGGCGGAGTCGAGGAGCTCGTTCACCATGCGGATCAGGCGGTCGAGGTCCTGCTGGACCCGCGAGAGGGCATCCTGGCCGGCGAGCCCGTCCTGGACATTGGCCAGGGCGACTTTCGCGGAGGTGAGCGGCGTGCGGAGCTCGTGGGAGACGTGGGCGACGAACTCGCCCTTCAGGAGGTCGAGTTCCTGGACGGCGGCAGCCATGCGGTCGAAGGCCTGGGCGAGCTGGCCGATCTCGTCCTCCCGCGCGATGCCGGACCGGGCGGAGAAGTCGCCGCGGCCGAGGCGGTCGGCCGTGGCGGCCAGCGCGCGGACGGGCCGGAGGACGCGGCCGCCGAAGAGGGCGGCGAGGCCCACGGCCATGGCGCAGGCGAGCCCGAACCAAAGGATCGCCTGGAGCCGGGCCTCGCGGAGCGGCGCCATCGCCAGCGCCCGCGGCTCGCGCACCACGACCTGCCAGCCGCCGGTGCGGATGGGCTGGGCGTGCTCGATGTAGTCGGCAAGGGCGGCGGGGTCGCGGGAGGCGGCCAGGATGCTGTCGTTCCTGTCCACGAGGACCAGGATCGCGTTCTGGAAGTCGGAGAACCGCGCGAGCATCGCCGACAGGGGGCGCAGGTCCAGGCTGGCGGTGAGCGCGCCGCCGGGGGCGGGGACGGAGCAGGGGAGGGCCGGCAGGTCGCCCACCATCTCGAGGGTATCGGCGGTCCAGTCGTTGCCGAGCCTGGGGTTGGAGATGATGGGATCGGTGTTGGACCACTTGGAGACGACCTGCTTGATGTCGGGATCGTAGGCGCGGTTATCGGGGCTGGCGGACTGCGCCTGCGGCTCGGCGGACGGCGCGGCCTGGGGTCCGGCCCGGCCCAGCCTCTGGCCGTACGGCGACCGGCTGCCGAACGACTGCCTCTCATTGGAATTCATGGAGTTCAGGACCTGGGCCTGCGAGTCGCTCCACTCCTTCTGCTGAACCTGCGCCTTGACCACGGGGTCCTTTTCCCGGATCAGGCGGTAGCCGACCTCGAGGAAGACGTCCGGCGGTTCGATCAGCCCGTTGAGGCGCCTTGCCTGCTCGCGGGGATCCTCCTCGGGCTTCATCAGGGCGCCCATGGTCCTGAGCTTGGCGAGGGCGCCGTCGATGTAGTCCTGGACCATGGCGCCGGAGACGCGGGCGAGCTTCTCGTGGCCGGCGCGGACCTGTTCGGTGATGGAGCGCTCGATGAGGTGGAGGGTGAGGAGGGCGGTCCCCAGGAGCGGCACCAGCGACACTGCCAGCATCGCCAGCGCCAACTGCCAGGAGAGGCGTTTGCG
>CAYNDR010000084.1:0-1011 GCA_964395295.1 uncultured Planctomycetales bacterium
ACCACGAGGAGTACCTCACCCGCATCGAGGCCTCGGCGCGCCTCCACCAGCACCCCCGCCACCTTCCTCCCCTCCAGCATCACGTCGTTGGGGAAGCGGATCCGCGCCTCGTCCCCCACCGCGTCCGCGGCCGCCAGCGCCCCCGCCGCCGTCAGCAGAGGGACGCGCCCGGCCTCGATCTCCGGCCGCAGGATCACCGAGCAGAGGACCGCCTTGCCCTTCGGCGCCGCCCACGTCCGCCCGAACCGCCCCCGCCCCCGCGTCTGCTCCTCCGCGAAGAACGCCGCCCCCTCCGGCGCGCCGTCGAGCACGCCCTTCCACGCCAGGTCGTTCGTGGAGGCGCACGTCCCCGCGCACGCGATGCGGCGGCCCACGACCCGCGTGTGCAGGCGGTTCCGGATGGCCTCGGGCGTCATAGCTCCAGCGAGATGTCCATCGCGGGCGCCGAATGCGTCAGCGCCCCCACGCTGATCCGGTCCACCCCCGTCCCGGCGACCGCCCGGACGTTCCCGAGCGTCACCCCGCCGGAGGTCTCGATCTCCACCTTCGGGTTGACCGCGCGCACCAGCCGCGCCGCCCGCCGCAGGCCCGCCACGGTGAAGTTGTCCAGCATCACCACCCGCACCGGGAAGGTCGCGAAGAGGAGCGCCTGCTCCGCCGTCTGCGCCTCGATCACCACCGGCCGCCCCGCCGCGGCCAGCGCCCACACGCGCTCCCGCAGGACCTCCGGGTCCCCCACGATCGCGATGTGGTTGTCCTTGACCATCGCCCCCTCGTCGAGGCCACCGCGGTGGTTGCACCCCCCGCCGCACCGCACGGCGTACTTCTCGAGGTCCCGCAGGCCGGGCGCGGTCTTGCGCGTGTCGAAGACGCGCGCCGGGCGCGCCCGCTCCACGAAGCGCCGCGTGAGCGTCGCGATCCCCGAGAGCCGCTGGAGGAAGTTGAGCGCCGTCCGTTCGCCCGCCAGGACCCGCAGCGCCGGGCCGCTCACGACCGCCAGCACCGCCCCGC
>CAYNDR010000084.1:1021-10133 GCA_964395295.1 uncultured Planctomycetales bacterium
CGTCGAGGAGGTCGTCCGCTCACTGCGGCACCAGCGCGCGCCGGCCGTGCCGCGTCCGCGGCTCCAGGCGCGCCCCCACCTGGCGGAAGACCTCCCGCGCGACATCGAGCCCGCAGACCACGAGGTCCTGCTTGGCCACGATCCGACCCCGCACGCGCCGGTCCCCCACGACCGGCGCCGTGAGGTCCCTCAGCGCCCCGTCCTCCTCGATCGCCCGGCGCACGACCTCCGCCGCGGAGCCCTTCTTCCTCATGCCCCCTCCAGGACCGCCTTCATCGTCCGGCCCACCTCCGCGGGGCTCCGCGCGCAGACGGCCCCCGCCGCGCGCAGGGCCTCCACCTTCGCCGCCGCGGTCCCTTGTCCCCCCTGGACGATCGCCCCCGCGTGCCCCATGCGCTTCCCCGGCGGCGCCGTCTGCCCGCCGACGAAGGCGACCACGGGCTTCCGGTACCCCGCCTTGAGGTACGCCGCGGCCTCCTCCTCCATCGTGCCGCCGATCTCCCCCACCAGGACCACCGCGCGCGTCCCGGGGTCCTCGCCGAAAAGCCGCAGGGCGTCCACGAAGTCCGTCCCCTGCACCGGGTCCCCGCCGATGCCCACCGCCGTGGACTGCCCCAGCCCCAGCGCCGTGAGCTGCCACACCACCTCGTACGTGAGCGTCCCCGACCGCGAGACCACCCCGATGTCGCCCGGCCTGTGGATGAAGCCGGGCATGATCCCGAGCTTCGCCTGCCCCGGCGTGATGATCCCCGGGCAATTCGGGCCGATCAGGCGCGTCCCCGTCCGCGACAGGAACGCGCGCACGCGCGCCTCGTCCAGGATCGGGATCCCCTCCGTGATGCAGACCACCAGCGCGATCCTCGCGGCCGCGGCCTCCATCACGGCGTCGGCCGCGCGCGCCCCCGGGACGAAGACCACGCTCGCCCGCGCGCCCGTCTCCCGGACGGCCCGCTCGACCGTGTCGAAGACCGGGACCTCCGCGCCCCGCGCGGACCTCCAGGCGGCCCCGCCCTTCCCCGGCGTGACCCCGGCCACGAGCCGCGTGCCGTACTCCAGCATGCCGTTCCCGTGGACCGTCCCCGCCTCGCCCGTGAGGCCCTGCACGAGGACGCGCGTCTCCCCGTCGACGAGGATGCTCACGCCCCGCCTCCCGCCGCCTCGATCGCCTTGCGGGCGCCGTCGGCCATGTCGGAGGCGGGGACGATCCGCAGGCCGCTCCCCTTCAGGATCTCCCGCCCGGCCTCGGCGCCGGCCGCCTCGCCGCGCACCACCACGGGGACCTTCACCTCGACCTCCTTCACCGCCTCCACGATCCCCGCCGCCAGGACGTCACAGCGCAGGATGCCCCCGAAGATGTTGACGAAGACCGACTTCACCGCGGGGTTCGCCAGGAGCAGGCGGAAGGCCTCCCGGACCTGGTCCCGGCTCGCGCCGCCGCCCACGTCCAGGAAGTTGGCCGGCGCCCCGCCCGAGAGCGCCAGGACGTCCATCGTGGCCATGGCGAGCCCGGCGCCGTTGACCATGCACCCCACGCGGCCGTCCATGGCCACGTAGCTGAAGCCGGCCCTCGCGGCCGCGCGCTCGGCCGGGTCCTCCTCCGTCTCGTCCCGCAAAGCCTCGATCTCCGGCTGGCGGAAGAGGGCGCGGTCATCGATCGACATCTTGGCGTCGAGCGCCAGGAGGTCGCCCGTCTGCGAGACCGCGAGCGGATTGATCTCCGCAAGCGTGCAGTCCCGCTCGACGTACAGGCGGCCGAGGGCCGGCGCGAGCCGGGCGAACTGCCGGGAGGCCTCGCCGGCGAGGCCCAGTTCGAACCCCAGGAGCCGCGCCTGGAAGGCCTGGAGCCCGCCGTCGACGTCGAAGGGCTCCCTGAGGAGCGCCTGGGGGTCCTGCGCGGCGACCTCCTCGACCTCCACGCCCCCGCGGACGGAGGCCATGAAGACCGGCCGGCCCGCGCGGCGGTCGAGGGCGATCCCCAGGTAGAGCTCGCGATGGATCCCGCAGGCGGCCTCGACGAGGACGCGGCGGACGACGCGGCCCCGCGGCCCCGTCTGCCGCGTGACGAGCGGGTGGCCGAGCATCTTCCCGGCCGCCTCGCCCGCCTCGGCGGCGCTCCGCGCGAGCTGGACGCCCCCCCGGAGGCGCGCGGCGCGGAAGTCGTCCTCCATGACGACGCCCTTCCCGCGGCCGCCGGCGTGGATCTGCGCCTTCACCGCGGCGAGGGGGACGGCCAGGCGGGAGAAGGAATCGGCGGCCTGGTCGGGGGTTTCGGCGACGTGGCCCGGGGGGACGGCGATGCCGTATCTACGGAGGATTTCCTTCGCCTGGTGCTCGTGGAGGTTCACTGGTCGTCGCCTCTTTCTTCCGGGGGGGCGCCGGCTGGATGCCGCCCTTCATGCTGGGGGCCGTGATCTGCTCCTCCATCACCTTGCCGGGCTTGAACTTCACCACCTTGCGCTCGGGGATGAAGACCTCCTGGCGGGAGCGCGGATTGCGGGCCACGCGGCCCTTCCGGTCGATCACCTCGAAGACGCCGAAGTTGCGCAGTTCCACCTTGTCGCCTTTGAGGAGGGCGTCGAGGATCATGTCCAGCGTGCCCTGGACGATCCGGCGCGTCTGGGCGATCTCCTCCTCGTTCTTCTCGGCGAGCGTCCGGACGATGGTGTTCTTGGTCAGGGTGGCGCCCACGGTTCCTCCGTGGAATGGGTACGAGGCCATTAGACCCGCGGGGGCGTTGAGCGTCAAGGAATTACGGGGGCCCGGGCCGACGGATGCCCGGCATCGCACGCCTGGAATCATGCATCGGGATCTCCCCGGGCCCTCTACGCCACCACGTCGAGCATGGAGTAGAGCCCGGGGGGCGCCTTCGCGAGCCATCGCGCCGCCTCCAGCGCCCCGCGCGCGAAGACCTCCCGGGAGCCGGCGCGGTGGACGATCTCGATCGATTCCCCCAGCGTCCCGAGGACCACCCGGTGCTCGCCGACCACGTCGCCCGAGCGGACCGAGTGCAGGTTCGCCCGGCGCCCCGTCTCCGCCTCGATCCGCCCGGCGAGCGCCTTGGCGGTCCCGCTGGGGGCGTCCTTCTTGAAGCGGTGGTGGGTCTCCACGACGTCGAGGTCGTACTCCTTCCCGAGCGCCTTGACGATCCCGGGGACGAGCTTGAACAGGACGTTCATCCCCACGCTCATGTTGGAGGAGAGGAGCACCGGGATCCTCTTCGCGGCCTCGGCGATCCTCGCCTCCTGGGCGGCGGTGAAGCCCGTGGTGCCGATCACGAGGGGCGTCCCGGTCCGGAGGCACTCATCGAGGCGGTCCATCGTCCCCTGGGGGAGGGAGAAATCCACGAGGACGTCGGCCTTCCGTTCGAGGGAGCGGACCACGCCGGGGGCCTCGGCCGCGTCGATCAGGGCGGCGACCTCGAGGCCCGCCTCCTTCGCCAGCCGGAGGACCGCCTGTCCCATGCGCCCGCAGGCGCCCCCGACCGCGATCCTCATCAGTCCGTGAGCCCCTGGAGGATCGCGTCCACGTCCACGTGGCGGCGGACCAGGTCCACGGCCAGCTCGATCTTGTGCGTGTCGGCGGGGGAGATCTTGAAGTTGGAGGCGTGCACCTGGGAGATCACGGTGTAGGCGTCCAGCTCCACCTGGAGCGCCGGGATCGTCGTCCGCCGGAGCATGCGCATGACCATGTCGGAGAGCCGGCCCGGGCCGGTGATGACGACCGAGGAGAGCGTGAAGTCCTTGCGGCCGCTGATGTACATCGCCGAGAGGGCCGCCACCAGGACGTCCTCGCGGTCGACGGGGCAGATGAGGGTGACCTGGCCGCTGAGCTGGTGGAGCGCGGTCTGGGCGCTCATGGCGCCCAGGACCACCTTGCCGAGGCTCTGGCCCATCCCCTGCTCGCCGTTGAGGACGGTGCCGTGGAAGGCCTCGTAGATGTTCATCATCGTGGCCCGCGCGAGGTCGTTCTCGTACGGGATCGCCCCGAGGAGCTTCACGTTGAGGCTCCCCAGGACGCGGTCCATCCACTTGTGGATGCGCTCCATCTCGTGCGGGTAGGCCTTGTTGACCACGACGCCCGCGAGCTCCACGCCCGCCCGCTCGAGGTAGTTCTTGTTGAGGATGATCTCGTCGGTGGGCTGGCCCACGCCGCCGGAGGCCATCAGGAGGACCTTGGCGTTGAGCATCTTGGCCAGGAAGGCGTTGGAGATCCCGAAGGCGGCCCCCGCCGCGGCGTTCCCCGTCCCCTCCACGATCACGAAGTTCTTGTTGGCGGCGACGCTGAGGAACCCCTTCTGGATCTTGTCGATGACCTGCTCGCGCCCCTCCCGGGAGATCCACTGGGCGGGGAAGCCGTTGAGCGAGACCGGCCCCATGTCCTTGACGAAGGCGGGGATGTTGCAGGCCTCCTTGATGAGGGCCACGTCGCTGTCGATCTTCTCCCCGGCGAACTCGAGGGACCCCTTCCCCACCGGCTTGATGTAGCCGATGCGGCGGACGCGCTTCTCGATCGCGGCCGTGAGGCCGAGGGCGAGGACCGTCTTCCCCTCGCTCTGGCGCGTGGCGATGATGAACAGGTTTTTCATGGAACGGCCATTATACACCACGGGAATCCCGGGGGCGCAATGAATAAATGTTCCCGTTCAGCCATGGGATCAGCGCTCAGCCTGGCCCGCGGCTTCCAGGCTGAGAGCCGTCCAATCCCTGGACGAATAACCCTTTGACTTGCGCGCGGCCGATCCCCCGAATATTCCGTGTCGGTAGTAGGCTCCCCGGGGTGACATCCGTGCTTCGCGCGCCGGGCTTCAACCTCAGGCATACCCTCGAATGCGGCCAGTTCTTCCGCTGGACCCGCGTCCCCGAAGGCTACTACGTGCACGTGGGCCCCGTCCTCTTCTTCGCCTCCCAGCAGGGCGACGCGCTCCACATCCGGGGCACGAGCGAGGCGGTCGCCCGCTGTTTCTTCTCGCTCGACCAGGACGCCGCGGCCGCGGAAGACCGCCTCCTCTCCGACCGCCGGCTCCGCGAGGCGGTGGAGATCTACCGGGGCCTCCGCCTCCTGCGGCAGGAGCCCTGGGAGTGCACCGCCGCCTTCCTGGCCTCCGCCGCCTCCAACATCCCCCGGATCTCCGCGAACCTGGCCGGCATCGCCCGCGCCTACGGCCGCCCGGCGGCGCTGGACGACTTCCGGTCCCACCTCTTCCCCCGGCCGGAGGAGATCGGCGACGAGGAGGGGCTCAGGAGGCTCCGGCTCGGCTTCCGCGCCCGATACCTGGTCGAGGCGGCCCGCCTGGCCCGCGCGGAGCTCCTGGAAGAGATCTCGGACATGCCCTACGCGGAAGCCAAAGAGGCGCTCCTGGTCGTGCCGGGCATCGGCGACAAGGTCGCCGACTGCATCCTCCTCTTCGCCTTCGGCCACGGGAACGCCTTCCCGGTGGACACCTGGATCCGGCGCGTCATGCGGGAGATGTTCTTCCAGGGCCGGAAGGTCCCGGACCGCGCGATCCGCGAGTTCGCCTCGGAGCGCTGGGGGGACCTGGCGGGCTGCGCCCAGCAGTACCTCTACGTCTGGTCCCGCGAGCGCCGGCCCGTCATCTACCGGGAGTCGCTGGCCGCCGCCGGCGCGCCCTGAACGGCGATCATTTCTCCTGGAGCTCCTCCGGCCGCCGCCCGAGCTTCACGCGGACCGCCCGCACCTCGCGGTCCCGGACCAGCTCGATCTCCACCTCCTCCCCCTCGAAGCAGCTGGAGATCTGGTCCACGGACTCCGTGGGGTTCCGGACCTCCACGCCGCCGACCTTGAGGATGAGGTCCCCCGCCTGCAGTCCCGCGCGCTCCGCCGCCGTGCCGGCGATCACCTCCGTCACGGCCACGCGGCCCTCCGCGTTCTGCTGGATTTTGACGCCGCAGAAGCCGGGCGGCCGCACGCGGGCCACGCCGCCGGCCAGGGGGCCCCAGATCCGAAGGTGCCGGTCCGAACCGGCCGTGACGAACGTCTTCCCGTCCGGGTGCGCCGCCAGGGCCATGAACGGCTCCGCGTGGCGCCGGAGGCCGGCGACTTCCTTCCCCGTGGCCGCCTCGCAGATCCGGACCTCGCCGAGCCGGCCGCTCCCGATCACGTGGCGGCCGTCCGCGCCGAAGGCCACGCACGAGACCTCCTCCGCGAACCCCTCGATCTCCCGCTCCTTCGTCCCGCGGTCCACGTCCCACAGGAGGACCGCGCCGGCCGCCGCCGCGGCGAGGCGCCTCCCGTCCCGGGAAAAGGCCAGCGAACGCACCTCCCGCTCGACCTCGATCGTCCTCCACGCCTCCCAGCGCTCCGCCTTCCACACCTTGACGACGCCTCCCGTCGCCGCCGCGGCATACCGGCCGTCCCGCGAAAAGGCCACCGCCCGGAAGCCCGCCGCCGGGTCGGCCACCGCCGCGGGACCGCCCCCCGGCGCGTCGGTCCACCTCCTCAGCACGCCGTCCTCCGCCGCGAAGAGGAGCGTCTTCCCGTCGGGGCTGAAGGCCATGCCGAACGCCAGGTGCGCCCCCGGATCGAATCCGCCGGGGAAGTGCGATCTCAGCTCCGCCCCCGAGGACGCGTCCCAGAGCTTCACCGAGAGGCTCCCCCCGGTGGCCAGCACGCGCCCGTCCGGGCTCCAGGCCGCCGCCTTCGCCCCGTTGGGATGAGCCTTGATCCGGCGGACCTCCCTCCACGCGCCCGTCTCCAGGAGGCGGACCGTCCCGTCCATGCACGCCAGCGCCAGCAGGCGCCCGTCCGGGCTGAAGGCCGCCGAGGTCAGGTCGCCCCCCTGCGGGGCCACGTTGCGCAGGAGCCCGCAGCGGCGGGGATCGAACCCGCGCGAAGGCACTCCCGCGTCCGCCAGCAGGACCAGGGCCAGCAGGGCCATCCTCATCGCTTCCCCCCGAACACGCGGACCGTGCCGTCGCCCCCCGCCACCACCAGGGCCCGGCCGTCGGCCGTGAAGGCGAGGCGGAAACCCGGGCCCGTCCCGTCGGCCGGCGAGCGGATCTTCTTCCCGGTCCCCAGGTCCCAGAAACTTACCTCGCCGTCCCTCCCCATGGAGGCCAGGTGCCGGCCCCGAGGGTGGAAGGCCACGGCGCCCGTGCCGCCTTCGTGGCCCTCGATCCGGCGGACCTCCGTCCAGCCCGCGGTCTCCAGGATGCGGATCGCCCCGTCGCCGGTGGGATAGGCCATCGCCTTCCCGTCCCGGCTCAGGTCCCACACGGAGACGTAGCCCGTCTCCGTGAAGACGACCTTGACCGCGGCGCCGTCGGCCGCGTTCCAGACGCGCAGGGACCCGTCGCCGTGGGCGCCGACGATGAACCGGCCGTCGCCGGTGTAGCCGAGCTTGTAGGTGGCCCCGACCCCCGTGTCCACGGAGCGGACCTCGCGCCCCGTGGCGGCCTCGAAGATCCTCAGCCAGCCGTCGGCGCTACCTCCGGTAGCCGCATGCCTCCCGTCGGGAGAGAGGCCCACCGATCAGGTATAGCCCGGGTGGCCCTCGAAGCGCGAAATCTCCCGCCCCGTGGCCACTTCCCAGAGCCGGACCGTGCGGTCGTAGCCGGCGGTGGCCAGGACGCGCCCGTCGCGGCTCCAGCCGGAGTCGTGGATCTTGGCCGCGTGGCCCTTCAGGACCCGGACCTCCTCCCCCCGGCGGACGTCGTGGATCCGGACATCGTTCCCCGAAAAGACGGCCAGGCAGTCGCCCGCCGGGCTGAGCGTCGAGGCGCTCACGGGGCCGAACGAGCGGAGGAGCTCGAACCGCGACAGGTCCACCGGGTTCCGCATGCCCGACGAGTCGCCCAGCAGGAGCGCCAGGAGCGCGGCCGCGTGCCTCATGATGGCTTCTCTTCCTATACTACCCCGGGAGGCGCGGAAATACCCGCGATCTCCATTGAGTCCCGGCCGGCCCGCGGTTATACTGGGCCCGCCGCGCTGGATGGGGAGGTAGCGGTGCCTTCGCCCGAAAGGGCGCCAGCAACCCGCTCTAGCTGGGTCGACCGCCTCCCCTAGGCCGTCCGGCCTGTTCAGCGCACGGGCACGTGGCGTTGATCCGGGCGTCCGGTGCAACTTGGGAGCGGTGAACCCCGCCAGGTCCGGAAGGAAGCAACGGTGACCGATTTCCCTCGTGTGCCGCCGGGTTGCGTCCGGGGAGTCGGCGACCCGGAAGCGGGTCCAGGTTTGGCCGGTCGAAGGGAGGCTGCGCGGCTTTTTTTTAATCCGTAAGGGAGGCAGACGCCCTCCGGCGGCGGTTCGTCCTCGTCGGAATCCCCTGCAACGGCAGGAGACCCGTTGGGGGCGGGAAATCCGGCGGTTGATGAATCACGGCTTCCCTGGTATCATCGAGGCGCGATGAAGGCGCGCAAGCGGAATCCCACCCGGGCCGAGATCCGGCTTCTGGCCCGCCGGATCGGGCGCCAGTTCGGCGCCGACAGGATCATCCTCTTCGGGTCCCACGCCCAGGGTCGCCCGACCGCCGACAGCGACGTGGATCTGCTCGTGGTCATCCGCACCCGCCGCGATCCGGTCGACGTGGCGACGGACATTGCCTGTTCCACCAATCCGGATTTTCCGCTGGACTTGCTGGTCAAGACGCCCGCGGAGGTGCGATGGAGGCTCGCCGAGCGTGACTCCTTCTTGAGTGAAATCCTGGAAAGAGGGGAAGTCCTCTATGAAGCGCGTCACGCGCGAGTGGGTTAAGAAGGCGGAACAGGACTATGCGGGGGCGCTTCGCGAGGCAAGGGCCAAGGCGCACGACCTGGCCTGCTTCCTTGCCCAGCAGTGCATCGAGAAGTACCTGAAGGCGATCCTCGAGGAAAGTTCCCTTGCCTTCCCGAGGACGCACGACCTGCGTCACCTCTGCAATCTGGCATCCCCGGTCGCGCCGTCCCTGAAACCGCTTCTCCGGCCCCTCCGCAGCCTGTCCGACTACGCGGTGCAATTCCGGTACCCCGGCGCGTGGGCGACCGCGCCTCAGAGCCGCAAGGCCACCCTGATCCTGCGCAGGGCAAGGAAGATCCTGCGATCCTGTATCGGGCCATAAGGACGGCATCACCCCTCCGCCTTTCCGTGCCGGAGATCGACCCGCCTGAAGCCCGGCCCC
>CAYNDR010000084.1:10143-11245 GCA_964395295.1 uncultured Planctomycetales bacterium
TCTCTCCGCGCTCCGTGCTCTCCGTGCTCTCCGTGTTTGTTTTCTTCTCCGTTCCCTCCGTCCCCTCCGTTCCCTCGCCGCCCCCTCACGGCTCCACAACCCTTCCCTGCCGGAGGTAGAACAGCCTGAAGCCCGGCTCCTCCCCGAAGACCCGCCGCGCCGCCTCGACGTACGCCTCCCGGATGAGCCCGTAGCCGCCCGGCTCGACCGCCTGGTCCGTCTTGTAGTCCCCCACGGTGAGCTTCCCGCCCCGGCGGTAGACCACGTCGATCACGCCCTGCAGGATCCGGCCGCCGCGGGGGAAGACGAACGGCAGTTCGCGCGCCAGGACCTCCGCCTCCGCCAGCTCCCGGAAGGCCGCGCTCCGGAAGAAGCCGTCGAGGATCGCGGCCGCCTCGGGGTCCGTGCCCTCCGGCACGCGCGGGGCCTTGAAGTCCAGCCGCTCCATCACGCGGTGGCAGGTCAATCCCACCTCGACTTCCCGCGTGGCCGCCGGGGGCGCCTCCTCCCGGTCGTCGCCGCGCTCGAGCCGCGTGGGGCTCGTGAACTTCGCCTCGACCGCCGCCCGCCGCTCGCGCTCCCGCCAGAGGCGCACGAAGGCGTCCCAGTCCGGCCTCTCCCGCTCGGGGGGCGGCGGCGGGGGCGGCAGGACCGGCGGCCGGTAGGGGCGGCGCGTGACCCGCGCGCGCTTCTCCACCTCCGGCATCAGCAGGGCCAGGTGCGTCTCCGCGCGGTATTTTGCGCTCCCCAGCATCACCAGGACCTCCCGGGCGCGCGTCGCGGCCACGTAGAGGAGGCGCTTCCCCTCCTCGCGCCGCCGCTCGCGGTCCAGGAACGACAGCGCCGCCCCCCCCGCGTCGCAGGCGCCGCCCAGGCGCACCCCCAGCGTCCGCGTGGGCCAGTCGAAGCGCACCACCCGGTCGTCCCCCCGCACCGTCTGGCGGTGGAGGTCCGGGAGGATCACCACCGGGAACTCCAGGCCCTTGGCCTTGTGGATCGAGAGGATGCGGACCGCGTCGAGCGTCTCGTCCGCCAGCGGGCTCTCGCCCTCCTCCTCGACGTCGCGGATCGCCTGGCGGGCGCCGTCCAGGAACTCGCGGAG
>CAYNDR010000084.1:11255-19675 GCA_964395295.1 uncultured Planctomycetales bacterium
GCGTGGCCCCCCCCTGCGCCTCCAGCTCCGCGGCCTTGCGCCGGAGCTTGATCAGGTTCGCCACCGCCTGCTCCCCGTGGTAGCCCGCCTGGGCGATCTCCAGGGCGTAGCTCTCCCGGAAGATCGCGTCGATCAGCTCCGGGACCGATGCCCGGCCGGACATCCCGTGCCAGCGCTTGAGGAACCCGAGGATCGGCAGGCCGGGGTCCGAGCGGTAGTCCAGCCGGTCGCGGCGCGCGTAGAGGTCCTGGTCCTTCAGCGCCCCGTAGGGGGACCTCAGGACCGCCGCCACCGCGATCCGGTCGTGCGGGTTGGCCACCGCGCGGAGGAGGTTGACGAAATCGATCACCTCGCCCGTGCCGTAGAAGAACTTCTCCCCCTCCACCACGTAGGGGATCCCGCGCGAGCGGAGCGCCTCGATGTAGGTCGTCACGTCCGTGAGCGCGCGGAAGAGGATCGCCACGCCGCGGCGGGGGATCGAGGGGCGGGCCTCGATCCACTCCGCGATCGCCTCCGCCTCGGCCTCGCGGGACTCCCCGGCCTTGGCGTCCTCGATGAGGACCAGCTCCAGGTGCGGGCCCGGGAGCCCGGGCTCGCGTCCCGGCTCGGGCTCGATCGGCTCGTACTTCGGCTGGAGCGGGCCGTTTTCCCGGATCACGCCCTCGAAGACGGCGTTGACGAAGTCGAGGATCCCGGCGTGGCTCCGGAAGTTCGTGCGGAGCACCACCGGCTCCCCGCCCTCGCCGAGGATCCTCCGGACCAGCGACTGGTAGGCGACGATGTCGGCCCCGCGGAAGCTGTAGATGGACTGCTTGGGGTCGCCCACGAGGAAGAGTTTCCCCGGGACGAGCTTGCCGTCGGGCCCCTCGGCGAGGCGCTGGATGATCTCGCCCTGCACGGGGTCGGTGTCCTGGAACTCGTCCACCAGGATGTAGGCGTACTTCTCCCGCAGGAGGGCCAGGACGTCCGGAAAGGCGGGGTTCCGCAGGAGGTCGTGGACGAGCGAGAGCATCCCCTCGAACGACACGTATCCCCGCGCCAGGTAGTCCCGGCGGAACTCCCGCGAGAAGTCGGAGACGAGCGCCAGGGCCCGTCCCGCGAGGCCCTCGTCCATCGCGGCGATGTCCTCCGCCAGCCGGAACGCACTGCCGTAGAGGGGCGATGCCCCCCGGGGCTTCCGCGCCGGAGGCCCCTCCTTGCCCGCCAGCGCCCGCGCCAGGTCCGGGACCTCCCGCGCCGCGTCCCGCGCGAAGCGGCGCAGGAGCTCCGTCCCGTCCCGGCGCTCCTCGGGGATGGCGAAGGAGGCCAGCCCGCGCGCCAGCTCCCGGAGCGTCCCCAGGTCCGTCCCGGCCAGGACCTCCTTCCACCGCGCCGGGCGCCGCGCCCCCGGCCCCAGCTCGCGGTCCAGCCACCGCGGCCAGGCCTCGTCGAACATCCGGCGGAAGAACGGCCCCTCGTCCACCTTGAAATCCGGGGCCACGCCCGCCTCGACGCGGAATTCCCGCAGGACGTGGGCGCACAAGCTCTGCATGGTGCCGACCCCGGCGCGCTCGAGCGCCCGGGCCTTCCCCGCCGCGGCGGGCTTCTCGCGGAGGCGGTGGCGCATCTCGTTGGCCGCCTTCTCCGTGAAGGTCAGCGCCAGGAGGCGCTCGACGTCCACCCCCTCCTCCAGGACCTTGCGCAGGATCTTCTCCACCAGGAGCGTGGTCTTCCCCGTCCCGGCGCCGGCCGTGACGGCGAGGTTCCGGCCCGACTCGATCGCCTTCCTCCGCTCGGAGTGGTCGCCCGGCCTCACTCGTCCTCCTCCTTCTCCTCCCCGCGGCGGACTTCCGCCACGCGGAGGCGCGTGGGGAGGTGCGAGCGGCGGCACATCGTGTGGAACTCGCAGGAGGCGCAGGGACTCCCGGGGCGGATCGCGAACTCCCCCCGCGGGATCGTGTCGAGCAGGCGGCGGAGGCGGGCCTCGAACTCCCCGCGGCGCTCCCAGAACTCCCCGTCGAGGACCAGCTCCCACTTCCTTTCCTTCAGGATCTCCTCGAGGAAGTAGTAGACGAACTTCGAGCGCGCCGCGTCGACCTTGCCCAGCCTCTCCTGCGCCATGAGGAAATAGAGGGGCGGCTGGAGGTAGCCCCCCTTGAGGATCCCGGTTTCCATCCCCACCGAATACTTCCCCCGGCCCTTCTTGTAGTCCACCACGCGGAAGGTCCCGCCGGGCCCCCGGTCCAGCCGGTCCGCGTAGCCGCGGAAGGCCACGGTCCGGCGCCCGCCGACCTCGAGCGCCATCTCCATCTCCAGGGGGACCTCGAACTCGGCGGGCTTGAAGACGGAGACGTCGTCGGCGTCCACGAACGCGCGGAGGACCTTTTCGATCCGCGCCTTCTCGACCTCCCAGTAGACCGGGTAGCGGATCGAGCGCGTCCCCTCGAAGCGGGAGAAGGCCTCGCGGAGCTCCTTCCCGAGGTCGCCGGCCTTCGAGCGGTGGAAGCGCTCCAGGACGTCGTGGTAGATCTGGCCGATCTCGACGGGCTGGAGCGACTCCTCCGCCTCCGGCTCCTCCAGCTCCTCGAGGCCGAGCATCTTGGCGGCGAAGTAGCGGAACGGGCACTCGGCCAGGCGCTCGAGCGCCGTGGGGGAGAGCCCGCGCGAGGCCGCGGCGTGCCAGTACGCCCGCGCGTCCACGAGGCCGTCGTACGGGGTGAGCGGCCCGCGGGACTCCACGGCCCGCAGGAAGGCCCCGGCCTCCACGAGCATCGTCACGTCCCAGCCCATGGCGCGGCCCAGGGCCTCGCCCTGCCCCGTGCGGAGCGACGCCTCGCGCGGCGTGAGGAGTTCGAAGGGCGCGTCGAGGAGCCGCTCGGCGGGCCGGCGGGGGACCGCCCGCGGGACCATCCCGGCGACAAACGCGGAGGGGATCTGGAGCCGCCCCTTCTCGTCAGACCGCTGGCAGGTGACCACGACTTCCTCGGCCGAGCCCAGGAGAAGGGCGTAGAGCATCCGCTCCTCCTCGTAGCCCTGGAGCTTGCGCGGCATGCGGCAGCCGAGCCGGTGCTCGAGGCGCGAGCGGACCGCGTCGCGGAGGAAGGGATCCTCCAGGATGTAGCGGGGGAAGACGCGCTCGTTGAGTCCCAGAAGGACGAGGGCCCGGAACGGAAGCCCGCGCGCGGCCATCGCGTCGAGCACCTGGACGCCCGCGGGGCCGCCTCCCGGCTCGGAGAGGTCGGAGAGGCGGTCGAGGAGGAGGGCGAGGGGCTCCTCCATCGCCAGCCCCTCCAGCTCCGCCAGCGACTCGATCCCGCCTTCCACGCGGGGATCGGGCTCCAGGAACCGGCGGTGCCGTTCGAGCGCCCAGGCGGCGAAGTCCTTCCACCCCGCGGCGGGCGGGGGCGGGGCGTCGAGGAGGCCGCGGACCTCGTCCCAGAAGCGGCCGACCTCCTCCCGCGAAAGCGTGAAGACGGCCTCCTCGAACCGCGCGCCCCGCCGGCAGGCGTAGTCCTTCCCCGCCTGTCCGCCGAGCCTCCGGCGCCACTCTTCGTCCCCGTGGCCGATGCCCATCCGCCGCGAGGCCTGGTCCCAGAGCTCGGGGTCGCCGCCGCCCCGGAGCCTGAAGAAGGGCGAGCGGAGGAGGTCCATCACGCGGGCGCGGTCGAAGTCCTCCAGCGAGAACAGGAGGCGCGCGGCCTTGACGCGCGGGTCGTGGCCCAGCCGGCGGCGCGCGCTCGAGACGAAGGGGATGTGGTGCTCGCGGAAGACCGGATCGATCAGGTCGACATAGGGGTCGAGCGTGCGGGCGACGACGCCGATGCGGTCGAAGGGGATGCCGCGGTCGGCGAAGCGGAGGACCTCCTTGGCCGCGGCCCAGACCTCGTCGTGCGCGCCGGAGGCGGAGAGGAGCCGCGGGCGCGGGGCGGGCGCGGCCCCGGGGGCCTCGCGGACGGCCTGCGCCATGGGGGCGATCAAGGTGCGGAGGAAGTCGCGGGCGTAGGCGTACGCGGGGGACTCCGCGTAGGGGAAGAACACGGTGACGGGGACGCGGCGGCGGACCTCGCGGAGGAGGTCGACCTGGTTCTGGTCGAGTTCGTAGAAGCCGTAGTAGAGGACGTGCCGGAGCGAGCCCAGCCACTCCGAGCGGGGGGCATGCTCGGCGGCGGCGCGGACCACGTCGGCCCGGACGTGGATCCTCCGGCGGCGGAGCTCGTCGGAGTAGCGCTTGTGGAGCGAGAGGATCTCGGCGAGCTTGGGGGCGTCCTCGAGGCCCAGGTCCTCGGAGGCGAGCATCTCGAGGGCGTGCTCGGGCTTGACCGCGGCGGCCTTCAACTCGTGCAGGGCGCCCAGGAGCGCGCGGGGGGAGAGGGCGGCGCGGGAGAGGTAGCGGCCGTCGGCGAAGTGGCGGCGGAGGATCGCGCCGAGGAGGCGCGAGGGGAAGAGGTCGTCGAGGAAGAGGCGGGCGCCGGCGGAGGCCTCGTCGTAGAGCGCGCGGGCGAAGGAGAAGAGGTTGAAGAAGCGGGCGGCGGCGAAGCCCCCGGGGACGGCCTCGAGGGCGACTTCCTTGAGCCGGTCGGCGAGGCGCTGGGAGGAGGCCACGACGGCCAGGGGGGCCAGGGAGTCCTCGCGCCGGAGGCGCGCGAAGGTCTCCGCGAAGGCGGACTCGAGGGCGGGCCGGAAGGGCCCGGTGACGAGGTCCATCATGTCAGGTCAGGCAATGGGCATTGGCCAAGCGGGTCCTCCTCCCTGGCCCTCCCCCGGGGGGAGGGATGGATTCGGGAAAGGATGCATCCCCATGGCCGGATGCACCGAGGGTACGGCGGCAGTGTGACAGGATGGGGCGCGCGCGGGAAGGATTACCCGACGCGGCGGTCCGCCCGGCGGCGCCCTTCCGCCTCGCGGCGGAGCAGGGCCCCGAGGGGCAGGTGGCTGAGGTCCTCCAGGCAGGTGATGTTGACGCAGTAGCCCGAGTTCCGGAGGACCTCCTGGGCCCGCTCGCGGCTGTCGTACACCTCGCCGCAGGAGGGGCACACGTAGGCCACGGCGGCCATGGCTTGTTCCATGCTCTTGCCCACGGTTCGGCCTCTCTCCTGGAAGGATTTCCATTTTGGCCGAACGCGCCGGGCCTGTCAACACAATTTTGCATGAACGGCCCCTATGGGGGCGGATATGCATGGGGCCCGGAGGGGGGCCGCGCCGGCGGCGCTAAGGCAGGTCCACCTTCTCGAACGTGAAGGGCACGGCCTTGATCAGGACCGGATCGATGAAGCGGAACTTGATCTTCTTGAGGCCCTTGGTGCGGAGCGGGTTGAAGACCGCCTGGTAGGACGCGGTCTTCGAGACCTCCCCTCCGACCCGGCCGCCCTGCCGGAACGCGAACGAATGTCCCGCCGGGTGGAACTGGCCCCGGTGCTCCTGGCCGTCCTCGTCGAAGCCCACGAGGGAGCCGGCCTCCAGGCGCTGGTCCACGTCCGCCGCGTCGGCCGCCGAGGCCTTGGACGGCTCGAAGTGGACCGTGAAATGCTGGATCCTCGACGCCCCGCCCCCCACGTTCATCGGCTCGATCCTCGCCTGGTAGTCGCCGCAGGACCGCGTCTCCCCCGCCTTGAGCGCGTCGAACTCCACCTCGCGGGTCTCCAGGGGGAACGTGTAGCGGAGCGTCCCCTGAAGGGTCACGGACTTCGCTTCGGGGGAGAGCCCCTTGAAGGCGAACTCCTGGGGGGACGCGGCGTCGCCGCGGTTGCCGGCGAAGCCGGCCCACGCCTGGACGAAGACCCTCCCTCCCCCGCCGACGATGATTCCCTCGGTGTCGTCGCCCCCCTTATCGAGGACGGCGCCCTGGTCGTCCGAGACCCTCTCCACCTCGATGGAGTAGCGCTTCAGCGGCCTGAGGCATTTCTCGTGGTCCGCGTCGAGGGTGGCGCGGAGGACGCACTTCTTGCCCGCGAAGTCCGTGGAGCGCTCCTGCTTGAGGGAGACCAGGCGGACGCGGAAGGGGCCGCCGTAGCGGGCGGGCGGGGAGGGATGGCTCTCCTTCTTGAACCGGACCTGGCCCTCGTCCGCGTGCTCGTAGGTCCGCTCCGCCTGGCCGCGGCAGAGGTCGTCGAGGACCTGGAAGAGCGGGGCCTCCTTGGCCGCCAGGGTGACCTTGGCGTCCCGGTCGACGGAGGAGCCGTCGATCCGGAGACCTGCCTGCCGGCCGATCTCATCGAGGACGTCGCCGAGCCGGGCGTCCTTCACGTCGAGGGTGAGGGTCCGGGGGTCCCGATAGACCTGGCGGGCCTTGACGCCCAGATCGATTTCCCGGATCGCGGCCTCGGCGCGGACCCGCGTCTCGACGCGGTCCGTCGATCCCGCGAGTTCCGCCACGGCCTTTTTCAGGGCGGGCAGAGCCGCCTCTCCCAGCCGGACCAGGTCCTTCTGAGCCTTCTCCCGGACCTCGAAGTTGTCGTCATCGAGCCGGGCGATCAGCTTGCGAACCGCATCCTCGTCCTGGGCGAGGGCGGGGAGGACGGCGAGCGCGATCAACAGCAGGCGGCCCATAACAACAATACGGCGCGTCGGGGGGAAGGGTTAGAGGTCAAGGACCATGATGTGGTCGTCCATGACGAAGCCGCGGCCGATGTCGGTCACGGCCGACTCGGCGATCCTGAAGCCGGCGCGCCCGTAGGCCCGGATCGCCGGCGCGTTGCCGCGGTTCACCCGGAGGACGATCGAGCGCGCCCCGGCGCCCCGGGCCGTCTCCAGGGCGCGTTCGATCATCCGGCGGCCGAGGCCCCGTCCGTGGAGCTCCGGCAGGAGGTAGACCTTGTTGAGCTTCGCCTTGCCGCCCGCGGCCTCGACGGCGCAGGAGAGGTAGCCGACCGGCTGATCTCCCAGATAAGCGAGCTCCCAGGCCACGCCTTCGCGGAGCTCCCGCCGGAGGGTCTCGGGCGAATACATCCAGTCGAGCATGGAGTCGATCTGTCCGGCCGTGATGAAGGCGGGGAAGCAGGCGCGCCAGATGCGTTCCGCCAGCGAGCGCAGGAGCGGGATGTCCTCCTCGACGGCGGGGCGGAAGAGGATTTCGCCGCTCATCCCTGCACCAGGCTGCGGGCCACGAAGAGGAGGTTCTCCGGGCGCTCGGCGATGCGGCGGGAGAGGTAGGGATACCACTCGGTGCCGTAGGGCACGTAGGCGCGCACGGTGTAGCCTTCGGCGGCGAGGCTCTTCTGCTCGTCGCGGCGGACGCCGTAGAGCAGTTGGAACTCGAACCGGTCCCGGCCGATGCCCTTTCCGGCGATCCAGCGCTTCATCTCGCCGATTACGCGGGTGTCGTGGGTGGCGATGGCGGTGGGGATGCTGGGCTCGTGGGCCCTTTTCGTGAGCCGCACGTACTGCGCGTCGATCGTGGGCTTGTCCTGGAAGGCGGCCCCGGGCGGCTCCTTGTAGGCCCCCTTGACCACGCGCAGGGCGGGCTTGAGGGGGAGCAGGCCTTCGAGGTCCTTTTCGGTGCGCCTCAGGCAGCTCTGCAGGACGATGCCGGTGTTGTCGAACCCGGCCTCGCGCAGGCGGCGGTAGACGCGCAGGGTGGGGTCCACCTTGGGGGAATCCTCCATGTCGATGCGCGCGAAACAGCCGGCCCGCCCGGCCTCCCGGAGGATTTCCGTCATCAGGCCGAAGGTCAGCCCCTCGTCCAGGTCCAGCCCGAGCTGGGTGAGCTTGAGCGAGACGTAGTGCGGGCAGGGCCGCCCGCCGAAGGCGCGGATGAGCCGGAGGATCTCGTCCTTGAAGCCGCGGGCCATCTCCATCGAGGTCACCTTCTCGCCGAGCAGGTCCAGGATGGCGTGGATGCCGGCCTTCTCCAGCGCGTCGACAGCCCCCAGGGCTTCCTCCAGGGTGTCGCCCGCGACGAAGCGCCTGGAGAATTTCCTCCCGCGGGTGAGCACCAGCTCCCGGACGCCCGGGTGCCGGGCCACGGCCAGCACGAGCGAGCGGTAGGCCTGGTTCAGGTCCATGGCTGTCCCTTCAGGCTGTCGAGCACGATCCCCATGAAGGACCGCACGTGTTCGCGCACGGCGGCGGCGGCCGCCGGGCCGTCCCGGGCCTGGAGGGCCTTGAGGATGGCCCGGTGCTGGGCGCGGGTGCGGGGATGCTGGGAGAGGGTGCGGGCGCGGGCCCGGACCAGGGCCATCCCCGAGAGCAGGCCTCGTGAGAGGCGGGCCAGCGCCCGTTTGTGTCCCGCCTCGACGAGCGCCGTGTGGAAGCCGAAGTCCGCGCGCATCTGCTCGGCGTGGCGGCCGCGGGGCAGGCGGTCGAGGGCCGCGAGCCGCCGCTCCAGCTCCTCCAGTTCCCGCGGCGCGGCGTGCCGGGCGGCCAGCCGCGCCCCCTCGGCCTAGATGAGGGCGCGGGCCTCGTAGGCCTCCCGCACCTCGCCGGCGCCGAGGGCGCGCACCCGG
>CAYNDR010000085.1:0-16765 GCA_964395295.1 uncultured Planctomycetales bacterium
AGCCGGCGGGCCTCGGCATGGTTCCCCAGCAACCTGAATATCTTGCCCGCCACCAGCTGGTGGTCGGTCGTGGGAGGCGGAGTCATGAACCATTCCCCCCCGATGACCTCGTGGCGGTTCCCGTCCTCGGGGGACTTCAGGAAATCGGCGTAGCCGAGCCTCCGGGCCGCGACGGTCGCCATGGGATCATCGTACCGCCCGCCCCCGCCGAAGTCAAAGCCGCGCGGCGGACGTCCTCCCGGCCCCGGATCGCGGAGGAGCCGGGGATGACCCGGCAAGCAGTTGCGGGCCGAGGAGATCGACCAGCGTCCGCTCCAGGGAGGTCGCCCGGACGGCCGCCCCCTGCCGTTCGGCGGTCTTGACGCCCAACGTTTCCCGGCGTTCTCCCGCAGGGTTTTCGGGACCGGCACGGCCTGGAAGCCCTTAGGTGGCATTGCGAATGTCGTCCATCGGCAGGATCATCGGGGTGAGCTCGGGCCGCGCGAAAACCTGACCCCTGACCGCCTGGCTGGGGCGGAATCCGAACTTGCCGTAGAAAGTCGCCGCCGAAGGCTTGGCGTCCACCACGACGCCGACACACCCGACCTTCCGGGACATCTCCAGCGCCAGAACCAGGACATATCGGAGGAGGTTGGTGCCCACGCCACGACCCCGGTGCGCCTTGTCCACGGCCAGGCGGGCCAGCCGGAGCGCCGGCAGAGGATACCGGGGCAGGCTTCTCGCCCGGGCGGCGGGGAAATCCTCGGCCTGGAGCGTGGCCGCCGCCACCGTGGCGAATCCCCGGATCCTCCCGGCCTCCTCGATCACGTAGGTGGTGCCGACATACAGGTCGATCTGGTTCGTGGCGGCGTGCTTCCGGAAGAACCGGTCGAGATCCTCGTCGCCCGAGGTGAACGAAGCGCGGTCGTCGTCCGCCCGGAGCTTCCTAATAGAGGCCATCTTCGGGCACCGGCTCGCCTTTCATGAGCTTCCGCAGGCCGGGGGCCGGCTTGCCCGGCCGCTTGAGCCGCCGGAGGAGATCCTCGAACGATTCCTTCGTCAGGACGAGGGTCGGCGGGACGATGAATTCCTCCGGGATCTCCGCGAGGGCCCGGAGATGGTGCCGCAGGGCCTGCTCCAGGACGAATCCCTTCTTGAGCCCGCGCGCCCGGACGATCCGCTCCAGTTCGTCCTTCACGTCCTCCGGGACGAATCCGCTCACCTGGACTTCCTTCATGGCGCCTCCGATCTCGCGTATTCCAGAGGAATTCTAATATTTCTTTGATATGGCGTCAATGGGCCGGTCCGTTCCGGGGCGGCGGACGACGCCCCGGAGGTCCTCGAGGGTGAAGCCCTCCCTCGGCCCCTCGCACGAGGGGACCGCCTCCGCCGCCCCGCCCGGGCCCAGGGTGGCCAGGCAGATCGCGGGGCCTCCTCCCGGGACCTGCGGTTCTGCGCGGCGACCCATTCGGCGATCGGCAGGAGCCGCGACACTTTCCGGCAGCACCCTCCACGCCCGCGGCCTCCGCCGCCGACCGGAGGGAGAGATACGCCCGGCGGAGGATGAACCGCGCGCGGGCCTGACTCCTGAAGGCGGCGTTCAAGCAAGTCTATTCCTGAGATCCGGCGTTATTCCCGTTGACAATCCCCGCCTGTTGTAATATATTTACAACGGCTCATGAAGGGGGTAGGACGATGGCTCCCGCCGAGAGGATTTCGTTCGGAGACTTCCTTAAAACCCGCAGGATCGCCACGGGCAAAACCCTCAGGGAATTCTGCAGGGAACACGCCCTCGATCCGGGGAACATGTCCAGGATGGAGCGGGGACTCCTGCCTCCCCCGCGGGACCGGGGAAAACTCGAAGCGTATGCGGATTACCTGGGCCTCAAGAAGGGGGCGACCGAGTGGTTCGAATTCTTCGACCTGGCCGCCGCCCAGGCGGGAACCCTCCCGGAAGACCTGAAGGAAGAAGCGGTCCTCAAGCGTCTGCCGGTCCTGTTCCGGACGCTCAGGGGAAAGAAGGTATCCGAGGACCAGTTGGACCGCCTGGTGGACCGGCTCAGGCGGGAATAAATCCGTTCACGGAGAGATTGTTGGGAAACATCGATTATCCGCGTTGCTCGCACGAAGACATCGCCAGGATCGCCGCCTCCTTCCTTGCGAAACACCACCCCTCGGGAACCATTCCCGTCCCGATCGAGAAGATCGTGGACAACTCCCTCAAGATCGACATCGTCCCGATCCCGGGGATGCACAAGGCCTTCGACACGGACGGATTCACAACCTCCGACCTGAAGGCGATCTATGTCGAGGAGTTCATCTACGACCAGAGGCCCGGGAGATACCGGTTCACCCTGGCCCACGAAGTGGGACACATCGTCCTCCACGAGAAGCTCTACCGGTCCCTGAAATGGGATTCCCTGGAGGAGTGGAAACGGACGGTCCAGGGGATCGACGAAGAACAATACCGCTGGCTCGAATGGCACGCGAACGCCTTCGCGGGCCTGGTGCTCGTCCCGCCCGCCCCGCTCGAAAAACAGATACGGGAATGCGAGGAGACGATCCTGCAGGCGATTCCCGGATCCAGGGAGCAGCCGGAGGCCCATCGCGATTTCCTGTAAGCCTGCCTGGCGGACGCGTTCGAGGTCTCGATCGGCGTCATTTCCCGCCGGCTGAAGAAGAGCTTCCCCCAACCGTGATCGGGCCGCTTTTCGACCGGAGCGCCCGGAAGTACCATCGAAGCGCGGTCTTTTCTCCCCCCCCCCCCCGGGGGGCCGGGGGGGCACTCTTCAATCGCTCAATCCCCCCGGAGGGGGGCCGTGGAAGGCGGGGAGAGCGGTTCAGGCCACGGCCTCGAACTCCACGACGGGAACGGACACGCGCCGGCCGGACCGCACGCGTGCTTCCAGGACCCGGGTGAGCCGATCCACCACCTCGGGCTTGAATTCCCTCCAGCCGCAACGGGAGCATGCATCGGCGGGGACGTTTCGGACCACCACCAGGGCCTCTCCTCTCCTCAGGTCCACGGTGACGCGCCCGCCCCTGAGGGGGCCCCCGCAGTCCTCGCATCGTGGCTTGGAGGATTTCCTCATCGTCCTTATTCTAGTCTGTAGGCGGGGATCATGCGAACATTGTCCAATACGGGTCTGCACACCGCCTCGATCGCGCCGCCGTCCCAGGCAAGGCCCCGGAAGACGCACCTTGTTCCGCGAAATCCACGGGATTGGCGTGCCCGGAGTTCCCCGGCCGAAAGGACAGCATGCACTTCTTCCCTGCACAATCCGTCTTCCATCATCTCCTGGACGGCGTGGAGGGTGAACCGCAGGGCTCCGCGTCCGGCACGTTCCCGGACAAGTTGGACGGTCCGGCTGGAGGGCATTCCCGCGCGCATCGCCCTGCCCGGGCCGTCGAAGGGGGCGGCCTGCCTGCCGGCCGGCATCGTCATTGCGGTCCCCTCCCGAAGGGGGTATGTACGGGTGCACCACCACGTGCGCCGCCGGCTTCAAGGTCAATCCGCGCTTCCAGGGCATGATCTTCCTCCGACGGCTTCATGGCAACCCGCGCCCTCCCGGGGGTTAAGGTGACCTTTCAAATCCCGGGCTTCCGGCTTCCCCCCTGGGGGCTTGGGGGGACCCGCCGCGTCCCACGACTTGTCACTCGTAGTGGGTCCACATCCGGATCACCTTCACCGTCCGGAGGTCATCCAGGATCTGGCATACGAGACGATGGTGGATGTTGATCCTGCGGGAGCAAGCGCCTGCGAGGTCGCCCACCAGCCGTTCGCACGGAGGCGGCTCCTGGCAGGGGTTGGTCCTGAGGATTTCCAGGAGCCGTTGGGCCTTCGGCTTCAGGCCCGACCGCGCGAGCTTCCGGGCGTCGCGAAGCGCCTGAGCTCTCGGGGAGAGGGTGGTGGAGATCCGGGTGCCCTGCCCGGGGCCGAGCGGGACGGTCTTCACGATTTCGCCGGGCTGGACGCCCTGGAGGTCCCAGTCATGCCGGTAGAAGAGGCGGAGCCCCAGGTTCACCGAGGGGGAGCGGAAGACCGTGAAGGGGTAGTTGGCGGGGACGGCGAGGAGGGCGCCGGGGGGGGGTCGCCCGCCGGGGGCCGGCCGCGTCGGGCGCCAGGTCCGGGTACTCCGCGACCAGGACCTCCACGGCGGCGGCCAAAAGGGTCGGCCACCCGAGGGTTTCCACCGAGTACAGGTTCCGCCCGAGCCAGGCTCTGCATCTCTTCCGGTATTTGACCTCGGTCTGGCCCGGCATCTTCGGGGGGGACGTGAACTCGATAAGGGCGATGGCGGGTTCTGTCGTATAAGCGGCGGTCACGGAGCGGGCCACGAATTCGGCGTAGGGATGGATCGTGGGGGCGAACGCCAGGTACATCTCGAAGAACCGGGCGAGGATGTCCTTCATGGGGGCGGGGAGGGCGGGGATGTCCACGGGAAAGTCGGCGGGGACGGGGAAATCGCGGCCGACGGTGCCGGCATACCAGGAGGCGATGGTCCGGGCGCTCCCCAGGTTGAGGCGCGCGAAGCCCATGTCGATGCCGATGGAGAGGGAGTCGAGGAAGGCGCGGGCGTCGGCGGAGAGGGGGCCGTCCCAGTCGGGGTCGGCGGCGGAGGCGCCCGGGGCGGCGCCGGAGCCGGGCCAGGGGAGCTGGGTGAGGGGATCGAGCAGGTATTCGTACGAGGCGTAGTCGTAGCCGGCCACGTTGTCGTAGTGGGAATTTATTGGGAGTTGGGGCTTGGGGGTTGGAAGGTGGGGGCCCCCTGCCGTTTGCGGCCCGGCGACATTCGCGCGGCGCCCGCCTTCGCTCGCCGCGGCGAGATGAGTCGGGCTGTATCAGGCAAAATGCCCACCGTTTCAAGCATAAGACTTCTCTCTTCTTGTTGGCCACCAACGCATTGCGCACACATACGAATATTCGATCTTGACGCTCGAACATTCAAAGTTACAATCATTTTATGATAGACCGGCCTCAACCCTTGGCTCGCCTGGAGCAGGCCCTCCGCGTCCATCCCGCCGCCGCCCTCCTCGGGCCTCGTCAGTGCGGGAAGAGCACGCTGGCCCGGGCTTTTTCCGAACGATGGCAGGCGGCCCGCACGTTCATCGACCTCGAGGATCCCGTCGATGTCGCGAGGATGGCCAACCCGATGACGGTCCTCTCGCCCCTCTCGGGACTGGTCGTCATCGATGAAGTCCAGCGCCTTCCGAAACTGTTCGAGGTCCTGCGCGTCCTGGTCGCCGACCCGGACAATCCCGCCCGGTTCCTCCTTCTTAGATCTGCCTCCCTGGACCTGGTGAAGGGAGTCTCGGAGTCGCTCGCCGGCCGCATCGGCTTCGTGGATCTCTCGGGCTTCGGCCTGGGCGAGGTGGGCGGGGATCGGCAGGACCGCCTCTGGGTCCGGGGGGGATTCCCTCGCTCCTTCCTGGCCCCCGACGACGCCGACGGCATGGCCTGGAGGAGGGATTTCATCCGGACCTTCCTGGAAAGGGACATCCCGCAGCTGGGCTTCTCCATCCCCGCCGAGGCCCTGCGGCGGTTCTGGACCATGGTGGCGCACTTCCACGGGAATGTCTGGAACGCCTCCGAGTTCGGCCGGTCGCTGGGGGCCTCCGACCGGACGGCCCGCCGGTACCTGGACCTCCTGTCGGGGGCGCGCGTGGTCCGCGTCCTGCCCCCCTGGTTCGAGAACCTCAAGAAGCGGCAGGTGAAGTCCCCCAAGGTCTACGTCCAGGACAGCGGCCTCCTGCACGCCCTCCTGGGCGCGGGGGACCTTGCCTCGTTGCAGGGCCACCCCAAGGTCGGCGCCTCCTGGGAAGGATTCGCGCTCGAGCAGATCCTGGCCACGGCCGGGACGCGGGACGCCTACTTCTGGTCCACCCACTCCGTGGCGGAGCTGGACCTGCTCCTCCTGGCGGGCGGGAAGCGCTACGGCTTCGAGTTCAAGTACGGCGACGCGCCGGTGCGGAGCCGTTCGATGGCGATCGCGGCGGAAGACCTGGGGCTGGAGCGGCTCTGGGTGGTCTATCCCGGAAAGGTGCGCTACGACCTGGGCGGGCGCGCCTCGGTGGAGCCGCTGTCGGGGATCCCGGGGATCGTCCGGGGCCTGTGACGGGGGGGGCCGTCCCCCTGGACGGCGGCCCGCATCCCCCTTCTCCACGCCCGGGTCCTCAAGCATGAGTCGTCCGCAAGGAAGGGGCTTCTTGCGGACGCCTCAAGCTTGGCGCCATCCGGACGGAGGTCAAGGGTGACGACTCCGCCGCCCAAAGGCGGCCCCAGGCTCCCCTCCTCCCTCGCCTTCCGCGTCGCCGCCCGGAGCGCCGGCAGCCCCGCCGGCAGGAGCACCGCCGCGAAGACCCCGAGCGCCCCCAGGCTCGGCATCGCCTCCTCCCACCCCGCGCTCCCCAGGAACGCCCGCCGCATCCCCTCCATCGCGGGCGTGATCGGCAGGAGCCGCGACACTTTCCGGCCGCACCCTCCACGCCCGCGGCCTCCGCCGCCCGGCGAACGTCAAGATGGGCGCGGCAGGACGATCCCCTCTTGGATCCCACGGCCGCCGCGACCCGGGACTTGACATACAATAATATGTCTGCCAAAATACCCCCATGCATGCCCTCAAGGCACGGAGGATCGCCCGCAGGCTCTCCCAACGCGGCCTGGCCGCGAGGGCCGGGGTTTCCTTCAGGACGGTCCAACTCCTGGAGTCCGGCAGGCACGATTGGCGGCTCTCGACCCTGGAGAAGCTGTGCCGGGCCCTGGGACTTCCGCCGCGCGGGATCGAGCGGTCGATCGAGCGCTCCCTCGTCAGGGAGGAGGATTCCGTGATCGACGTCTCCGAGAGGATCTGCCTGGAAGGCGAGGCCTCCTGGTCCGTTTTCCTCTTCAACTTCGTCGACGAGTTCCGGCGGAATCCGCGACCCGGGCTTGTCGCCGACCCTCCCGATCCCGGCCTCCCGGATCGTCTCCGGTGCCTCATCGCTTCGACCGTGGAATCCCTCTGCGACGAGGCCGGGATGGAGCCGCCGGTATGGTGCCGGGGGGTGGGCCGTCTCCGGGAGCCGTGGTTCGTGGCGGGGATCGAATCGCTCAAGGCGTCCGCGCTCGTCCACTCTCCCGCCCCCTTCCGGCAGCGGAACGTCTTCGTCCTCGACAACTTCCTCGACCGCGCCTGAAGGATGCTCGATGCCGATCTGATCCGGAAGCTCTTCGGCGCACTGAATGACGAGCTCGCCGGACGAGGGGTCATCGGGGAGATCGGCCTCTGCGGCGGCGCGGTGATGGGCCTGGTCTTCCAGACCCGCAAGGCGACCAAGGACGTCGGCGCGGTCTTCGAGCCGTCCCGGCAGATCCGCGAGGCTGCCAGGGCCGTCAGCGGCGCCCACGGCGTCCCGGAGGACTGGCTCAACGATGCCGCCAGGGGTTATTTCGTTTCCGAGCCTCCGCGGGTGCCCGTCCTCAACCTTTCCCACTTGAGAGTATGGGCCCCCGGCCCGGACTACATGCTGGCCATGAAGTGCCTCTCGGCCCGCTTCGACTCGCACGATCGCGATGACGTCAAGTTCCTGATCGGGCACCTCGGGCTCACGACCGCCCGCCAGGTTTTCGACATCATTGCGAAGTACTGCCCGGTGGGGGCGGTTCCGGCCAAGACCCGGTTCTTCGTGGAAGAGATCCTGCCTGCCAGGTGGCGCGCCCCATGAGGGGGGACCCCGTCAATCGCCAAATCTCCAAATCCTCCAGGGGGGCCGGGGAAGGCGGGGGTAGCGGTTCAGGCCACGGTCACGAACTTCAGGACGGGGACTTTCAGCCTCCGCTTCGCCTTGGAGCGCGAGGCGACCAGCCGATCGAGCTGGCTGACGACATCGGCGTGGAAATAACGGCGGCCGCAACGGGAGCATGCATCGGCGGGGGCGTTTCGGACCACCACCAGGGTTTCTCCCCTCCTCAGGTCCACCGTGACGCGTCCGCTCCTGAGGGGGCCCCCACAGTCTTCGCATCGCGATCTTGCGGATTTCCTCATGGAACCTGCATCCTGTCGGCGGTCCTGCGTGAAGCTCGGAGCCGGAGCCATCCGGCCGCCTTCATACGGCGCCCTGGAACCGGGCCACCGGCACCCGGATCGTCCGGCTGGCGTATTTCCTCCGCCTGAGGATGCCTTCCATGCCTTTCACCGAGGAGGCCTCGTAATAACGCATCCCGCAGCGGTCGCAGACCAGGGCGGGCACCCCCTCGATCACCACGAGCTTGCGGCCCCGTCCGCGGACCACCTGGACGGATCGACCGACCAGCTTCCCTTCGCAGAAATCGCAGGATTCCTTGCGGCTCTTGCCCATCGTTTCCCTATTCTACGAGATAAACGGTCAGAATGCGAACCTTCCCTCCCGCCAGCCGGCATACCGCTTCCAGCTCACGGCCGTCCGGAACCGTTCCCCGCAGGACATAGCGCGCCCCCCGGGGATCGTTCGTCATCCGGGCCCGCAGCCCCCCGTTCCGGATCGCCCAGAGCATGTCCGCATCCAGGATATCCTCGTCATCCATCTCCTCCAGCGCGTGATCGGTGAGGCGATAGTGACCCTCCTGCACCTTACGCTTGATCTCCCGGACGACGTCTCTCGCGCTTCGGCGAGTCATGGGTCCTCCGCCCCGCTATACTCCGGCTCAAGAGCACCCATGTCCAGCGAATCCTGGCCCGCGCTTCCCGAGATCCCCCCTCCGGGGGCCCTTCGACAAGCTCATGGCAAGCTCAGGGCGGGCTTGGGGGGACCCCCCTCCGCACCTGTGGGGCTTGTGCTTCGGGCGGGGCCTGCCCTCCGAAGCTGACCCCAGAAGAGCGAAGGAGGGCAAGCCCCCCGGGAGGAATACCGCCGCGAAGACCGCCAGCGCACCCGGGCCCGGCCCCGGGACATAACGCTTGACGTTAATAACGCGTGACGCTATGATGCCCGGGTGATCCGGAGTTTCCGGGATCGGCAGACCGAGAGGCTCTTCCAGCGTCGCCCGGCCCGGCGCCTGCCCGCGGATCTCCAGCGGACGGCGCTCCGCAAACTGGCCCTGCCGGACGCGGCGGAATCCCTGGACGATCTGCTCGTACCCCCCGGGAACCGCCTGGAGAAGCTGGGCGGCGATCGGGCGGGACGGCACAGCCTCCGCATCAACGAACCGCGGAGGATCTGTTTCCGCCGGGACGAGGGAGGGGCCTGGGACGTCGAGATCGTGGATGATCACTAGGAGGTCGGCCATGGCTTCGAAGAAACTGGAGCCCGTCCACCCGGGGGAGGTCCTCCTGGAAGAGTTCCTCAGGCCGATGGGGCTGAGCCAGTACCGGCTGGCCAAGGACATCGCCGTCCCGCCGCGCCGGATCAACGAGATCGTCCACGGCCTGAGGGCGGTCACGGCCGACACCGCCCTCCGCCTCGCCCGCTACTTCGGCACCTCCGACCGCTTCTGGATGAACCTCCAGACCCGCTACGACCTGGAGATGGAACGCGAACGCCTGGGGAAGCGCCTCGAGCGCGAGGTCTCGATCCGCAAGCGGGCCGTCTGATCCCCCTACCCCCTCATCCCCTGCGCCGACCCCGCGGAGCGCCGCGCGCTTGAGTCCCGGTCGATCCCCTCGCCCTCCACCCCTGGGATCGAGTCCCAGATCCGCCCCGCCACCTGCCGCAGGCCCTCCTTCCGGAGCTTCGGGGCCGCGTCCAGCTCCCTCTGGCTGACCTCTATCGTCTCGCCCTTCACGGTCTTCACCTTCACCCTCGGCGCCAGCCCCCGGTCCGCGTCCGTCGTGCCCCGCATCCGGTCCCTGTCCGTGTCGGCCATGCCGCCTCCCTTCCCGTACCCTCACCCGCGCCCATGCCCCCTCCATCAGCGGTAGTCGCGGGGGTCGATGCAGGCGTCGTACAAAGCCCGTTCCACAGGATGCCAGTCCGTCTTCTCGATGCCCCGGCGATTCCGGCTCGCGGGGCTCAGGGGAAAAGCGCTGGCGGCCTTGATCCACCGGCCCTGTTCACGGGATATCGCCCGGATCTCTTCCGCCGCCTCCGACAGGTCCTGGTCTTGACTGAGAATCAGGGCCACGTCGTATTCGTTCCTGGACGCACCCCGGATCACGTCGAGGGCGATCCGGACATCGATGCCCTTCTCCTCCCCGGCCAGGAACGTGTGCTCGGTCCCGTCCGGAAACCTCACCCTCTTGTTGCGGTACCGCAGGGGCCGGCTGTACACCTTCACGCCGCACCGGCTCATGAACAGGAGTTTGGCGCCCCAGAACCGACTCCACCGCGGATCATCCAGGGCATCCGGTACACCCGTAATGAATTGGGTGCGGACCAGATCCCAACCCGCCTTCGCGCACACCGATCGGGCCAGCGCGGTAACGTCGTAATTCGGCCAGGTGTACCCGAAAGCTTCCCGGGCAGAATGGAAGAGATTCTGGCCGTCGATGAACGCCACGGTGCGCTTTACCGCCGGCTCAGGGGGCATGGGCGTCCATTAATAAAATAACCCCGCCCGGGCCTTTCGGCAATCGAGCGGGGAGCAAGTGATGTAATTATCCCCCCCTTCCCGGTCGATGTCAACTCCCATCCGCCCCGCCTCCCCTCAGCTCGGGTCCACCGCGATCCCCGGCGGCGGCGCCCCCCCCGCCCTCCACCCGCACCACCTTCTCCACCTCCGGGTCCTCCAACCGCCCCTCCCGGAGCCGCTCCCCCAGCCGCCGGTTCTCCAGCGCCGGCCGGTCCCGCTCCTCCATCGCCGTCCCCGCCCCCCGCCGCAGGTTCAGGTTCCCCGAATTGAACATCACCCGCCCCGTGTGGCGCCGCCGGAACAGCCGCTCCGCCGCCCCCCCCCCCCCCCCCCGCCCCGCGAGCCCCGCGGCCGCCCTCCCCGCCGCCTCCGCCCGCGCCCGCGCCAGGTCCGGGTCCAGCGCCGCCCCCGGCTCCTCCGGGTCAGCGTAGAAGTCCCCCAGCGTCTCCATGATCCAGTCCAGGTGGATCCCCCCCGCCCCCCCGCCGATGCCGTGCCCCCCGCCGCCCGCCGCCGGCCGCGGCGCGTTCCGGGATCGCCCCCGTAGGGCCTCCGTCCCTCCCCCCTCTGGGGGGCGGGGGGGGGAACTCTTCAATCGCTCAATCGCGCAATCCCTCAATCTCTCAATCCCTCTTCCCCCGCTTCCGGTACCTCAACATCCGCTGGTCGTGGTCCTCCCGCATCCAGATCGCCCGGCAATAGTGCAGGATGTTGTCGTAGAGGTGCCGGTAGAACTGCCGCCTCTGCCGCTCCCGGACCGCCTCCGCCCCGTCCGCCGCCTGCCGCCCCTGGTCCCAGTCGAAATACGACTTGAGCGCCCCCGAGTAGATGTCCGGGATCGTCAGCCCCCCCCAGCCGCCCGAGACCCCCGTGAACTTCGCGAAGTTCTCCGTCACCGACCCGAGGAGCTCCCCCATCCGGTCCCGGGCGCGCGGGTCCGGCCCGCCCCCCGCCGGCGCGTCCTGGTTGATCTCGTCCAGCACCGGCCGGAACGACTCGTCCAGGAGCGCCCGCGACAGGATCCACGCGTGCCGCCTCACCCAGTTCCCGTCGATCGAGTGCGGCGCCGGCAGGTCCTCCGCCACGTAGACCACCCCCTCCGCCTCCGCCAGCCGCGTGAAGACCTCGTACAGGTGCTGGAGGTGCAGGTACTCGTAGTTGAGCGCGATCTCGCTGTTGGGGTTCGAGATCTCCATCGAGGACGTCTCCTGGAACGACTCCTCCCCCTCCGTGGAGACCGCCACGCGGGTCTGGCTCTGCACCCGGCTGGCCGCCTGCTGGACGCTCTCGTTGATCCGCGACGAGGTCTCCGCGTTCCGCGAGGTCTTCTGCTCCTCGTAGCTCGGGGCCTTCGTGACCCCCACGCTGATGAAGCCCAGGCTGAACGACCCCTCGCCCGGGGTCAGGTAGAGGGTGTTCGTGTTGGAGGTCTCCTGCACGATCTCGTTCGACGCCCGCGTCGTGTCGGTGGACTGGGTGGAGCGCTCCACGACCTGCGAGGTCTCCCGGGTCCGGGTGGTGCGGGTCCTCCGGGAGAGGGTGGTGGAGATCCGGGTGCTCTGCCCGGGGCCGAGCGGGATGGTCTTCACGATCTCGCCGGGCTGGACGCCCAGGAGGTCCCAGTCCTGCCGGTAGACGAGGCGGAGCCCCAGGTTCACCGAGGGGGAACGGAAGACGATGATCCGGTGAAGGTGGGTCAGGGCCTCGTCCCGCCCCCGGACTCCCGTGAGGACCTCCCCCAGGAGCGCCACCGCATCCTTGTGGTCGTCGCTCGTGGACTTCACCCCCTTGAGCCGGATCGCGACCGCATCCGCCCAGGCGATGGATCCATGAACCAGAAGGAGCCCGGCCGCGTTCCAGTAGCGGCAATCCCTGGCCAGGTCCGCCGCATCGAAAAACTGCGCCGCCGCCGCGGCGTATTTCGACGACTCGCCCGGATCGATCCGCTGCCGCGTCGTTTTCCTAACCATGCCCCAATCCCTCCAGGGGGTGCCCGACAAACCGCTCACCGTCCTTTTGAATACTCTTCATGAGGACCTTCCCGCTCTTGAGCCCACGGGAAAACTCAGCGGCTGTGAAGGCAAGAGGGGAAAGGCGGAGGCCGAATCCCTTGCGAATCTCATCGGCGAGGATGGCTGCGCGCTCAAGCGTCTTCTCCTTCTCCTTCGCTCCCCGGACGATCAGGCAGATGTCGAGGTCGCTCTCCGGTCGCTCCTCCCCCCGACTTGCACTCCCATAGATCAAACCGGTCACCACGTCCTTTTCGAAGGCCTCCTTAAGGACCTCACGGAGTCGGACCCCGAAGCGGGTCTCCTCCTCGAGAAGGGGGAGGATCCCCGCCTTCACGAGTTCGTGATCCCGGTTCAGGCGGAAGAGGTATCCCCTCCCCAAGGGAAGCCGGGTCACGACCCCGAGGGCTTCGAGGCGCGTGAGGGCGTCGAGCACCGCCTGAGGGGCCACTCCCGCCAGGCGGGCGATCTCGCCCCCCGTCGCGCCGGCGGCCCGGGGCGCGAGCGCCCGGAGGATCGCGACGTGGCTCGGCGCCCCGAAGACGACATTGAGGGGCCGTCGGAGGGCGCCCACGTCCTGCCGGAAGAAAAGCCTCACCATACATCCCTAGAATACAATAGATGTCTCTTGTATTCAAGGGTAATCTTGGATCCCTTCCCATCCTTGAGCACGAGCGAGACCCCTACACGCCCAAGCATGAACGGAGGGGGCTTTCGCGCTCCCGGTCGGGACGTCATCGTTGAACCTTCGTGACGTCGATGCTCCTGACGGACTCCACCCCCGCTATCGAGATGGAGGTAATGACGTTTCTTTCGAGATCGTGCGTGAACAGCACGACCCTGCCATTGACCTCGTCCCCCGCATCCGGTCCCTGTCCGTTTCGGCCATGCCGCCCCCCCTTCAGCTCGGGTCCACCGCGATCCCCGGCGGCGGCGCCCCCCCGCCCTCCACCCGCACCCCCTTCTCCACCTCCGGGTCCTCCAGCATCCCGCCCCGCTGGACGGGTCCAGTGGTCGATGAGTGGCGACCCCCGATCCGGGCGGAAGGATCCGAAATCCGATTCGGGTTTCTCACCCTTTGAAGCGGCGCACGTTCAAGGCTTTCCATTCCAGCCCGGGATGGCGACGGATTCGGCCGGCGAGCGGCTCGTCCTGGGTCAGGAGCGACGGCTCGATCTCGCCGTGGTCCAGGAGGCGGTCGAGAAACTCCCGCTCCTTGGGATCCAGGGGGAGAACGGCGCCCAGGCCCGTACGGCATTCCTCGACCAGCCGTCGGCCCCACTCCTGCAGGGGACCGAGACCCTTCGGAGAGTCCTGGCGCAGCATCGGGACAAGCCGCTCCTGGATCTCGCGGACATCAAAGCCGACATCCTCGACCCTCACGGTACGCCAGTCTTTGCGGTTGATCCCGCCGTAGACCACGAAGGCCAGCCTGAGCCGCCGACGGTCGAGGCGTGCCCGGCTCAGGAGTTGATGCGCGTCGAAGAGGTCCCGGCTCGCCCGGCGCGAGAACAGCGCCGAGAGCTTGCCTGCGGCCAGCTCGTGGTCGTCCACCACCGGGATCCCGGCGGCCCGGTACGAGCCCAGCGGCCGGGAATCCCGGGGGGCGGCGGGCCATAGCGGAGTCCGAAGCATGAAATTGATGTCGAGCTCCAGCGTGGCCATCTCCCCCAGGGCGCTGGGGAATCTGAGACGCCATTTCCCTCCCGCGTGCTCCTCGGGGATGTGCCGCACCTGGAAGCCTTCCCTCTTGAGAACCGCTCCGATGGCCTCCTCGATCTTGGGGCGATCCTCCAGCATCTCCTGGCGAACTCCCGAGCCGACGTAGTTGACGTCCACGTCCACGGACAGGCGGGGCAAGTCGAAGAGGAAAAGGTTGAGCGCCGTGCCGCCCTTGAGCGCGACGCGTCCCTTCAGGAACGGATGGCCCTGGAGGGTCTCGAGGAGCCCCAGGAGCTGGACCCCCTTCTCCATCACGTCGGGGCGAAAACCTGTGGCCGAGGATTCGGCGAGGAGCCTCTCCCGGGAGATATTCATGCGGGCTCCTCCCAGGACCGCTCAAGGACCTCGACGGGGACCACCAGGTTCCACTTTCCGGCCAGGCGGCCCGGCTTCCGGGAGGCGCGATCGAGGTAGTGGGGCTCCTTCGGCCTGTGCTCGCGCAGAGGCTTGAGATGGTCGTCGGTCGCCATGAGGGCTTTGCGGTGGACTTCGAGGTAGAAGCCTACCTTGGCCGCGGTGGTGGCGTTGCGCAGGGCCAGCGCATACTCCACGACACGGTCGAGGTCGAAGAACTCCACCGACTCCAGCGACCGCCAGATCTCCTCCCATCCGCCTCCGAGGCCGGGCCGGTCGAGGAGATCGACCAGTGTCCGCTCCAGGGAGGTCACCCGGACGGCCGCCCCCTGCCGTTCGGCGGTCTTGACGCCCAACGTTTCCCGGCCGTTCTCCCGCAGGGCTTTCGGGACCGGCACGGCCTGGAAGCGCTGTCCACGGAAGTCGAGGGCGCGGGAGTGCCGTGCCGTGAGGTAGATGAAGCGCTCCATCACGGAGTGGGCCCTGCCGTGAAATTCGAGGGCGGTGTGGTAGGCCAGAACCGCGTCGTCGGTCAGCTTGGCGGCCAGGAGGTACGGGTCCACGGGACAGCGCGCCGGGTCCGTCCCCCGCGGCACGGTGACGTAGAGCCCCCGGCGCACATGGACAAGGCGTCCCGTCCTGACATGGTAGGCCAGGAGCGCATCGCGTGTCCGCTTGGCCTGGTCCTTCCGGCCGAGGGCGGCAACGAACTCATCGTAGGTAAACACGGGCCGCTTGGCGAAGAACTCCAGGGACTTCACGCGGTCCTCCAGCTTGATGTTGCTTATCGCAATACACAATAACGTTATGTACTGCGGCCATATAAGTCAAGTGAAACTTGACACAAAAGCGCGATACAATAGTTTCCATTATGTATACCGATATTATCCGTCAAGTCCAAGGCTTAATTCCCCAGCAAGGACATGAACTCCCGGGGATCATGTTCGGCTCACCCTTTAGATCGAGGCCAAGGCGACCCCGAACGTCTCCCCGCACGACCTCCGATCCCTCCGGGCGCTGACCGACGAGGGGAAATTGAAACGGTACCTTTGCGTCAGCCTCGAGCCCCGTCGGCGCACGCTGGACAAGGTGACCATCCTCCCTTATGGCGAGTTCTTGAAGGAGCTCTGGGGCGGGGCCTACCGATAACCGCGCGCCGGCCGGAGGAACTCCACCCCGTGGCGCTCAAAGCTTCGGAAGAGATTCCGGTAACCGTTCAGCCGTATCGGAGAATTGAATCAAGGGGCAGTCCCCCCTGCCCCCCCGGGGGGGGGGTACGGGGGGAAATCCATTCTCGATTCTTGATTCTCGATTCTGGCCACAACCAGGGGCTGAACGCATACGGATTCCGCGTCGTGGACGGCCTGGAGGCCGGGGATCCGGGCCCGGAGCCGCCAGGACCGGCGGGGAATCCGGTTCGATCTTGAACCCTCCCGGCAATTATGGGATATAGGGTCAGGATCCTCCCGCTTCCAGGGATTCCGGTATCGCGATGCGCGTCCTGATCAACGGCATTCCCGCCCTCCAGGCAAGGACCGGCATCGGACGCTATACGATGCAGCTTGCCCTTCAGCTGGGCCGCCGCCCCGAGGTCGAGGCCGTGGGAGTGTTCACCGGCACGCGGATCCTTTCCCTCGGCGCCCTTCCGGACGCCTCCCGGGGGAAATTCACCGGCGCCTCGTCGAGCTTCCTGCGGGCCCGGCTCCGCCGCCTGCCGGGACTCCGCGCCGTCGTCGATGGCGCGCGGAAGGCCTTCTTCGCATGGGCCACGCGGAAGCGGGAATGGCCCCTCTACCACGAGACGAACTATGTCCCCAGGAGGTTCCCGGGCCGGATCGTCACCACGATCTACGACATGGGATTCCTCCGGCGTCCCGAGACGATCCCCGCAAGCCAGAGGCAGTGGCTGAGGGAGGGGATCCCGCGCGCGCTGGCCCGGTCGGACCAGATCATCACCGTCAGCCGGTTCTCGAAGTCCGAAATCCTGGAGTTCTATCCCCGGATCGATCCCTCCCGGATCTGGGTCGTCCCCGCGGGAGTCGCCGCGGGCTGTGCCGGGCCTCCGCCCAAGGAGGAGGCGGGACGGCGGGTCCGGGAGGACCTGCGCCTGCCCCTCGGGGCCATCCTCTTCGTGGGGAGCCAGATCCGGAGAAAGAACCTGGGCCGTCTCATGGCC
>CAYNDR010000085.1:16775-19630 GCA_964395295.1 uncultured Planctomycetales bacterium
AGCGGCTCCCGAAGGACCTCCAGCGCGCCCATCCCCTCGTCATCGCCGGACCGGATGGAGACATGGCGTCTCCGGAGCGCTCCCTCCTGGAGTTCCTGAAGGGCCGGGGCCTCGCCTACGAGGCCGGCTACGTGCCCGACTCCCACATGCCCTCCCTGATGCGGACGGCGGCGCTCCTGTGCTACCCGAGCCTCTACGAGGGGTTCGGCCTCCCGCCCATCGAGGCCGCCGCCTGCGGCACGCCGGTCGTGTGCAGCAATGCTTCCTCCCTCCCCGAAGTCATGGCCGACGCGGCGGTCTACGTCGATCCGTACTCCCCCGAGGCGATCGCGGACGGCCTGCGCCGCGTGATCGAGGACCCGGCCCTCCACGAGTCCCTGCGCCGTTCCGGGCGGGCAAGGGCGGCGGCCTTCACCTGGGAGCTCTGCGCGGACCTCACCCTGGCCGTCTATAGGGCGGCCCTGGCCTGAGGATCCGGACATGAGAATCGGCATCGGCCTCGGGATGCTGGTCGACGAGCCGTGGAGGCCCGCCCTGGACCGGTTCCTCCGTCTCCGCGAGGAGGCGGGACTGGAAGCCGTCGAACTGCACCTGGAGGGCGCCCTTTACCGGGCCGCCTTCGGGTCCTCCGGCGAGGCCGAGGAGAGGGCCATCGCCGAGGAGGTCCGCCCCCGCGTGGCGGCCCTCGGGGTCCATCTGCCCTTCTGCGGGATCCATCCCCTCTCCCCCGACCCCCGCGACGGCCGCGGCGTCCTCGAACGGTCCATCGCCTGGGCGGGCCGGATCCGGGCCGACTACGTGGCCTTCCACGCCCGCGGCGGCCGCGCCGGGGATCCCCATGCCTGGATCCCCCTGGTCTCTTCCCTGGCCGCGCGTGCCCGCGAAGCCGGCGTGGCCTTCGGCCTGGAGAACGCCGACGACCTTTCCCCGATGGACGCGATGGGCAAGGTCCTCGAGTCGGGACGAGGCGCGGTCCGGTGCTGCCTGGACCTCGGACATCTCTTCGAGAGGGCGTATCCCGCGTCCCGGCTCGCGAGGGCCGCGCTCCGGGTCAACGACCTCCTTTCGCCCTTCCCCTTCCTCGTCCGCCGCGGCCTGCCCCTCGGGATCCACCGGACCTGGGAGGAGGCCCTCCGGTCCGTGGCGGCGGACATCGCCTGCCTGCACCTCCATAACCATGATGGCCGCAGGGCCCATCGCCCCCTTTCCCGGGGAAAGATCGGCCTTCGCGGCCTGAAGGCCTTCCGGGAGGATTTGAAGGAGATCCCCCTCATCCTCGAGGCGGACTACCGGGCCGAAGGGGCCGGGGAAGTCCGAAGCGACATCGACTTCCTGCGGGAAATCCTCTCGTGAGGAAAGGATGGTTCTCCCGGCTCTGGGGCATGGCGGCGCGGCGGAGGCTGGAGATCGGCTACGACCGGATCCTCTTCGCGGCCCCGGCGGCCGGACCCCGGCGCCTGCTGAACTTCCTGCTCTCGCAGGCGGAAGGGCGCCTGCGCCTTCACGGCGTCCATTCCTATCCCTTCGGCCTCCAGCTGGAACCCACGGTGGAGTGCCCGTTGAAATGCCCCCTGTGCCCGCGCCACCGGGCCGTCGGGCGCGGCGGCCCGGCTCACATGCCGTGGGAGCATTACGCGAGGCTGATGGACGAGATAGGACCGTACCTGACGGCGCTCGCCTTGTGGCAGTGGGGCGAACCGCTCCTCCATCCCAGGATCGCCGACATGGCGCGGCTGGCCCACCGGCACGGCGTCATCACGTTTCTCAGCACCAGCGGACAGGCCGATCCCGGGGCCGCGGATCTCGAGGCGCTCATGCGGAGCGGCCTGGACATGCTCATCGTCTCCCTCGACGGGATCCGCCAGGAGGCCTACGCGAGCTTCCGCGCCGGGGGGGATGTCTCGAAGGCGCTCCGGTTCGTCCGCGAGGCCGCCCGGGCCCGGAGGCCGGGCCGAGGCCCGCTGATCAACGTGCGGATCATCGCCACCCGGGGGAATGAATCCGAGATCGAGGCGGTGGAATCCTTCGCGGGAGAGGCCGGGGCCGACCTCTTCTCGGTCAAGGGCGTCAGCCTCTGCACCGACGCCAGTCCCGGGAACCCCAGCCTCCCCGAAGACCGGCGCTGGCGCACCTGGCAGTACCAGGGCGAGGCCGAGGCCGCCGCCTATCGGCGGGCCCCGAACCTCTGCAGGAAGCCCTGGATATGGCCCACCCTCCGGCACGACGGGACGCTCCTGACCTGCGAGTGCGACCACCTCCACGAAAGTCCCCTGGGCAACGTGTTCCGCGAGGGATCGTTCCGTGCCGTCTGGAGGGGCGCCGCCGCCCGCCGGCAACGCGCGCGGTTCGGAAAGGACGGCCGCATCGGCCTGGAGTTCTGCGGCCGGTGCCGGTACAAGATCGACGACGCGATACGGAAAGTCGTGCCCCTGAAGGATGCGGGCCTCGGGACGAGGCTCGCGAGGACCCCGGCGTTCCCCGGGTGACGCCGGCGGGCACCGGAGGCCGGCCTCCGCGGGGATGGCCGCCTGCCCGCTGATGAGGAGGTACTCCACCCCGCGGCGGTCAAAGCTTCGGAAGAGATTCCGCATCGTGGACGGCCTGGAGGCCGGGAATCCGCGCCCGGAGCCGCCGGGACCGGCGGAGCCGGGCCGCCGGCGAGAGGGACATCCACATCTCCCGGTACGGATCCGGGGGCACGGACCCGGGGAGTCCCGCCTTCCGGGGCGCGGCCCTGCGCTTCATGACCCTTATATAGCCGATCCCGTCCCCACGGACAAGGGCTGGGGAATTGATTCATCGGGTCATGCGGCGATTGCGGCTTCCCCTGCGGCCTCCGCGCCGGGGAGGCGCGG
>CAYNDR010000086.1:0-3987 GCA_964395295.1 uncultured Planctomycetales bacterium
GGCCGGCGGCGCGCCCGCCCGCCCCCGCGGCGGCGCCCCCGGCGCCCGCCGCAGGCCGGCCGCCGCAGTCCCTCGACCTGGGCGGCGGCGTGCGCCTGGCCCTCGCCTACGTCCCGCCGGGGGAATTCGTCATGGGCGACGCCGCCGGCGCCCCCGATGAGCGGCCGGCCACCCGCACGGCGATCCCGCGCGGCTTCTGGATGGCGGTCACGGAGGTCACCAACGAGCAGTACCGGCGGTTCGACCCCTCGCACGACAGCCGGCGGGAGGACGTGCAGGGGTACCAGTTCGGCATGGAGGGCTACCCGCTCTTCCAGCCCCGCCAGCCCGCGGTGCGCGTCTCCTGGCGGCAGGCCGCGGCGTTCTGCGCGTGGCTCTCGGCCCGGACCGGCCTCAAGGTTGCTCTCCCCACCGAGGCCCAGTGGGAATACGCCTGCCGCGCCGGCGCCGGCACGCCGTTCTCGTTCGGCGGCCCCGGCGCCGACTTTTCGAAGCACGCGAACCTCGCCGACCGCAGGACCCGCGAGCTGGCGTGCGACACCTACCAGCACGACCGGATCGTGCCCCTCCCCGATCCCACCGATTCCGACGACTGGCTGCCGAAGGACGCGCGGTTCGACGACGGGGCCCTCGTGTCGGCGGAGGCGGGCCGGTACCAGCCGAATCGCTGGGGCCTCTGCGACATGCACGGCAACGTCGCCGAGTGGACGCGGTCCGAGTACCGCCCCTACCCGTACGCGGAGGACGACGGGCGGAACCGGCTCGACGGCGACGCCCCGCGGGCGGCGCGCGGCGGCTCGTGGCGGGACCGGCCGCACCGCGCGACCGCTTCGTACCGCCTGGCCTACCGGCCCTACCAGCCGGTCTTCAACGTGGGCTTCCGGGTGATCGTGGACGAGGACCGGCCGGCGCTGGCGGCGCGGGAATGATCAGACCGCCGTTTCGGCCCGGTCGAGTTCCGTCATGACGAGGAGGGCGGGCTTGCCGCCGCGCTCGCCGGTCTTGAAGAAAGCGCGGAGCCCTTCGCTATAGATACAGCCGTCCGCGTTGGGGGATACCGGGACGAGCCGCCCCGAGACGAGGCGGAGCACCTGGACGCGGCGCGTGTCCTGGTCGACGATCAACTCCTCGCGGACGCCGACCTTCTCGTAGAAAGACGTCTTCTCGTCGGTCTCGTCGCCCGGCGAGCGGACCTCCAGGATCGCGTCGGGACCTTCGTCCACGTAACCGCTGTCGCCGCGGAGCGCGGCCTCGCGACCCGAGCGGAAGAAGACCCATTCCGGCACACGATAATTCCTCTCCCCCCGGCCTGCCTCCCGAACCCCCGCGTTCAGGCGAAGGCGCCCCAGGCAATGTTTCTCAGCATGGAGGGTGAAGATCGTGAAGAGACGACCCACGATGTCTTCATGGGCTCCCGTCGGCGGCGGCACCATGTGGTAAACCCCCTCCCAGACCTCGTCCCGGCGGTCGAGGCCCCTCCGCCGGCGGTCCTCGATGATCTCCGCCGGGGTGTCGACCATGACCGATTTCATATTCATGATGATAGCCGGGCGTTGGGACGGGGGCAAGGCCCATCCCCCGCGGCTCACTCGCCCAGGCGCTTCCCCACCCGGGCGCGGCGCCACTCCTCCAGCGGCGTCGGCGCCGCCGACGGGCCCGCCTTGAACCAGGCCTTCCCGTCCTGGAGCCGGATGTCCGTGATCCAGACCGGCCGGGACCCCACCGACCGCCCCCGGAAGGGGGGATCCGAGAGCGGCGTCAGCCGGTCGCCCGCCTCCGAGGGGAACCTCCCCGCCAGCTCGATCTTCTGCCCGCCGCCCACGTGCCAGACGAGGAGCCGGTCCCTCATTTCCAGCAGGAGGGCCTCCGTGCCGTCCGCGTTCACCGGGACCTTGAGCGGGCGCGCCGGGTCCGGCGCCATCACCACGCTGGACTCGCGGCGCGGGTCGATCTCGGCCGGCCGCGCCCATCCCAGCTTCTCGCGGCAGTCCGCGCAGGGCGGGGCCGGTTCCCGCGACACGTAGCCCGTCCCCATGATGCACCAGCGGCCCACATGGGCCTTCTCGTCGTCGTACTTGTCCTCGAGCCTCAGGAGGTGCATGAACTCGTGCGCCGCGACCCCCAGCTCGCGGCCCTCGGCCGACTCCGTCAGGAAGACGTACTCCAGCGTCCTCTCCCCGAGGCGCATCGAGTCCTTGCGGGGCCACAGCGGCGATCCCCGCGCCCCCAGGGTCCCGGCCGCCACGAACGCCGCGCCGTCGAAGGGCGCCAGCGCCCCCTCCCCCTCCCGCCCGAGGAACGCGGCCGCGGCGGCCTCCAGGTCCTTCTCCCGGAAAACCGCGCGATCGACCGCCAGCGCGACCGGGGCGTAGACGCGGCCGATGAGGTCGAAGGCCCCCCCCGAGGCCCTGCCGCCGTACGCCGCCAGACGCTCGAAGAAGAACTTCTTGAGGTCCGTCCCTCCGAAGGCGGCATCCGCGAAGGAGAGGGGAATCACGCAGAGCGAGTAGGCGGCCTTGGGCTTGAGGGGAGGCCCCTCGGGGAAGGAGTAGGCCTTTTTCTCCTCGTCGGTGAGCGGGGCCTTGGCGCGGAGGCGCTCCTTCTCCTGCTCCAGCGGAGCCTCCTGGGGGAATTGAGTCATTGAAGATTGATTCATTGAGCCATTGAGGGCTGCCCCCCCGCCCCCCCCAGGGGGGGCAAGAAGGTCGCGGCGTTTCCCCTCCCGTTCCAGGGAAACTCCCTGAAGCACCGCGGCAAGGACAATGGATTGAAGGATTGAAGATTTAATCATTGAGTCATTGTGCGTCCCCCCTTTTGCCTCCCGGGGGGAGGAACAACAGTACCCTCGACCACCTTTTGCATCTTCCCCCGGGGTCTGGGGGACCCCTCAATCACTCAGTCGGCTTGCCCCCCCCGGGGGGGGTACTCCTCAATGATTCAATGACTCAATCCCTCAGGGGTTCTTGGGCGCGTCCTTCCCGGGCGCCCCCTTCTGGAGCGCGTTGAGGATGGCCTTCAGCCCCAGCGCCTGCCTCTGGACGTACTTCGTCTGGCCGTACTTGGAGAGCATCTCCTCGACGGCCTTCAGGGCCTCGCCCTTCTTGTCCTCGGCGAAGAGGCGCTTGAAGGACTCGTGGAGCTCCTCGGCCTTCTTCTCGTCCTCCGCGGTCGGGGCCCTGGCGGGGGCGGCGGCGGCCGCCATCTGCTTCTTGAGGTCCTTCCACAATCCCACCTTCTCGCGCACCCCCGCGTCCTTGCCGCCCAGCTCCACGTACTTCTCGTAGTGGTCCATGGCGGCCGTCATGCGGTCCTCGAACTTCTCCTCGTAGAGCCTCCCGAGCAGGAGGTGCGCCTCAGGCTCCTTGGGCTTCCATTTCACGGCGTTCAGGAGGTCCTCCGCCGCGGGCTTGAACTGGGCGCGGCTGGAGAGGACCATCGCGCGGTTGAAGTAGGCGTCTCCGTAGGCGGGGTCCAGGCGGATCGCCGCGCCGAAGTCCGCCAGGGCGCGGTCCTCCAGGGTCCGGACGTCCCCCTCCGTCGACCGCCCCAGGCGGAGCCGGACGTTCGAGTACCCGCGCTCGCAGTAGGCCTCCGCGAGCTCCGGATTGGCCCGGATCGCCTTCGAGTACTGGTCGATCGCCGCGCGGTGGTCGCCCGCCGCGGCGATGCGCCGGCCCTCCTCCACGCAGGCCCTCGCGGCCCCGGGATCGGGGGCGTCGGGGGACGAGGCGCAGCCCGCCGCCACCAGGAGCAGGATTAATGCCGTACTCTTTCGAGCCACCGGTCGCTCTCCGATTCAATGTCCCTGAGGTCGAGGAGCCTGAGCTTGGACTTTTCCAGCTCCGTGATCTCCTCGATCTCCGCGGCCGTGAAGGCCACGTAGGGGGTCAGGAAGATCATCAGCTCGCGCTTGGTCTTGATCTTGCTCGTGTTCGAGAAGAGGACCCCGAGGACGGGGATGTCCCCGAAGAGCGGGATCTTCTGGAC
>CAYNDR010000086.1:3997-8120 GCA_964395295.1 uncultured Planctomycetales bacterium
CGTTGGTCTCGCGGATGAGCCCGCCGATCACCACGGTCGTGCCGCTGCGGACGGCCACGGTGGTGGACGCCCGGTTCACGTTGAAGGTGGGGGACTTGGCCCCGTTGGTGATCTCCACGCTCTCGGCCGCGGAGGCGATGTCCGAGATCTCCGGCGCCACGAGCATGGTCACCAGCCCGTCCGGATTCACGTGGGGCGTCACGTCCATCATGATGCCCACGTTCTGGTACTGCACGGTGTTGACGACGTTGCCGACCGTGTTGGTCGTGCTGTTGGTGATGATCGGCACCTCCTTGCCCACGTTGATGTTGGCGGTCTGGTTGTCCAGGACCATGACCCGCGGCGTGGCCAGGACCCGCAGTTTGCCCTCGTTGGCGAAGAGGTTGAGCGTAGCCTGGAACTCGTCGCCCGTGAGGAGGTAGGTGAACCCCTGGGTGGCCAGCGAGAAGTCGGTGCCGAAGCGGTTCGTGGCCTTGTCGCCGCCCCGCACGGTCATCTTGTTCTCCCAGAAGCCCTCGACCCCGAACTGGGTGCGGTCGTCGAGCGTGACGTCGGCGATGAGGACCTTGATGAGGACCTGCGGGCGCATCCGGTCGAGGTCCCCCAGCATGGCCTGGATCGCGTGGAAGTTGCGGGGCGAGGTGCGGATCACGAGCGAGTTCGTGGTGGGGTCGGCCTGGATGTCCACCTGGCCCTCGATCGAGCGGCGCGGCATGTCCCCTTCCTCCTGGGACTCCGCGGGGGCCGCCTCCGGCTCCTGGCCCTCCTGGAGGGGGCCCAGGTTCCGCACCCGGGTGCCCGTGCTTCGCGTCCCGGTGCCGGTGGACGAGCGGGTGTTGCCCCGGGTCCCCCCGGTGGAGGTGGCCCGCTGGCCCTGGCCGGTGCCGAAGAGCTGTTGGCCGAACGCCCCCTGCTGGGTGGAGCGCGCCTGGCCGCCGCCGGTCCCGGTCCCGCGCGTCAGGTTCTGGAGCGTGGTGGCCAGCTCCGCGGCGGTGTGGTTCCGGATCGGGACGACGTAGGTGCTCAGCGTCTCGGTGGGGTCGGCGTCGAGCTGCTTGACCACATCGTCCATGACCGCGATGTACTCCCGCGAGGCCTTGACGACGACCGAGCGGGTGCGGGTGTCGGCGGTGATCTCCACCTCCTGGCTCGGGGGCAGGCCGCCCGAGGAGGAGGCCGCGCCTCCCCCGCCCGGGGTGAACATCCGCTGGAACCAGTTCCCGCCGCCCTGCTGGCCCTGCTGGCCGCCCGTGGAGCGCCCGACCTGCTGGGTGGCCTGGATCTGCGGCCGGAAGAGGGCCTGGAGGATCGAGGCCATCTCCACCGGGTCCGCGTTCTGGAGCTTGTAGATCTTCACCTCCAGGACGTCGTTCACCTGGCGGTCCAGCTCCGTCATGATGCTGTCGATGAGCAGGAGGTTCTGCTCGCTGGCGGCCACGAGGACGGAGTTCGTGCGGACGTCGGCCACGGCGCGGACCTCCTTGGCGGCGTGGATGTCGCCGGCCTGGGCCTGCTGGCCGCCCATCCAGACGGGGAGCATGGGGCCGCCGCGCCCGCCGCGCCTCGGGTCGGCGGCGGCGGTGGTCCGCTCCGTGAAGAAGTCGTCGACGAGCTTGGCCGCGGTGGCCGCGTCGGCGTACCGGAGCGCGTAGAGCTTGAGCTTGATCACCGCGGCGCCCTTGTCGTCGAGGCGGTTGATCAGGTCCTCGATGACCTTCATGTTCTCGTCGGTGGCGCTGACGATGACCGAGTTGGTGCGGGTGTCGGCGGTGATGCGGACCATCTCGCTGGCGAGCGCCCGGGGGTTGGGGCCCTGGCCGCGGTCGCCCTCCCCCCCTCTCCCCCCCCCGCCGAACATGCGCCAGAGGTTGCCCATGGGATTCTGGGAGCCCGAGTCGGCCTTCATCGCCTCCCGCTTGAAGACCTCGTTGAGGGTCTTGGCGGTCTCGGTGGCGTCGGCGTTCTTCAGCGCGAAGACGCGGATCTTGAGCTCCGCCGAGGTGCTCACGTCGATGACGCGCAGGATCCGCGCCGCCCGGTTGATGCCGTCCGCGCGGCCGGTGAGGACGACGGAGTTCGAGTAGGTGGAGATCGCCATCTGGCCGTCCGGCTCGATGGCCTTGCGCAGGACCTCCCCGAGCTCCTTCTGGACCTCGCTGACGTTCACCGCCTTCAAGGGCATGATCTGGGTGCGGACACGGTCGGAGACGGGGATGTTCTCCGGATCGGAGCCCGTGTGGATCTCGATGTTGCGCCGCTTGGCCTCGTCGACGTCGACGATCTTGACGATCTGGCCCGGCTTGGGAAAGGCCGGGGCGTAGGGGTTGTAGGTCACCACGCCGTGCCGGCGGAGCGCCGAGTCCAGGAACTCCAGGCACTTGGAGACCGGGACGTCCGTGTCGCTCACCGCGTCGATCTTGCCGGAGACGGTCTTCTCCTGGACGAAGATCCAGCCGGTCTGCGAGCTGACGAACTGGAGGACGGCGTCCACCGACGCCTCCTTGAACTTGATCGTCAGCTTCTTCTCCTCGGGCCGGTCCTGGGCCCACGCCGGGAGCCCCAGGACCAGCGCCGCGAGGAGGATCGCGCGCATCTTCATAGCACCCCCCAAACCGTCTTACGACAAACGCGACCGTCCGTTTTGTCGTGAGGCCTGACAAAACGGACGGTGCGTTTTGTCGCTTGCCCGCTATCCGAGCTTCTTCTTGGCGTCCTCGGGGACCTCCACCTTGGTCGATCCCACGTCCTTGATCTCGACCGTGACGGTCCGGTTCATGTCGATCTCGCGGTCGCCGAAGGTCACCTTGCCCTGGACGCTGTACTCGTACTTGGCGAGCACCCCGTCCTTGAGCCAGAACTTGACCGTCCCCTTGGCCCCGGCGACCGGGGGGGGCTGCTGGTCCCCGCCGCGCCCGCCGCGGCCCATGGAGAGGAGCGCCTTGGCGCCCTCTTCGGTCATCTCCCCGACGCAGGCCCCGCCTTCCTCCTTAAGTTCCTTGGCCTTCTCCACGAGGTCCGCGGCCTCGGCCGCGGGCGCCTTGAAGCTGCGCAGGCGCCGGGCCATGAATCCCGCGGGGTCGCCCCTCTGCCGGCCGCCCGGCTGCTGCCCGCCGGGCTGCTGCTGGCCGCGCGCCGCGGCGAGTTCCTCGGCGGTCTTCCAGCCGTCCTGGGCCTTGACGGCCACCTTGTCCCCCTTGAGCACCCCCTCCAGGATGGATTCCCCCTGCTTCGTCGTCAGCAGGGTGAAGCCGTCCTTCTCGGTCTTGCCGTCCGTGGGCCCCGGCTGGAAGCGGGCCCCCCCGCCGCCCCCGCCGCCGCCCATCGAGGGCGTCGAGGTCCAGCTGTAGCTGGCCGCCTCGCCCAGTTTCTTGGCGGCGTTCTGCACGTCGCCCTTGGCATCTCTCCCTGCCGCCTCAGCGTACAATCCCATCGCCATGACCAGCACGCCCAGGATCGCGATCCGGCTCATAACCATCCTCCCCAACCCGACCTACGGTTCCTGAAAATCCGACTCTTCACGCTTCTTCTTGAATTTCTTCTTCAGCTCCTCCAGGACCTTGTTCCGCTCGGCGTCTCCCGGGGCGGGGGCCGCCTCGGTCTTCTCCCCGGAAGGGGCCGGCCCGGCGGCCTCCTTCCCGGGCGGGACCGTCTCGGCCTTCTCCGCGGCGGGGGCCGCCTCGGCGGCCTTCTCCCCGTCGGGGACGGACGGCGCCTCCTTCTTCTCGGAGGCCTCGACGGGCTTCTCCGGGAACGCGTCGCCCGCCCGGAGCTCCGCGGCCTTCTCCCCGACCTTCACCGAGACGGCCTCCATGCCCACGGACTCGACCGTGTAGCCCAGGAACTCCTCCCCCGCCTTGAGGAAGCGGGGCTGGGCGAAGAGCTTCAGCTTCACGTCGGAGTTCCGGTCCTCCACGAGGACCTGGAAGGCCCCGATCTTCTCGTCGAAGACGAACCCGGTCACGACCGGCATCCGGGGCTTCGCGGGCGCCGCGGGCGGGGGCGGCGCCACGGGGCCGCGCGCCGTATCGGGCTTGTGCTCCTTCCTCGGGGGGCGTGCCGGAGCGAAGACGTTGTTGTCCCGCAGGCCCTTGAAGTCGCGGATCGATGCCTTGGGACGGTCGGG
>CAYNDR010000086.1:8130-19603 GCA_964395295.1 uncultured Planctomycetales bacterium
GCACCGCCGCGTCCGGCTGCACCGCCCACAGGAGCGCCCCCGCGATGAACGACAGGAAATCCGTCATTTCTTGGCCGGCGCGTACTCGATCGTGGATACTTTCAGGTCCACGTCGAGCCGCTCCTCCTTTTCATATTGCGAGCCCACGGTAACCCGCGCTGGCTTCAGGAACTCCCGGGAGTTGTGCAGGGCCACGAGCAGTTCCCCCAACTGCTCCCACTTGAGTTTGAGCTGGGTCTCGAAGACGTATTCCTTGAAATCTCCCTGCTGCTGCTCGCGGACCCCCTTGATGTCGAAGGTCACGCCGGCCGCCCGGGTCACCTCCCCGAGGTGGGTCACGAAGTGGGTCTGGACGTCCGGGACCCGGGGCTTGTCCAGGAGCCCGCGGACCTTGGCCCACCCCTCCCGGACGTCCTTCTCGCGGGCCACGATCGCCCGGGCCCGCTGGACGTCCAGGTCCACCTTGTCGATCCTGGCGGAGACGTCCCTCCACTTCACCAGGTACGGGACCAGGAGGACCTTGTCCGCCAGCAGGAGGGCGGCGACCCCCACGACGATCCCGGCCAGGATTTTCGTGCGCCGTTCCATCTATCTCTTCCTCTTGGGCTGGGCCGCGGCGGGGGAGACGGCCACCGTGAAGTCCACAGGATACCCGGACTTGTCGCCCGGATTGCGCTTGCGGTTCTCGATCTTGATCCCGTAATCCTTGAAGGAGTCCGTCTTCTTCAGGGCGGCGATGAAGTCGTCCACGTGCTTCTCGTCCCTGGCCTTCCCGATGAGCCGGACCGCCGCCGTCTCCTCGAAGACCGCGCTGGAGAGCCACAGCTTGTCCCGCTGGATCGACTGGCAGAGGGCCTCGAAGATGCGGATCCAGTCCTTGCGGTCGCGGTACCACTGGTGGGCCTGCGCGGTCCGCTGGCTCATCAGCGAGATCTCGGCGGCGCGCGGCTCCAGGTCCTTCTTCTCCCGCTCCTTCCGCCCCAGGGAGCCGATCCGGGCGGAGAGCGCCAGGTGGAAGGCCAGGAAGATCCCCACGACCCCCAGGACGATGCCCGCCGCCATGCGGTGCGCCCGCGTGACGCGGAACCTCCTCACCGCCGTGGGGGGCCTGAGGATGTCCGGGAGCGCGTCGGAGCGGAGCAGTCCCGCGCAGATGCCCGCCGCGCAGGCGGTCTCGAGGTCCCCGGGGCCCACCTGGGCCACGTCCCGCGCCAGGCGCTCCCGCATCCCGCGGGCGAACTCGTCGGCCCGGGCGCCCTCGCCCGCCAGCACCACCTTGCGGACCTCCCGGCCGGCCCGGGAATTGTAGGTCGAGAGGGTCCGGTCCACCTCGTCGGCCACCGCCTCCGGGGTCGCCCCCCCGGGGAGCGGCGCCGTGTGGGAGAACTCCATCCTCCCGCCGTCCACCACCAGGATCTCCGCCTCGCCGGCGGCCACCTCCACCAGCGCGGCGGGCTCGCCGTCGGTCCAGAGGCAGAGGAGCCCGAAGGTGCTCACGTAGACGCCGGCGACCTTGATGCCGGCCCCCTCCACGGCGGCCATCGCGGGCTCCAGCACGTCGCGCGGCACGGCCACCACCTGGACGCGGACCTTGCCGTCGGCGCGCCCGGTCTCGACGTAGGAATAGCGGATCTGGTCCAGGGGGAGGGGCATCTCCCGCTCCACCTGGAAGCGGACCATGGAGACCAGTTCGTCGGGCGCGCTCGCCGGCAGTTCCAGGTCCCGCAGGAGCGCCTGCCCGCGGGGGATCATGAGGATCGCCCGGGTGTCGGAGACGCCGCACTTCTCGATCGCCTGGCGGACGTTCTGGGCATTGATCGCGTCGATGGGGACGGCGCCGGAGCGGAGGATCTCCACGCCGCGCCCGTTCCCGCGCGCGGTCACGGCCACCAGGGCCCTGGAGCCCACCTCGATCGCCGTCAGCGTGTTCGTCATCCGGTCCTAGGGGCTGCCCACCCTCGTCGCGGAGGGGGCGGGGCCGTCCTCCGGGTCATAAGGCATCCCGAGCATCGTCGCGTCCTTCCAGTAGACGAGCCGCGGCCGGGGCTGGGCGAGCTTGTCGAAGATCGCGATCATCCGCTTGAAAGGCCTCGGGCGCGCCTCGGCTTCCTCCTGCGTGCTCATGTTCGAATAAGGCATCCCGATCCGTCCCACCGCGTGGATCCGGAACTGGTGCGCCCGCGTCGTGACGAAGAGCGCGAACGCCTGGAGTTCCTTCGGCTGGACCGCTTCCGCCAGCCAGCCGATATTCGACAGGTCGGCCCCCGGCTGGGTTCGGTAGTCCATGATTTTGACCGCGATATCCTCGGTTATTCCGGGCAGGGCCAGGAGCACCGCCTTGGGGGCCGTGTTCACGTTGACCAGGCCGGGGGCCTGTTCCCCCTCCACCACGGTGACGGCGTCGGCCACCTCGCGGAACCTCTTGGCGTTCATGATGTCCAGGAGGAAGGCGACGTTCGGGAAGGGGGGCTGCTGCGGATTCGCCCGCATGCGGTTGAGGCGGTACATGTTGATGGCCAGCGTCTCCTCGGGGGTGAAACCGGCCTGCTGGAGCTGCTGGTCGTTGGCGGTGTTGAGGTTGGCGCGGGGCTGGCCGTCGTTCGTCAGGTTCGTGTCCGCGCTCGCCGTGGTCACGAAGGCGAAGAGGCCCGGGTCGAGGCGCCCGTCGCCGTTGTCCCGGGGGGCCGTCTGGTCCGCGTCGTTCTCGTTGGGCTCCAGGCGGCCGTTGAGGTTGGTGTCCTCGCCGTAGAGGATCTCGGCGGTGACGCCGCGGACGAGGAGGAGCTCCTCGATCGTCTCGAAGGGCTGGTTCTTGCAGGTGTAGGGGGGGCTCAGGCCCCCGTAGTAGGGGCTCTCGGCGCCGCTGGGGCCGGCGTTGGAGTCCTGGTCGCGCCAGTCGATGATGGAGTCGGCGATCTCCTCGGTGACGCCGGGAAGCTTGAGGAGGGCCTCCTTGGGGGCGTAGTTGATGTTGATCTTGGAGGCCTCGTCCTCCAGGCCCCAGCGCATGGCCACCGTGCCCCCCTCGTCGTAGACGGGGTGCACGAGGGTGAAGGCGCCCTCTCCCAGGGGGACCTCGAAGAACTCCTCCTCGTTGTGGGAGAGCGGGCCGTCCAGCTGGAACTGGGGCGTCGTCTCGTTCTCGGCCATGGCGCAGGCCAGGTCGACCGCGCTCCAGGCGAGCTGTTCGGCCTTCCTCTCTTCGCCGAAGCCGCTTGCCAGGGCGTATTCCACCTGCATCTCGGCGAGGAACGCGTACATGAGGAGCGTCAGGATCGCCATGATCCAGAGGACCAGGATGAGGGCCACTCCGGATTGAGGGATTGAGCGATTGAGCGATTGATCCATTGACGGTCCCCCCCCGGCCCCCCAGGGGGGAGGGGGGGGGTTCCGCGATTTGGCGATTTTGTCATTGAGCCATTGGGGATTCCCCCCCCCAGCCCCCCAAGGGGGGGAGAGGGGGATCGTCAATGGCCCAATGGCCCGATGGCTCAATGATTCAATCATTGCGGCTTCTCGGGGGCCTCCGCACCCAGGGGCAGGTAGAAGCGCGTGGCGAACCGCTCGGCCGGAAGCTCTTCCTCGCCGCGCCCCGGCGGCGGGCGGACGTACACGGCGACCTCGATCGCCTTGGGGAGTCTCCGCTGGGTGGCGGAGTCCCAGGTCTCCTCCCAGTTGTCGCGGAAGTAGCGGATGTCGAGCCCCACGACGTCGGCGGCGACCTCCACCACGTTCTCGTCCTGGCCCGCGTACACCGTGGTGTCGGTCAGCACCCCCTGGCGCTCCCGGACGAGGCCCCGCGGGGCCTCCGGGGACGCCGTCCCGGCCTCGATGCGGTAGATCACCCGGGAGAGGTCGGTCTTCCGGTCGGGCAGGGCGCTGGGGTCGGGACTGCGGTTGGGCCAGAAATTGACGGCGACGAGCTCCAGCGTGTCCGCCGGGACGCCGTCCGTCTCCCCGCTGGTCCCGATGAGCCCGGTGTCGAAGGCGCTCCCGGCCATGACGGCCCCGCGGAGGTCGCCCTCGATGGCCCGGAGGGCGGCCCGGGCGGTCTGGAAGACCCAGGCGCGGTCCTCGGCGCGGGAGGACACGTCCCGCCCCGAGCCCAGGAGCGCGTAGGCCGCGGAGACGACCATGGCGAAGATCGCCGTGGCGACCAGAAGCTCCAGGAGCGTGAACCCGCGTATCCTCATGGCTCGGTCGGCCTGTCCCGCATCAGACGGATGAGTTCGTACGTGCGCTCCTGGCCCCGCTCATCCCATTTGATCCGGATCGTGAGCTGGGTCACTCCGGTGGCGTAGGACTCGGAGACCGTCTCGCAGGTGAAGTCCTCGTCGTCCTCGAACGAGAGGGACTGGCTCTGGGTGAGGGAGAGCTCCCCGGTCTCGAAGTCGGTGAGGACCTGCTGGGCCAGGAGGGCGGCGCGGGTCCCGTTCTGGGAGACGGTGGAGGCGCGGGCGCCGGTGGTGAAGCCCTGCGCCATCAGCGTGACGGCGGCCACCGTCACCACGAGGGCGACGAGGACCTCGATCAGGGTGAAGCCGGCGGAGCGTCTCATTCTTCCTCGGCGGGGGCTTCGATCGTGACCTGGCTGGTGGCGCCGGCGACCCGGATCGTGCGGCGGTCGCCCCGGTCGTTGGCCACGACGATCGTGGCGTCCTCGGCGGTGCCGTCCGGGCGGAACGTCAGGACCTTGAATCCCTGGTCGTCCTCGAGGCCCTCGAGGGATTCGAGGACCACGTCGTCCGGGTAGGTCTCCTCGTCCCAGGAGCCGCCGAGCTTCCGGAAGACGAAGGGCTCCTTGAGGGGCCTGGGCTCGAACTCGATCCAGTACCGCTTGCCCTCGGCGTCCAGGACGAGGCGGTGGCGCGCGCCGGTGAGGGCGGCGTCGGAGCGGGCCTTGCGGGCCCAGGCGAAGATCCGGTCGGCCGTTTTGCGGACCTGGAGCGCCGGGAAGAAGTCGGAGAACCGCGGGGCGGCCACCCCCGCCAGGATGAACAGCACGATCATGACGAGGATGAGCTCCAGGAGGGTGAAGCCGGCCGCCCGGGAGGTGTTAACCCCGTCGCGTCGCGATTTCGTAAACACCTCACTTCCAGTTGGGGCTGTCGTCCTCGGTGTTGTCCTGGCCGTCCGGCCCCAGGCAGTAGAGGTCGTAGCCCAGGGGGTTGCGCTGTCCCGGATTGAAGTACTGGTAGACGCTGCCCCAGGGGTCCACGGGGAGGTCGGTGCCCTCGATGTAGGGGCCCTTCCAGTTCTTGGGCTCGGGCGCCGAGGCGGGCTTGAGCAGGAGCGCCCCCAGCCCCTGATCGGTCGTGGGGTACTTCCCGTTGTCGATCTCGTAGGCGCTGAGGGCGTTCCGGAAGGTGGCCAGGTCGCCCTTGGCCCGGGCGAAGCGTGCCTCCTCGGACCGGCCGGCCAGCTTCGGCACCACGATCGCGGCGAGGATGCCGATGATGACCACCACGAGCAGGAGCTCGATGAGCGTGAAGCCCTGCTTCCGACGTCGCCTCATGGGTCTCTCCCTAACAGTTTCATTTGACCATGCTGGAAAGCGTGAAGACGGGCAGGAGCATCGAGATCACGATGAATCCCACCAGCGTCGCCATGATCAGCAGGAGCGCCGGCTCGAACAGCGAGATGAACACCCGCACCGCGCGGTCCACCTGGAGGTCGTAGGATTCCGCCACGTTGATGAGGACCTCGTCCAGGTTCCCCCCCTCCTCCCCCACCGCGATCATGTCCACGACCATGGGGGGGAAGTACTGCGAGCGGCGCAGGATCTCCGCCAGCCCCCGCCCCTGCTTGACCCCGGCGGAGGCCTCGTCGATGTCCTCCATGAGGACCACGTTCCCCATGGCCTCCTTGGAGATCCCCAGCGCCCCCAGGATCGGCACGCCGCTCTTGAGGAGCGTCCCGAGCGTCCGCGCGAAGCGCGAGACCGAGTTCTTCCGCACGATGTCCCCGAAGAGGGGGAAGCGGACCCTGAGCCGGTCCGCGAAGCGGCGCCCCGTGACGGTGGCCGCGGCCTGCGTCCAGCCCAGGGCCAGCAGGACCAGCCCCGCGAAGCTCACCATCCAGTAGTCGCGGAAGAAGTAGGACACGGCCATCACGATCTGGGTGGGCACCGGCAGGGCGCCGCCCATCTTGGAGAAGATCTCGCTGAACCGCGGGATGAAGAAGACCATCAGGAAGATCACCGCGAAGGACCCGATCACGATCAGCAGGGCCGGGTACGCCAGGGACGCCGCCACGCGGCTGCGGAGCTCCTGGTCCTTCTCGATGAAGACCGCCAGCCGGTGCAGGACGTCCTCCAGGAACCCGCCCGTCTCGCCCGCCCGCACCATGCTCACGTAGAGCGTGGAGAAGACCCGGGGGAACTTCCCCAGCGCCTCGTGGAGCCCCTTCCCGCCCGAGATCTCCTTCTCGATATCGGCGATCGTCTCCGAGAGCCGGCGGTTGGAGGTCTGCTCGGAGAGCGTCCGGAGCGCCCGGTTGATGGCCACCCCGGCCTTGAGGAGGTCCGCCAGCTGGCGGGTGAAGAGCGCGACGTCCCCCCCCTTGATCCGCCGGGCCACGTGGCGGGGCGCGGACGCCGCGGCCCCGTGCCCGTTGTCCCCGCGGGCCTCGACCTCCATCGGAAAGACCCCCATGCGCCCCAGGGAGTCCAGGGCCGAGCGCTCGCTCTCCGCCTGGAGCGTCCCCGCGACGACCGAGCCGTCTTCCTTCTTCGCCTTGTAGCTGTACTGAGGCACCGGCTTCTCCGAGAGTCCCTAATCAAACTCACCACAAAGACACGAAGGACACCAAGCACCACAGCGCGGCCGAGCCGCAACCAATAGGGTTGTTGCGGCGGTTGCCGCGCATTGAGTGATTGTAGATTTTGCCATCGAGCGATTGCCCCCCCGCGCACGGAAGGGGGACGCGAATCCACGCAAGTCATTGGAATCACCGGAGATGGGCCGCCTTGCGGGAAATCTTCTCGCGAAAACAAGAAGTCTATCGTTAGTAGAACAAGGAGGAAATGGCTTGTTTGGCCCCCCAGGGGGGCAGGGGGGGAAGCCCCCACCCGGCATTTCCTTGCGGGTCCTTTGTGGCCTTTGTGCCTTTGTGGTGAGGGTCATTCTGTTCGGCGCTAGTACTTGTCCACCTTCGTGATCCGGACGACCTCCTCGGGCGTGGTGACCCCGGCCCGCACGCGGTCCCAGCCGTCCTCCCGCAGGGTCTTCATCCCGTGCTCGACCGCGTACTTCTTCAGCCGGTTGGCCCCCTCGTGCTTGAGGATCATCTCGCGGACCGCGTCGTCCACCACCACCAGCTCGAAGACGCCCTGCCGCCCGCGGTAGCCGGTGCCCCGGCACTCCTCGCAGCCCCGGCCCCGCCAGAAGGTTTTGATGTCCGGCGGCATCCCGGCCTCGAGCTCCACGGTCGCGGGCCGGTGCTCCGCCTTGCATCCCTTGCAGATCCGCCGCACCAGGCGCTGGGCCATGAGCCCTTCCACGGTGCTGGCGACCAGGAACGGCTCCACCCCCATGTCCAGCATGCGCGTGATGGCGCTGGGGGCGTCGTTCGTGTGGAGCGTCGAGAAGACCAGGTGGCCCGTGAGGGCCGACTGCACCGCGATCTCCGCCGTCTCCAGGTCGCGGACCTCGCCGATCATGATGATGTCCGGGTCGTGCCGCAGGATCGCCCGCAGGCCGTTGCCGAAGGTGAGCCCGATCTTGGGGTTCACCTGGATCTGCTTGATCCCGGCGAGCTGGTACTCCACCGGGTCCTCGACCGTGATGATCTTGTCCTCGACGTTGTTGATCTTCTCGAGGGCCGCGTAGAGCGTGGTGGTCTTGCCGGACCCCGTGGGGCCGGTGACGAGCACGATCCCGTGCGGCTCGGTGATCAGCGACCGGAACATGGAGTGCACGGCCGGAGGCATCCCCAGCTCCTCGAGCGACAGCACCATGCTCGCCCGGTCCAGGAGCCGCAGGCACACCCCCTCGCCCCAGACGTCCGGGATCACGGAGACGCGGACGTCGATCTCCTTGGCCAGGCAGCTGAGCCTGATCCGGCCGTCCTGGGGCAGGCGCTTCTCCGCGATGTTGAGGTTGGCCATGATCTTCAGGCGCGAGACGATCGCCGCCTGGAACCGCTTGATCTCGGAGGGGATCGGCACCTTGTGGAGCACCCCGTCGATCCGGTACCGGATGCGGAGCTCGTCCTCCATGGGCTCCACGTGGATGTCGCTGGCGCGCTCGCGGACCGCCTCCGTGAAGACCTGGTTGACGAACTTGATGAGCGCGGCGTCCTCCGCCAGCGCCACGTCGTCTTCGCGGTCGCCGTTCTCGCGGATCACCTCGACCTCGGCGCGCGCGGCGTCCACCATCCGGTGGACCTCGTCGGCCGCCACGCCGTAGTGCTTCTTGATCAGGCGCTCGATCTCGGAGGGCCGCGCCAGGAAGGGCTGGATGCGGCTCTTCAGGAGGAGCCGCAGGTCGTCCAGGACCTCCAGGTCCAGCGGGTCCGAGACGGCCACGCGCAGCATCCCGTCCTGCCGGTCGATGGGGAGGACCTTGCGCTGGAAGACGGTCTTGACGGTGGCGGGGTTGAGGAGGGTCGTGTCGACCTCGACCTTGGCGAGGTCGAGGACGGGGACCCGGGTCTGCTCGGAGAGGGCCTGGAGGACGTCCTCCTCGCGCGCGTGGCCCAGGCGGATGAGGGCCTGGCCGATGCGCTCCTTGCCCTCCTTCTTCTGGAGGGCCTCGTCGACCTGCGCGGGGGTCACCGCCCCGCGCTTCACCAGGATCTCGCCGAGCATCATGGTTCGAAAAAGAGGGCCGCCCAAGATACTGCGCGTCCCCCGGGCGGCCGTCTTATCCCTTCTGGAGGTTGGATGCCCCCCCGGCCCGTTTCTTCCCTCCGGCCGGGCGGGATTACTTTAATATCCCCTGGAGGATCAGCTCCATCTCCTGGCGGTTGTTCACGGCCTCGGAGAGCTCCTTCTGCAGGCCCGCCAGCTCCTTCTCCTTCTGCCGGCGCTCCTGGCGGACCGCCTTCAGGGCGTCCTCGATGGCGTCGCTGCTCAGCTCGCTGTTCTTCGCCATCGCCTGGAGCCTCTCCCGCATCGCCTTGTTCTGGTCCTCGAGCGCCGCCTGGGCCTTGACGATCTCCGCCACCAGGTCCGCGACCGCCTTGCGGTCGTCCTCCTTCTCGACCTTGAGCGCCTCCATCACCCGCCGGACCCGCTCCTCCGGGCTCAGCCGCGGCGCGGCGCCGCCCGGCGTGGGCGTCCCCCCGCCCCGCGCGCCCAGGAATCCCTGGGCCATGCGCACCCATTGCATCCGGCTCTCCACCAGCTGGTCGTACTTCTCCTTCTGCGTCTCCGTGAGGTGCGGCTTGAGCTTCTCGCCCGCCTCCTTCACCAGGTCCTGGGCCCTCTGGAGCTCCTCCTGGATGTTGAGGTTCCGGAATCCGCTCTCCCGCAGCTCCTCCGCCCGCTTCTGCCCCTTGGCGTTGAAATCGTCCACGATCGGCCGGATCTTCCCCACCTGCTCGTCGGTGAGCTCCAGCTCGCGCTTGAGGTCCTCCACCTGGACCTGCTGGAACCGGCCGGCCATGGCGCCCAGCCCCCCGCCTGGAGGGCCGCCCCCCGGGGGGCCGCCGCCCGGGGGCGCCCCGCCCTGGCCGAAGCCCCCGAACCCGCGGCCGCCCCCGCCGAAGGGGTTCCGGCGCATCTCCTCGTACGACTTCTTCTGCTCGTCGTCCAGGACCTCGTTGATCTTCGAGGTGCGCGCGTCGTCCATCTTCAGGCGCTCCTCCGAGTCCTTGGCGAGGATCTCCCGGACCTTGCCCGCCTGCTCCTCGCTCAGCTTGAGCCGGTCCTTGAGGATGTTCATCCAGAAGTCCGTCCCCCGGTCCTGCCTCCGGGCCTCCGGCCTGGGCTCCTCGGGCTTCGGGGCTTCCTGGCCCCACGCCATCCCTGCCGCCGCCAGCAACGCCGCGAGCGCCTTCATATCACCTCCGTCGTTCGAACGTCCTCACCATCTCCTCGATCTCCCCGGCGGCCACGTTCCCGGCCGCCAGGATCGCCGTGTCTCCGATCTCCAGGAACATGGCCGCGCCGCCCGCGTCCGAGAACCGCCGCGCCACGACCCGGCCCGCGCCCTCCTCCCTCCCGCCCGCCCCCAGGAACCCGCGCACCAGCTTCCACAGCTCCGACTTCGCCGGGCACTCCACCACCGAGAGGACCGCGATCCCGTCGGTGTAGTCGAAGTGCGCCACCCGGGCTTCGAGCCGCGGGATCGCGAAGGGGAGGCCCTCCATCCCGCGCCGGACGTCCTCGGGGACGTCCACGCCCACGCGCACCAGCGCCGAGCGGCGCCGCTCGAACCCCGCCGGGAGCCGCGCCGGCGCCCAGATGCCGTAGTCCACGCGCGCGGGCACCTCGTGGAAGGGGACCTCCTCGCGCTCGATCCGGAGCCAGGAGGGCCGCCGGGGGCCCCGGTCCCCCGCCGGGACCGAGGCCGCGTACTCGATCTCCCGGTACTCGGCCAGGAAGACGCGCCGCCCCTCCGCGTGGGCCTCGAAGCGGAGCGGGAAGCGGTTGGCCGCGTCGGCCGCCACGCGGTAGCTGGGGCGGCCCGGGTGGCGTGCGCGGACCTCCAGCACATCCGCCTCCCGGCCGGCCACGGTCTCCCGCTCCGCGAATCCGATCTCGTAGTTCCGCAGGGCCAGGCCGTAGTCCTTGACCTTCCGCCTCCACTGCCCGTGGCCCGGCTTGAGGAACTCCGGGACGCCGGCCAGGTAGGGCACCCGCGCGGCCGCGGGCCGCCCAAAAGGCTTCCTCCCCCCCGAGAACTCCACGAGGTCCGCGCGGCTCCGGCCCTCCGCGGAGGCCACCCGCAGGGTCATGCTCCAGTCCGGCCCCGCCAGGACGCGCGTCCCCGAGTGGGGGATCCGCTCCTCGGCCGTCTCGATCTCCGCCAGCAGGGCCTGGAGGCGCGCCCCGCGGGCGTCCGCGAGGACCCCGGCGGCGAACGCCCCCGCGCCGAGCGCGAAGAGCAGGGCGGCCAGGAAGACCCGGACCTTCATCTCAGTAGTCGCTCCGGAAGGGGGACGCGATCGCGTCCGCCAGCGCCGTGGCCGTGGCCATGTCCTCGTAGCGCGGGACCAGGGGCCTGAGGGCCGGCCCCGCGTCGATGACGACGAGGTCGAGCGCCGGGGGCGGCGCCGGGACGGCCGCGAAGAAGAGGCTGGCGGCCACGAGGGCGGCCGCGGCGGCCGCCAGGACCGCCGCCCCGCGCGTCCGTCCGAAGCGGACCTCGCGGCCCGCGGAGACCGCCGCGGCGATCCGCGGCCAGAGGTCCGCGGGGGCCGCGGGCGGGTGGGCCGGCGGGCGGGTGCGGTGCTCCTCGCGGCCCGTGTGCACCGCCTCGCCCTTGCGGGCGGCGGCGATGCGCCCGGTGCGCGAGTCGACGATGCG
>CAYNDR010000087.1:0-18079 GCA_964395295.1 uncultured Planctomycetales bacterium
CCTGGGGCCGCCCCCGTCGCCGCTCCGGCGGGGTTTTACTGTCTACTTCACTGGGAACGACAAGACGGACGGTCCATTCGGTCGCTAACGGTCCCGACCTGACTTGAAGAGGGCCTCGACCTCCGGGGCGCTGAGCGCCCGGTTGTAGATCCGGACGTCGTCGACGGCTCCCTTGAAGAGAGGCGCGTCGCCGGGATAGCGGCCCAGGCTCAGGTCCTCCGTGGTCGCGGGGGGGCCGGGCGTCCCCGTCCATGCGCGGTCCGCGATCGAGACCCCGTCCAGGTACAGCCGGCCCCCGCTCGCGTCGACGACGAAGGCCGCGTGGTGCCAGGCCCCGTCGTTCACCCTCCCTCCCCCGATCCCGTCGCGGCCGTCCCACGCATGGCTGCCCCTGTCCTTGAAGTACCACGCCCTCACGGCCCCCTGGAAACAGTGGATCTGCCATCCGATCATCGAGCCGGCCTTGTATTTGTTGACCACCGCGGTATGGCCCCCGAACGTGCTCGTGGTCCGGAACCACGCGCTGGCCGTCAGGGGATAGGCGTTCAGGGACGGCTGGTGGGCCACGGAGACAAAGTCCCCCGCGCCGTCGAGTTCCAGGGCGCCTTCGATCTTCCCGGGGACGGGCTTCGGATTCCCGGAAATCCGTCCGTCGCTGCCCTTGCCCGAGGAGTCCGGGGTCGATCCCCACGCCACGTCGTCCAGCTTCCAATGCCCCACCAGCGTCGGATCCACCCTCACCCTCGCCTTCGCCTCTTCCCGCGCCCGCGGGATCTCCTCCCGCAGTTCCTCCGCCTTCGGCGGCCCCTTCCTCAGCGAACTTACCAGCGCCATCCCTACAGAAAATCCCTTCCGCTCCGTCATCAACCTCACCTTCTTCAGACCCCCCGCCGCGTACTTCGGCAGCGGGATCGCGATCCACTCCCACCTCGTCCCCTGCCTCCCCCCCCCGTGCTGCGCGTGCGTCTTCTTCAGCCCCCTCGCCTTCGGCTCCACCGGCGCCGCCACCCCCCTCCCCACGTCGTACGACACCTGCTCCGACCTCTTCTTCGGATTCGGCCCCATCATGTCCGTCGCCTGCAGGTACATCACGAACGTCTCCTCGCAGCATCCTCCTGCGTACACCCAGCTTTGATACGGGGTGCCCGCCAGCGCCCAGAACTCCAGCTCCACGTACGTCTCCTGCGCCCTCGCCGAGTCCGCCACGTCCTCCCGGCACGTCCAGCAGGTCTCCAGCTCCGGGTGACTCGCCATCCCCACCGCCCCGCTCCCCTTGAGGTCCCCCGCCAGCAGGAAATACTCCTTTCCCGCCTCGCTCCTCACCGTGATCAGCTCGATGTTCTTCCTCACGATCCCCGCCCCGATGTATTCCTTCGCCAGCACCTTGTACTTCTCGATCGCCCCCCCCAGCGTCTCCATCTTCCCGTACTCTTTCCCCGCTCCCCAGAACAGCTGCTTTGCCTCCCGCTCCTTCCCCGCCTCCCCCCCATCCGCCCTCGGCGCCCTTTCCCGCGCCGTCCTGGCGTACTCCCAGTATTTTTCCGCAATCCCCGCCGCCCCCAGCGCCTTCGCCCCCTCCGCTTCCCCCTCCAGGAGCAGGAACAGCGCCGCCGCCCTCCCCGTTCCCTGCGCCGCCTTCACCAGGGACGGCCCCGAGAGATCCAGGGGATCCACGTACGTGGCTTCCTTCCGCCCCTCCTTCCTCACCTCCAGGTGGTCCGCCTCCCTCGCCACCACCACTCCCTCCACCGTCTCCCTCGACCCCCACGGCGTCACCACCTCCCATTTCACCGCCTGCCCCACCGCCGTCCCCGCCGCCGCCTTCATCGCCTCCCGGCAAAAGGCCTCCGCCTCCTTCAAGTCCTTCAGGTCCTCCCCCGCCTCCCTCTTCCACGCCTCCCCCGCGAGCCCCTGCGAAGCCTGCTCCACTTTCCCCATCGCCCCCGCGTAGTCCCGGTTCGTCGCCGGCCCCACCGCGTTCATCCACTTCTCCAGGTAGGCCTTCCCCTCCTCGTCCCTCACCGGGCCCCCCGGCTCCGCCTTCGCCGCCTCGGCGGCCTTCCCGAACGCCTTCTCGAACTCCTCCGCGAGCCGCTCGATGCCCCACTTCGCCACCCGCTCCCGCAGCTTCCTGAACTCCTCTTCCTCTCCCTTCTCCCGCGCTTCCTGCGCCTTCTGTTTCACCTCCCCGTACTTCTTCTGCGCCTCCTCCCTCGCTTCCTCGATCCTCTTGTCCACCTGCTGGATCCACGCCGGCGCGGTGTTCTTCTCCTTGGCCTTCTCCAGCGCCTCCAGGACCTTTCCGTACTCCTCCCGTTCGAGGAGCCCCCGGGTCTCCTCCAGAAGCTTCTCCATCTCCGGGGTCAATCCTTTGCCGATCTTCCCCCGCAGGATCTCCGCCTCCTTGCGGGCCTCATCGCCGGCGGCGGTCTTGTCGTGCTTCCAGGCCACCTCCTGGAACTCCCGCGCCTGCCCCTCCAGGTCGCCCGGGTTCCGCGCCTGGAATTCCCGCGCCTTCGCCAGCGCCTCCCGCGCCCCGTCCTCCGCCGTCCGCGGAGGCGGCGGGGGCGGGGGCCTTTCGGCCCGGGCCTTCTCCACCGCCGGGAGGCCTTCCGGCGGCGGCGGTCCTTTGCGGACCAGCAGGAACACAAGGATGGCCCCCGCAACGAGGGCCGCTCCCGCGCCGGCGCCGATCAGAAGGATCTTTCGCGGGTACCCGGGGGAATGCTGATCTTCCTCGGGATGTTCCTCCGCCGGCACGGCCCCGGCGGGCCGCGTGCGGCGCGTGGTGGACCGCCGGGCGCCGTCGGCCAGCGGGACCCGGCCCGTTCCGCGCCGCGGCGTGGCGCTCGTGGGAGACACCGCGCCCGACTTCCTCCGGAACGCCTCCCGCTCTTCGGGAGGCAGCATCTCCAGCAGCAGCGGCATGCAGTCGACGCAGGCGCACTCCTGCTTCACCCGGAACGCCGCGCCCTTCTCGAAGTCGGAGTAGAGGAGGCGAACCCCGCAGTTGAAGCAGTAGACGACTTCCTTGCCCATCGGCTGGCCCTGTTCAAAGAGTAGTATGCCTCCGGGCGGACGTCAATCAAGCACGGCGGGAAGGCGCTACTTCTGCTTCGGGTCGTAGTCCGGGTTGGGGACGGGCATCCGGGCGCCGACCTCCGTCCGCCACCGCGCCAGCAGATTCTGGAGCTCCTTCGCCATGTCCGCCCGGTCCGCCGCGAGGTCCTTCTTCTCGCCGACGTCTTCCTTCAGGTCGTAGAGCTCCAGGCGGCCGTCCTCGTAGAACTCGATGAGCTTGAGGTCGCCCTTCCGGACCGCTCCGTAGGGCGTCGCCCCGCCGGGGTGGTAGTGCGGGTAGTGCCAGAAGATCGCCTCGCGCCGGAGTCCCCCCGTCCGGCGGAGGAGGGGGACGAGGCTTTCGCCGTCGATCCCCGCGGGGACGCCCTTCGCGCCGGCGATCTCCGCGATCGTGGCGAAGAGGTCGGGGCTGACGACGGGCGCGTCGCAGACGCTCCCGGCCCCGACGACCCCCGGCCAGCGCACGATGAGCGGCACGCGGACACCGCCCTCGTAGGCCGACCCCTTGCCGGCGCGGAGCGGTTCGTTCGAGGTGATCCGGAGGAGGCCGCCGTTGTCGGAGGTGAAGATGACGACCGTCCGCTCGGCGATCTTCAACTCCTCGAGCTTCGAGAGGATGAGGCTCATGCCGTCGTCCACCGACTCGACCATCGACGCGTAGACGGCGTTGTTCTGGCCGGCGCCGGGCTTCGCTTTGGCGCGGTACTTCTCGATGACGTCCTTCTTGCCCTGGAGGGGGGTGTGGACCGCGTAGTGGGGGAGATAGAGGAAGAACGGCCGGTCCCTGTTCGCTTCGATGAACCGGACCGCCTCCCGGGACAGCCGGTCGGTGAGGTACTCGTCCTTCTCGCCGTCCTGGAGGGTGGGGATGCGGTAGGGCGAGAAGTAGCTGGGCGGCTGGCCCTTGTCGCACCCGCCCGCGTTGAGGTCGAAGCCCTGCTTGTCCGGGAAGAAGGCGGGCCCGCCCAGGTGCCACTTGCCGATGCTGGCGGTGGCGTAGCCGGCCGCCTTGAGCGCCTCGGCGATCGTCACCTCCTCGAGGGCCAGCTGGAGGTTGATCTCCGGGACCCGGAGCTTCGCCTTCGGGCGCTTGTGGCCCGGGATCCAGTCGGTGATGTTGACGCGCGGGGGGTATTTCCCGGTCATGAGGCTCGCGCGCGTGGGGGAGCAGACGGTGCAGGCCGCGTACGCCTGGGTGAACCTCATGCCCTGGGCGGCGAGCCGGTCGACGCCCGGCGTTTCGTAGAATCCGCTCCCGAAGCAGGCGAGGTCGGTCCAGCCCATGTCGTCGACGAGGATGAGGAGGATGTTGGGGCGCTGGGCCGGCGCGGCCTGGAAGCCCGCGAGGAGGGGGATGATCGCGATGAGGGCCGCTCGTTTCATGGGCTGCCCCTCGGCCGACAAAACGGACGGTCCGTTTTGTCGGGCGGGTGTTACTTGTCCTGGCCGGCCGCGCCCGCCTTGTGGAGGTCCGCGACCTCCTGCTCCTTGAGCGCCTTGTTGTAGAGGCGGACGTCGTCGATCGCCCCCTTGGCGGGCCAGGCCCACTCCTGGGCGCCCGGGGCGGCGTACCCGATTTTCCAGGTCACCTGGCCGTACTCGCGGGCCTTGGCCTTGGCGTCCCAGGCCTCGCTGGTGTTCTTCGACTCGCCGTTGATGAAGATCGTGGCGGTGCCGGCCGAGGCGTCCACCACGCCGGCCACGTGGTGCCACTGGCCGGGGTCGTACGTGTCCTCCCACGTGCCGATGCCGGACCATTGCGGCTCGTCGGGCTTGTCGGTCTGGATCCAGTGCTCGAAGACGAACTTGTTGTCGTTGCCGTAGCGGAGGCCCGTGTGCCAGCCGGTCTTGTTGACGATCCCGTAATGGGCCTTGTTGTTCGATTCCTGGCCCGGCGGGGTGTCGGCGGGCTTGAACCAGGCGGAGAGCGTGTAGCTCCCCTCCTGGAGGTTCTCGAGCGTCGCGGAGTTGGCGATCTCGACGACGTCGTCGGTGCCGTCGAACTCCAGGGCGCCGCCGATCTTCCCGGCGATCCACTTGGGGCCGCCGGCGAGCTTGCCGTTGTTGCCTGACCCGGAGGAGTCCGCGGCGGTGTCGCCCTCCTTCTCGTCGAACTTGAAGTGGGCCACGAGGCCGGGGGCTTTGGGCGTCTCCTGCGGCCTGGCCGCGGGGGCCGGGGCGGGGGCGGGCGCCGCGGGCTTGGGAGCCTCGGCCTTGGGGGCCGGGGCCATCGGCGGCGGGGCCGTGGCCTGCTGAGAGGCGGGCGGAGGCGTGTCTTTCCTCACGGCCTCGCCCTTGCAGGCGGCCAGGAACGCCGCGGCGGCCGCGGCGCAAAGCATCATGGAAACGATGCGCATGGGTTTTCCCTCCCTTTCGTTCGGCGGGCAGTGTAGCGGCGCGCTCTTCCGGGCGTCAAGCAATCAGGCCTGGACCGGGGCGGCGGGCGTGCCCTGGAGGATCCTCACCTCCGAGAATCCGGCCGAGCGGCCGAGCGCGGAGGGGATCGCCTCGGCGGAGAGGCGGGCCTCGGGCCCGAGCTGTTCCGCGTGGGTCTCCGCCTCCCGGCGCGCGGACGCCTGGGCGGTTTCCAGGATCTTCTGGCGGGTCTCGTCGTCCATGTCGCTCTGGAAGATGTTGAGCGCCCGCGGCAGAAGCCAGTCCAGGAGCTGTCCCTTCTCGGTGTGGTAGAAGCGCACGTCGGCGAGGCTGATCTCGTAGGCGGGTTTCCCGAGCGTGACCTCGAGGACGCCGGGCTCCCCGGGATTGAGCTGGACGGAGGCGGGGTTGCGGAGGTCGTACTTGAAGCGGATCTCGAAGCGGAAGATCATGATCGTCTTGTTCTTGCTCCAGAGCCAGCTCAGGAACCGGTTGCCGAGGTCGCCCAGGACGTGGTCCTCGCCGATGGCGGGGATCGACCAGTAGGCGCGGAGGACCACGAGGTCGCCCACCCTCCGGAGCCCTTCGAGCCCGCTGCCCGGCAGGGCCGCGGCGCGGGGGGCGGCGGGGCGCTTTCGCTGGAGGACGACGATGACGGCGAGGACCGCGCAGATTCCCGCCAGCGCCCCGACGATCAGCTCCATGCCAGCGTTATATCATGAAAGCGCGCCGTTTTGGAAGGCTTGAGATTCCGCGGACGCGGAACCTTGCGGGGAGGAGACATGGCTCTCGGGAGGACGCTCGCGGCGCTGGGGATCCTCGGCTTCGTCCAGGGTTGCGCCGGGACGCCGGAGGAGGGGAAGGCGCCTCCCGACGTGGTGTTCATCCTCACCGACGACCAGCGGTGGGACGCGATGAGCGGCGCGGGCCACCCGTTCCTCCGGACCCCCCACCTGGACCGCCTGGCCGCGGAGGGCGCCCGGTTCGCCAACGCGTTCGTCACGGCCTCGCTCTGCTCGCCCAGCCGCGCGAGCTACCTCTCCGGGCTCTACCCCTTCGCCCACGGGGTCCTCAACAACTTCACGGACTTCCCGAAGGACCTCCCCAGCTTTCCGCGGCGGCTCCGGGAGGCCGGCTACGAGACCGCCTACATCGGCAAGTGGCACATGGGCGAGGACGACGACCAGCCGCGCCCCGGCTTCGACCACTGGGTGAGCCACAAGGGGCAGGGGGCGTACCTCGACACGACCTTCAACGTGGACGGCGAGCGCCAGGAACTCAAGGGCTACTACACCCGGGTGGTCACGGAGAAGGCGGTCGAGTGGATCCGGCGGCCGCGCGCGAAGCCCTTCCTCCTCATCCTCGGGCACAAGGCCCCGCACTCGCCGAACGTCCCGGAGGAGAAGTACAAGGACCTCTACCAGGCGGTGGACGTCCGCTATCCCGAGTCGGCCTTCCGGCTCGAGGACAAGCCCCAGTGGGTCCGGGAGCGGATCTCCACCTGGCACGGCATCCACGGGCCGCTCTGGGGCTTCCGCAAGCAGTACCCCGACCCCAGCCCCGAGGGGGTGAAGGCGTTCGCGGAGTTCGTGCGCGCCTACCATGCCACCGTCAAGTCGGTGGACGACAGCGTGGGGGAGGTCTACCGCGCGCTGGCGGAGACGGGGCGGCTGGACCGGACCCTGCTGGTCTTCGCGGGGGACAACGGCTTCTTCCTGGGCGAGCACGGGATGATGGACAAGCGGACGATGCACGAGCCCTCGATCCGCGTCCCGTTCCTGGTGCGCTACCCCCCGCTCGTCCGCCGGCCCCGCGTGGTGAACGAGATGGTGCTCAACGTGGACCTGGCGCCCTCGGTGCTGGAGATCTGCGGGGCCCCGCCCCTCCCGCGCGCGCACGGGATTTCCTGGAGGCGCCTCCTGGAGGGGGACGCCCGGGGCTGGCGGAAGTCCTTCTTCTACGCCTACAACTACGAGAAGGAATTCCCCTACACGCCGAACGTGCGCGGCCTCCGCACCGAGGAGTGGAAGTACGTGCGCTATCCCCACGGCGACGGGGGGCCGGACCGGCACAAGGCGGAGCTCTACGACCTGCGGGAGGACCCCGGGGAGACGCGCAACCGGATCGACGACCTGGCGGCGGCGGGCAAGGCGCGGGACCTGCAGGCGGAGCTCCAGGCGCTCATGTCGGTGATGGGCGCCCTGCCCGACAAGATGCCGCTGGACGAGGGCGTGAAGACGGCTCTGCCGGACCCGAAGATCAGGTGACCTCCGTCACCGGGGGACGGCTTTCGCGGCGACCTCCGCGATGACGTCGAGTTTTTCCGACACTTCGGGATCGATCTTGTCCTTCGGCAACAGGCGGGCCAGGACATGATATTCGGTTTTCCGGAGAAGCAGGGGAAGCGACAGCTTCTTGAAGTAACCCTTGAAAAGGGGTTCGAGGAAGTCGTCTGTGGTCTTGATGTCATTGGACCAGGGATCCGGCTTGTTCAGCGTGATGAGGGCCTTGGCGATCTCTTCGATGGACTCGCGCATGTTCCGCACCCGTTTCTCCGCTTCCGCCCTTCCGAACAGATCGTCCGGCTGAGCAGGTTTGAGACGGGGACGGGGATCGCGATCAGGTCTCGGCGGTTGATGGTGACGCCGGGCCGCTTCTCCGGGGAGGACTTGCCCTCCCGCTTGGAGTTCCAGGCCCTCATGCCGACGTTCCACAGGGCCAAGGCCTGGAGCGCCGAGGTTTTTCCGGAGTTGTTGGGGCCGATGAAGACGACGGACCTGCACAGGGGGATGTCTGCTTCCGCAAGACCCTTGAAGTTGCGGATCCGCAAATGGGTCAACATAGGCGGACACCAGTGTAAGCGTTCCGGTTCCCCGCCACAAGCAATGGGTCAGTGAGGCCCCGCCCCGACCGTGACGACGCTGCCGCTCACGTGGGCCGCGCGGTCCGAGGCCAGGGAGAGCGCGGCCTCCGCCGCCGCCTCGTCGCGGTCCGCCGCGCCGGCGGCGCCCGCGAGGAGGCCGTGGACGCGGATGCCGCGGGGGGCGAGCTCGGCGGCGAGATCCTGCGTCCGGCGGGCCAGCGCCGGCTTGGCGGCGGCCTCCAGGGCGAACAGGACGATCATCCCGCCCCCCTGCGCCTCCATGACCCGGACCCGGGGCGCCCTCGCGCGGGCTTCCTCCTCCGCGCCGCACACCAGGATGTCGATGCCGCCGTACGCCAGCACCGCCTCCTCGACGTCGTCCGGCGCCAGGGCGGCGCCCGCCTCCTCGAGGCGTTCCGCAACGGCCCGGCCCAGGCCGCGGTCGGCGCCGGCGACCAGCGCCACGTGGCGCGACAACTTCCCCTCCGGCGCCGGGGGCCGGACCTTCTCCCACGGCCAGTACTCCAGCTCGAAGGAGCTGGCCTCCTCGAGGAAGCGGAACTGGTCGAGCCGTTCCGCCAGCCGGATCACGCGGATGACGTGCCGGTAGCACTGGCCCGCCACCTCCGCGTCCCTCCGGCTCTTCCCCGTGGTCACGAGGCCCAGCCCGGGGAGGAGGAGGACCTGAGGGCGGGGATCGCGCATCGCGGCGCCCTTGGCGTGCTTGGCGAAGGAGGCCCGGTATTCGGCCTCGAAGAGGTCGACCGCCTCCAGGGCCGCGCGGGCCGCCTCCGGGCCGGGGAGCGTGCCCAGCGGGGCGTCCGCGTAGAGGGGCGTCCGCCCGCAGTGGAGGATGTGCTCCGGCGTGGCCATGCCGCGGCGGTGGAGGTCCTTGGCCTGCTGTGAGGAGGCGAACGCCAGCGCCTCGTCCGAGCCGTCGTAGTGCAGGACGACCTTGTGCTCCTTCGAGAGGGCCCCGCGGAGGAAGGGGAGGACCTCCGCCGCGCGGGCGCGGCGCTCGGCCGGCCCGGGCTCCGGGTGGCGGCGCCGGTCGTAGGGCTTTTTCCCGGCGCAGGCCTTCCCGATGTACGCCTCGGCGCGGCACGCCAGGAAATGCAGGTTGTCGTAGCACTCCTTGGGCGTCCCGCCCCAGGCCACCAGCCCGTGCTTGCCCATCACGAGCCCCCGGGCCTTTCCGAGGTCCCCGAGCGCCCGCACCGTCCGGGCCAGCGGGAAGCCCGGCCGGACATACCCCACGCAGGCCGCTTCCTCCCCCATGGCCTCCCGGGCCAGCGCGTCGCGCCGGGACGTGTCGGTGAGCGCGAGGGTCCAGAGGTCCTGGACGTGCGCGATGCACCGGCAGGGCAGGAGGGCATGGAGCGGCGTCTCGAAGGAGGGGGCGGGCCCGTCCGGGTCCACCCGGGAGGCGTCGAGGAGGGCCAGCATCTCCTCGTCGGTCATCGTGTCCCGGTCCCTCAGGGCGCGCAGGTCCGCGAGGCGCAGGCCCGTGAACCCCCCGCGTTCCAGCGCGGCCAGGTCGGCGCCGCTGGCCTTGACGCGGAGCACCTCGGTCTCCCGGCCGGACGGATCCTTCTCGGCCCCCTTGATCGAGGTGTTGCCGCCGCCGGGCTGGGAGAGCAGGGGGTCCCCGCCGACGAGGCGCGAGAGGTAGGCCATCCTATCGAGGTCGTCGGGGAGCGCGGAGGCCTCGCGCTCGTCCCAGCGGTATTCCACGGATTTCTCCCCGCGCCCTTTGTACACTAAAAGGGGGGCGGGGGGACAGGAATTCGCGGCGGCCCGGGCCCCGCCGGGCGATTCGGTGTTAGAATAGTTTTCGGCGGCAAGGAGACGGCGGAATGCCGGACACGGAGGGAAGTCCAGGGGAGGTTCGCGTCCACGCCCGCGAGCAGGAGTTCACCCTCAGCGTGAAGGAGGTGGGGCGCTACAGGGTGCTCACGCCCGTGGGGCGGTACACGGACACCCTGCTCGGGGTGCTCGTGCAGGACTTCCTCGACAAGCCGGGTTGCCTCGCGATCGACCTCTCCCGCCTGGACGCGGTGACCCTGCCGCTGGTCCGGGCGCTCTGCGAGTACGCCGCCGGGCTCAAGCCGGGCGAGGGGCGCGCGGTCCTCCTCCGGCCGCCGGACAAGATCCGCGGGCTGGTGAAGCTCGTGGCGCGGGAGGGCGTCCTCCCCATCATCCAGTCCGAGGCCGACCTGGAAGGCGAACTCGACGCGGTCGAGGCGCGCGTGTCCGAGGTCCAGCGCCAGCACGCGCTCGTGCGCCAGCAGATGGAGACCCACCCCGGCTGGCAGATGGCCGACGGCGACTCGCGGTGGCTCTGCCCCTTCTGCGCGACGATCCGGCCGGACGTCCGCTTCATCGCCCGCGGATCGCCCACGGCCTCGGTGGTGGACCGCGTCCAGCACCATCTCTCGCACGAGTGCCCCGCGTACGTCCCGGGCGCCACGGAGGGGCGGTCCCGGGAATCGCTGGAGCGCGAGCTCTCCAGGGCCAACGACGAGCGCGCGCAGTGGGGGGCCGACCCCACCCAGACCCAGCTCAACATCAACCTGCGCGACCTGCGCCAGAAGCTCCACAAGGCGGACGAGGTCCAGAAGGGGACCGAGGTGGCCGCCCAGCGGCGCCGCCGGCTCCTGCGCCCCGCCGCCCCCACCCTCCCGCACTGCGACGTGGGGATCTTCTACCGGCCGGGGGCGGTCCCCGCGGGCGACTTCTACGACTTCGTGCGCCTGGGCGAGCGGCGCGCCGGATTCGTCGTGGGCGGCGTCTCGGGACCCGCCGTCGAGCCCGGGGTGCTGATGGGGATGGCCCGGAAGGTGCTGGCGGTGCGCCTGCGCGAGACCCCCGACCTCCTCGCGGCGCTCGTCCGCGCCAACGAGGACCTCTACGAGGAGCTGGACCGGCAGAGCTACGTGGCGGCGGCGGTGGCGGTGCTCGACCTGGAGACGCGGGAGATGGCGTTCGCCCGGGCCGGGCAGGCGCCCCCCTTCATGGTGCGGCCCGGCGCGCCGCCTCCCGTCACGCGGCTGGAGGCCCAGGGGCACGTCCTCGGGCTCATCCAGAGCTCCTCGTTCGAGCGGGGGCTCGAGGTCCGGCGGGTCCCGCTCCAGGCCCGGGACGTCCTGCTCCTCCACAGCGACGGGCTGGAGGAGGTGAAGCACGTCACCGGCAAGAAGTTCGGCCCCGACCGGCTGGCCGCGGTCCTGCAGGCCAACGCGCACCTCGAGGCGGCCCTGATCGTGGGCGCGGTGGCGCTGGAGGTCGACCAGTTCGCCATGACGGACCGGCTCGAGGGGGACGTGACCGCCCTTTGCGTCAAGGTCCTCTGACGGGTAGAATCCGCGTATGGCGGGCAAGCCCCCGGACGCCGACACGGTCCTCCGCACCGGCGAGTTCGAGATCCTCTCCGCGCCGGCCGGGGCGTTCCGGAAGTACGTCCTCCGGGGGCGCTTCAACGAAGACATGCTCGGGGCCCTCCAGAAGCAGGTCCTGCTCCCGGTCCAGAGCGTGGCGATCGACGCCGCCGCCCTCAGCGGGATCACGATGCCCCTGGCCCGGGCCCTCACCTACGCCTCCCAGGCCCTGAAGGGGCAGGGCCAGGCCCTGGTGCTCCTGAGCCCCCCCGAGTCCCTGCGCGGGTTCCTGAAGCTGCTCGGGGCGGACCAGAAGGTGCCGGTCCTGCTCTCGGAGTCCCAGCTCCCGGCCCGGCCCGCGGACGCGGCCCAGGCGGCCGACAGGGTGGAGAAGGAACTGCTGGCGCTCAAGCAGCAGATGGAGGGCAACAGCCTCTGGCAGTACGCGGACCGGGAGTTCTGCTGGGTGTGCCCCTTCTGCGCGGAGGGGTGCGAGGAGATCCGGATCCCCTCGCGCGTCTCCGTCCCCCTGGCGGCCGTGGAGAAGGTGTGGCGCCACCTGAGCTTCCGGTGCCGCGCGTACGCGCCCGCCCGCCCGCGCTACCTGGCGCGCGAGGAGCTGGAGGCGAAGGTCCGGAAGATGAGCCAGGACAAGCTGGCCGCCTCCAAGGAGCGCGTGGAGGCCCTCCAGACGAAGGTCGTGAAGCTCGAGGAGCAGGCGCAGTGGGCCGTCCAGATGGAAAAGGGCGTGAAGATCGCCGCCTCGCGCCAGCGGAAGCTCCTGCCCACCAAGGCGCCCGAGGTCCCCGGCTGCGAGATCGCCTACACCTACCGTCCCGCCGAGGAGATCTCGGGGGACTTCTACGACTTCGTGGAGATGGACGAGAGGCGCACGGCCTTCGTGATCGGCGACGTCTCGGGCCACGGCATCGAGGCGGGGATCCTGATGGGGATGACCAAGAAGGTCCTCTCGATCCGCCTTTCGGAGACCGGGGACCCCGTATCCGCCCTGCGGCGGGCCAACGCGGACATCATCAAGGATCTCGACCGCTCGAGCTTCGTCACCGCCGCGGCCCTCGTCTACGACCGCGTCTCCCGGAGGATCAGCTGTGCGCGGGCGGGCCACAACCCCCCGCTCCTGTTCAACCCGGCGCGCGGCCCGAACTGCCGGAAGTTCGAGCAGGGGGGCCTCATGCTGGGCATGGCCCCGCCGAAGATCTTCGACGCCCAGCTGGCGGGCGAGGAGCTGGTGGTCCAGCCCGGGGACGTCCTCCTGCTCTACACGGACGGCCTGGAGGAGGGCAAGGACCCGTCCGGGCAGGAGTTCGGGCTCGCCCGGATCATGAAGTCGCTCCAGACGGAGTACGAGAAGCCGGGGCCCTACCTCCTGGGGGCGCTCTTCTACGAGTTCGACCGCTTCGCCGGGACGACCCCCCAGGAGGATGACCTCACGGCCGTGTGCGTCAAGTTCACGTAAGCCGCCATGCCCGCCCGCCTGGAGTTCCGCAAGCTGGGGCCGGCCCTCGCCGTCGGCGAGCCGGTGGCCCTGGCGGTCTGGGGCCTGGGGCGGACCCGGCCGGGCCGCGCCCTCGAGCTGAAGGTCCGCGACAGCGTCATGTCCGCCACGATCCCCGCCCGGGGCGGCCACCCCGACGTCGCCATGATCATCATCACGGAGGAATCCCTGGACTGGATGCATGAGAAGCACAGGTTGGCCTGGCCCTGGTCCCGCGAGGCCTTCGGGTATCTCTTCTCGGCGTGCGCGCGGGGGAAGGCGTCCGCCGTCCTCTTCGACTTCTTCACGCTGGGGGACGAGGGCGAGGGCGAGCCGGAGCTCGTCGAGGCGATGAAGGGGGCGCCGCCGGTCTTCCTGGCCGTCCCGTTCATCAGCGCCCCGCCGAGGCGGCCCGTCCCGTGGGAGAAGCTGGAGCCCCTCCTGGAGCGCTACTCGATCCGCGTGGACAGCGACGGGAGCGTGGACCCCGGCGATCTCCACCGCTGGGTCAAGCTCCCCCGGCCCGGCATCGCCGAGGCCGCCCGCGGGGCGTGCGACGTCTCGACGCCGGAAGACATCGACGGCGTCACCCGCCGATACCGGCTCTTCTCGAAGTTCCGGGGCCGCTGGTACCCCTCCTTCGCCCTGGCCGCCCTCATGGTGCGGGAGGGCGCGGACCGGGTGGTGGTGCGCGGCCGCGTGGCCTCCGTGGGGCGCCTCTCCATCCCCCTGGACCCGGACGCGACGTTCCGCCTGCGCTACTACAAGCCGGGGGAATCCTTCCTCCTGCGGGCCGCCTCCCGCGTCATCGCCGGCGCCGTCGAGATCGAGGAGAAGGGGCGGTCCGACGCGTTCGACCCGAAGGACTTCGAGGGGAAGGTCGTGATCGTGGGCACGAACGCGCCGGGGCTCCACGACCTCAAGGTGACGTCCGTGGACGGGGCGATGGCGGGATGCGAAGTGCACGCCGTGGCCCTGGCCAACATCCTGAGGGGCGATTACCCGCGGGAGGTCCCGGGCGCGCTGTCGTTCCTCGCGGCGTTCCTGCTGGGGCTGGTCGCCGCGGGGGTCACGCGCTTCACGTCGGCCGGGGCGGGCGGGGCGGCGGCGGCGGGGCTCCTCGCGGGCTACGGGGCGGCGGACGCGGCGCTCTTCGGGGCGGGGCGGATCGTGGAGATGGTGCCGCCGCTCGTGTCGGTGGCGCTCGCCTTCGCCGTCGTGAGCGCGGTCAACTTCCTCATGGAAGGCCGCCAGCGCCTGCGGGTCAAGCGCGAGTTCTCCCGCTACCTCTCGCCGAAGGTCGTGGACAAGATCCTCCGGAACCCGGACGGCCTTCGGATGGAGGGCGATCGCAAGCCGCTCACGGTCTTCTTCATGGACTTCGCGGGGTTTACGGCCATGTCGGAGACGCTCGACCCGACGGAGCTCGTGCGTCTCGTCGGCGAGTACCACAACGAGGCGGCGGAGGAGATCTTCCGGACGGAGGGCACGATCGACAAGTACATCGGCGACGCGATCATGGCCTTCTGGAACGATCCGATCGGCCAGCCGGACCACGCCCTGCGGGCCTGCCTGACCGCCGTGGGGGCCCAGCGGCGCCTCCGGGACTTCGCGGCGCGGATGCGGGCGCAGGGGCTCCCCGAGATGCACGCGCGGATGGGGATCAACACCGGGATCGCCACGGTGGGCAATTTCGGCGCGCACGACCAGGTGAACTACACGGTGATGGGAGACGAGGTGAACCTGGCGTCGCGCCTCGAGGGGGTCAACAAGGAGTTCGGCACGGACATCATCGCCAGCGAGGCGACCTACGGTCCCGCGCGGGAGCGGGTGGAGGCGCGGGAGCTGGCGCTGATCAAGGTGAAGGGGAAGAAGCACCCCGTCCGCATCTACGAGCTCCTGGGCCTGAAGGGGGAGGTGCCCCCGGAGCGCCTCGGGAGGGCGCGGACGTTCGAGAAGGGGCTCGAGGCCTTCCGCGCGCGGCGCTTCGAGGAGGCGCGGGAGGTCTTCCTGGCCGCCCGGGAGGGGGGGGACCGCGCGGCCGCCCCCTACGTGGAGCTTTGCGGGCGGTACCGGGCGGAGCCGCCCCCGCCCGACTGGGACGGCTCGTACCAGATGGCGTCGAAGTAGGTCGCGCAATCATTGACAGCGCCGATCGGCCCGCCATAGAATCGAACCGCTTCGGAAGGGGATATCATGGGCGTTCTGTCCGCGGCGGCGTTCCTGGCGGCGCGCCTCCCGGTCCAGGAGGACGAGGTCCCCCTGGGCCCCAAGACGGTCAACGTGCGGAATGCGTCCTTCTATGGTACCCCCAGCCGCCTGAAGGGCGAGCCTCTCAGGCCGGCCAAGTACGGCGAGCCGGTGACGGTGACGGCCATCCAGGGGAGCTACGCGAAGGTTGTCCTGAACGACGGCCCGGAGGCCTACATCCCCCGCTCCGCGCTCATCGCGCGCGACAAGTTCCAGTTCGAGGCCGCGGACGAGGCGGAGCTGGCGAAGCTCAAGGCCGACAAGTATGCCTCGTCGCGGTTCGACCCCGAGACCGAGAAGAAATACGGCGAGCAGAAGGGTCCCGCCATCCAGGCCGCCTACAAGCAGGTGGACGTCCTCGAGGCCCGGTCCATCGGCCGCGACCGCGCGGGCCTGGAGCGGCTCCTGGCCGGTTTCCGGCGCGGCGGAAAGTTGGGGGAGTTCGCGAACGTCAAGTAAGAGAACGCCATGAAGAAGGCCTTCCTCCCGGTCCTCCTGGCCCTGCCCCTGGCGGCCTGCGCCACGAAGAAGCTCACCGAGAGCCAGGAGTATTACGTGGGCCGCGGCGTGGCCGCCAACGCCATCGCCGAGAGCCCCCTGGCGAGCGACGAGGCGCTGGAGCGGTACGTGGCCCAGGTCGGCTACACCATCTCCCTGGAATCGGACCGCCCGGAGACCTTCAAGGGCTACTTCTTCGGCGTCCTCCAGAGCGACGCGGTCAACGCCTTCGCCGCCCCGGGCGGATTCGTCTTCGTCACCACCGGCGCGATCAGGCTCATGCAGAACGAGGACGAGCTCGCCGGCGTCCTGGCCCACGAGGTCGCCCACGTCAACATGCGCCACCCCGAGGAGTCCGCCAACCGCGCCTCCGCGAAGGCGGGGGCGCTGGACCTCCTGGGCGGCGTGGCCAAGATCGGCATCGCGATCGGCTTCCGGGACGATCCGGGCAAGCGGGACACGCTCCTCCAGCTGGCCGACGCCTTCGGGAAGGTCCTCGACGACCTGGCCCAGGAGATCGTCAACGGCTACGGCCGGGAGGACGAGATCAAGGCCGACACGATGGCGGTGGACTTGCTCACGAGGGAGGGCGTGGGGTATGATCCGAACGCCCTGAAGGCCTTCGTGGCGAGACTGCCCAAGAAGGACCGGGGGGCCTGGTCCACGCACCCGGAGCTGGAGGGGCGGATCCAGAACATCGAGCAGGAGACGCAGAAGCGGAAGGTCCACACGGGGACCGACCCCGGGCGGACCAAACGGTTCCTGGAGGCCACGGCGGCACTCCGAAGGTAGGAGGGACGCGCATGAGGTACGCTCTTCTGGCGGCGTTGCTGGCCGTCGCGGGCTGCGCCGGCGATTCGATCAGCGCCGGGGAGTATCCTCAGGAGGAGCCGGGCCCGGAGGGGACGGAGGTGGAGATCGATCCGTCCATCTACGAGAACCCCGGGATCTCGGAGCTGGGGACGGATCTGACCCGCCCGATCGCCAAGACGATCGAATGGCCCGGGATCTCCACCGAGGAGGGGGCGCGGTTCGTCGACGACTCCCTCGTGGTGGACCGGATCGTCCGCGAGGACGCGGACGGGACCTACGGCGTGCGCGTCCGGGTCAAGAACACCACCCGGCAGGCGCTCAAGGTCGAGTACGTCATCCGCTTCTACACCCGCAAGGGCGCCCGGATCGTGGGCTACAAGGGCGTGGCCGGCAACGACGAGCGCTGGACGCCCGTCTCGATCGACTCGCTCCGCGCCGCCGTGCTGGACGACTTCGCGCGCGTGACGGGGGCCGAGGGGTTCCGCCTGCACGTGCGCGGGCCCGGCAGTGCGGGCGACGGGGCGGAGACCACCCCCGAGCGCCTCGAGGAGATCCGCCGCCAGCGGGAGGCCGCCCTGAACAAGTAGCCTACGGGCGCTCCCTCAGCTTCCGCAGTTCCTCCGCGTAGGGGGAGTCCGGGAACCTCTCCAGGAACGCGTCGCAGTGGCGCGCGCGCTCCTCGCGCGTGGCGGCCTTCTCCGCCTTGCTCCGCCGGTAGTCCCGCTCCACCTGCTCGTCGGAGAGGAGCGCCCCGGCGATGTTGGCCGTGAGGAACGAGGCGAGCGTCCCGGCGAGCATCGCCCGCAGGCCCAGCCGCGCCAGGTCCGCGCGCCGGGAGGGGGCGATCGTCGAGATCCCCCCGATCTGGATGGCGATCGATCCGAAGTTGGCGAACCCGCAGAAGGCGTAGGTGGCGATGACGTGCGCCCGCGGGGAGACCTCCATCTTCATCAGGTCCATGTAGGCCAGGAACTCGTTGAACACCATGCGCGTCCCCAGGAGCCGGCCGATCTTCGTGCAGTCGTCCCAGGGCACCCCCATCACCCACGCCACGGGGGCGAAGACCCAGCCGAAGACCATCTGGAGCGTGAGCTCCTTGTGGAAGAGCCCGATCCCCCAGTTGACCATGGCGATGATCGCCACGAAGGCCAGCAGCATCGCCACGACGTTGAGGACCAGCTTCATCCCGTCGCCGGCGCCCACGCAGATCGCGTCGAAGACGTTGGCGGTGGTCCGCTCCAGCTTGATCCTGACCTCGCCCGCGGTGACCGATTCCCGCGTCTCGGGGTAGAACATCTTGGCCGCCACGAGCGCCGCGGGGGCGGA
>CAYNDR010000087.1:18089-19571 GCA_964395295.1 uncultured Planctomycetales bacterium
GGGGGCGGACTTGAAGCTTGCGGCCACGAGGTTCCACGCATCGATCCCGAAGCCGACGTAGGCAGACAGGACCCCGCCGGCGATGGTGGCGAAGCCGCCCACCATCACCGCGTGGAGCTCGGACATCGTCATCGTCTCCACGAACGGCCGCACCACGAGCGGCGCCTCGGTCTGGCCCACGAAGATGTTGGCGGCGGCGGAGAGGGTCTCCGAGCCCGAGGTGCCCATCGTCTTCCGCATCACCTTGGCGATCCCGCCCACGACCCACTGCATCGCGCCCAGGTGGTAGAGGAGGGACATGAGGGCGGCGAAGAAGACGATGGTCATGAGGATGTCGATGATGAAGACGGGCGGCTGGTCTTTTTTATAGAGCCAGCCCCAGACGAAACCGGCGCCCGCGTCGGTGAAGGAGATGAGCGTCTTGAAGGCGTTGCTCAGCCAGCGGAAGACGCGGTAGCCGGGGTAGGTCTTGAGGATCGCCAGGGCGAAGAGGAGCTGGAGCCCCATCCCCCAGGCCACGATGCGCCACCGGATGGACTTCCGGTTGTTCGAGGCCGCCCAGCCGATCCCCAGGAGGACCGCCAGCCCCAGGACGCTCACCAGCCGGTGCACGCCGACAAATTCACCACAAAGGCCCGCTCAACACAAGTGTTAACTCTGTCGAGTCGCGACGGGGTTAACACCGTGTTAACTCTGTCGAGTCGCCACTGCGTTAACACCTGGGGGGGTCAGGGGCTCACGGGGTGGCCGAGCTTGCGGCGGAGCGACTCGGTGGTGCGGTAGTAGATCGTCTTGACCGTGTCCACCGGCTGTTTGAGGAACTTGGCGATCTGGTCGAAGGGCTTCGACTCCAGGATCCGCTTCTTGAGGATCGTGCGGGCGGGCTCCGCGAGGGCGTGGATCGCCTCGATGACCTTTCCCCAGGTCTCCTTCTTCGAGACCTGCTGGCTGGGCCGCTCGATCGGGGAAAAGCCCCCCTCGGGGGCGGTGTCCTCCAGCGACACGTGGCGCGAGCGCTTCATGCGCCGGAGATGGTTGATCGCCTCGTGGCGGGCCACGGTGGTGAGCCAGACGGTGAACTTCCCCTGGGCGGGGTCGTAGAGGTGGACCTTCCGGAACGCCTTCATGAAGATCTCCTGGATGAGATCCTCGACGGCGGTCAGGTCCCGCACCACCTCGTAGACGGCCCGCGCCACCAGGCGGTTGTGCCTCCGCACGAGCGCGTCTCCCGCGTGGCGGTCGCCCCTCTTGAGGTGCACGATCAGCTGTTCGTCGGTCAGGATCGGGATGCTCCTCGTGGTGGGCATGGGGGCCGATTCTACCCTCCGCCGCGCGGATTGGCAATCGAAGTCGGCGGGCACGGCGGCAGGGACCTGACCTGTCCCCATTTGTCATTTACCGCGGAGGCGCAGAGGACGCGGAGAAGAAACTCCCCTTGATTTCCCCCCTCGCCCCCCCGGGGGCTGACGGGGGGAGCCTCAG
>CAYNDR010000088.1:0-5050 GCA_964395295.1 uncultured Planctomycetales bacterium
CGCGGCAACCGCCGCAACAATCTTTGGGTTGCGGCTGGGCCGCGCCGTGCCGGCCGCTGGCCTTCTTGTTGGCCTTCAGGTCCTCCAGGCCGATGACGGGAACGGGGACCCCGTCGATCTCGGCCATCACCCGGGCCGCGGAACACGCCTCGAACCGAACGCCGGAGATCGTCGTGACGATCTCGATCCTGACGGGCGGCACCCCCATGCGGACGACCTGGTCTTCCTTGAGGAACAGGCCTGCCGAAAGCCCCGGCGGGCTGAACCCGAACTCCTTCAGGACGGCCACGAGCCTGTCGGCGTTCCCGGGATGGGCGGCCACCCAGAGGTCCATGTCCGCGGTGGCGCGCGGATACCCATGGTACCCGACGGCGTACCCGCCGATCAGGAGGTACTCAACGCGGTGCGCGTTGAGCAACCTCAAGAACTCTTTGAAGTCGGGTGGCAGACGGATCGTAGCCATAGATGATTTGACGCAGGATTTCCACGGCCGCCAGGCGTTCATGCGGGGTCCTGGAAAGCCAGAAAGCCTTCTCGTCGGAGGGCGCCGTCAGGGAAGCCACCGAGAAGGCGGTCCGGTCCAGCTTCACGGCATCGAGCGAATCCATGGCCCTATGATATCCGGAACGAGGCCGGCGGTAAACGGATGGTATGCCAGGGAGTGTATCGCATCAAGCATGAGCCCGCCGCCTTGATGCTCCGATACCCCTGGCTGCAGCGGATGTTTCCCGCCCGGAGGACCGCCTTGCACCGCCGCGCGCGGCGTGATAAACTGAAACCATGCGCGGACTGCCGAACGGCGGGGACGGAGAACCGCTGGAACGCTTCCTCAAGCGGATGCTGGTCCGCTGGGACGGCGCGCTCCGGCGCATCGACGCCCTGGAGAAGAAGTCCGACCAAACCCTGAAGTACCTCCTCCGGCGGGAGGTGCGGGATCAGGAGCGCTGGCAGGAACAGAAAGGGCGCTGGCAGGAGCAGAAGGAACTCTGGCGGGAGCAGCAGCGGCGATGGGAGGAGAACCAGAAGGTCATCCGCGAGATGCTGGCCCGCCTCCCGAAGCCCTGACGGACCTCCCTCAACCCTCACGCCTCGCGACCGAATCGGCCTTGCCGAACGGACCTCCATGGACTACTCTTAAGTCCGGTCCCCAGGGAACGAGGCTGAACGGACGATGGGTTCAATCCAGCGCGCGGTCCGGGTCGTCTACGTCGAGGACGACGTCACCGTCGGGCGGGTCGTCAAGGCCATCGCCGAGAAGGAAGGCTACACCCTCCGCCTCGTCCCCTCCGGGAAGGACTTCCTCAAGCTCCTCGCCGAGGACCCCCCGGACCTGTGCCTCCTGGACCTCACGCTCCCGGACGCCTCCGGGCTCGACCTGCTGGAGAAGCTCCGCCAGGCGCATCCCGGCGCGCCCGCGATCGTCGTCACCGCCTCCGAGTCCGTGGGCGACGTGGTCTCCGCGATGAGGCTTGGGGCCTCCGACTACGTCACCAAGCCCGTGGACGCGCGCCGCCTGGCCGTCTCGATGCGCAACGCCCTCCGCCTGGGCCAGCAGCAGATCGAGATCGCCCGCCTGAGGACCGAGGTCCAGTCCGAGAACGGCCCCGAGAGCCTCGTGGGCTCCTCCGCGGCCATGGAGGCCCTCCGCGCCCTCATCCGCAAGGTGGCCCCCAGCGAGACCACCATCCTCGTCATGGGCGAGAACGGGACGGGCAAGGAGCTCGCGGCCCGCGCCCTGCACTTCTCCAGCCCGCGCGCCCCCAGGCCGTTCGTGGACGTCAACTGCGCCGCCCTCACGGAGACCCTCCTCGAGAGCGAGATCTTCGGCCACGAGCAGGGGGCCTTCACCGGGGCCTCGGGCCGCCGCCGCGGCAAGTTCGAGCAGGCCCACGGCGGCACCCTCTTCCTCGACGAGATCGGCGACATGCCCCTCTCCACCCAGGCCAAGATCCTCCGCGTCCTCCAGGAGCGGACCTTCCAGCGCGTGGGCGGCGAGGCGAAGATCGAGGTGGACGTCCGCGTCCTCTGCGCCACCAACCGCGACCTGGAGGAGGCCGTCCGCCAGAACCAGTTCCGCAAGGACCTCTTCTACCGGGTGAACACCCTGGTGATCGAGATCCCCCCGCTCCGCGGCCACGCCGAGGACATCCCGGAGCTCGCCCGGCACTTCCTGGCCCGCGCCGCCCGCCGCGAGAAGCGCCCCGCGGCGGGGATCGCCCCGGACGCCCTGGACGCCCTCGGGCGCCACGCCTGGCCGGGCAACGTCCGCGAGCTCCAGCACGCGATCGACCGGGCCGTCCTCGTCTGCGAGGGGGACGAGATCCGCCGGGAGCACCTGCCCCCGGCCATCCTCCGCGACTCCCCGGCCGGGCCGCCGGCGGGGGAGGAGGGGAACCTCGTGGAGGCGGTGGAGCGCCTGGAACGCTCCATGATCCTGGAGGCCCTCCAGAAGCACGGCTGGATCAAGGCCCGGGCCGCCCGCGCCCTGGGCCTCACCGAACGGATGATCGCCTACAAGATGCAGAACCTGGGGATCGACAGGCCCCCCCCGGAACCGACAAAATAGACCGTCCGGTTTGTCGTACGACAAAATGGACGGTCTGTTTTGTCGAGAGGCCCCCACATTCCTGTAGGCCCAAGGTCCTTCCGGCCCCGTTTTTCGCGTCCCCGGCTTGGCACGGAATATGCTCTTCTCACCCCTGTATGGATAAGGCCCCGGCCCCCTTGGTCCTGGTCGTGGAGGACCACCCCCCCACGCGGCGGATGATCGCCCGCACCCTGGAGTCCGCGGGGTTCCGCGCCCGCGTGGCCGGGGACGCCCGCGAGGGCCTCGGGATGGCCCGCCGGGAACAGCCCGCCCTCATCCTGCTGGACGTCGAGCTCCCCGGCATCCACGGGGACGCGGCCGCGGCGGCCTGGAAGGACGATCCATCCCTCCATCGGGTCCCCGTCGTCCTGGTCTCCGCGGTCCCCGACCTGGACGGGCGGCGCGGGAAGGCCGGCGCCTCCGACGCCCTCTCCAAGCCCTTCAAGCCCGCCGACCTGGTCCGGTGCGCCCGCCGCTGGGCGCGGCCGGCCTCGGCAACCCTGGAGGAATCCGATGTGTGAGCGCGCGGTCCGCCTGCGGGAACGCCCCTTCCACAGGAAGGCCTTGCTCCTCGTGGCCGAGGACCACGAGCCGACCTTCGAGCTGATCCGCCTGCTTTGCGAGATGGAAGGGATCGGCGTCCTGCGGGCGATGACGACGCGCGCCGCCCTCGCCCTGGCCCGCGTGGGGCAACCCGACCTCATCCTGATGAATACCTGCCTTGCCGACGGGGCCGCCACGCGGGCCGTACGGGCGATCCGGAGGGACGCCTCCACGAGGAATATCCCGATCGTGGCGATGCCGTCCCCGGGCGTCGAGGCGCGCCCCGGGCGGTATGACGGGGTGCTCCCCCAGCCGGTGAACCCGGCCCGCTTCCTGGGGATGATCCGGCGGCGGTTCAGCGGGACTTCTCGGCCTCCAGGGCGGCATGGACCAGCTTGTACTCGGCCTCGAGCCCGCTGAGCGGCCCCTCCATCGCCCCCCACTCGCCCTTCCGCCCCATCTGGTTCAGGCGCGCGCACATCTCCGTCATCCGCAGGGCCCCCACGCTCCCGCAGGTCCCCTTGAGGGTGTGGGAGATCCGGACGAACACGTCGAGGTCGCGGTCCCCCAGCGCCTTCCGGAGCTTGGGGATGAGATCGTCCGCCTGCTTGAAGAAGAGGTCGATCAGCTCGGCCAGGAAGGTCGGGGAGGTCGACTTCTGGAGGTCGCGGAGCTCCGCGAGGATGGACGGCTCAAGGGGTCCCGGGGTGCTCATGCGGATTATTGTCCGCCACGGGACCGGCCCTGTCAAGCCGGCGTCACTTCGGGGGGCCCGGGACCCGGCCCCCTTCGATCTGCTTCCGGTAGTACTCCCGCGTCGACTCGTTCATCTCCTTGTCCATCTCGAGCTTGCGCAGGAGATACCACTTCTGGAGCTCGAGGTCGCCGCGCGATCCCGGCTCCGTCACCGCGTCCAGCGCCTTGTCGGCCTTCTGCTTGTAGTAGTCGATCGCGCTCATCGTCCGCTCGACGAAGACCGCCGCGACGACGCCGACGGCGACCATCGCCGCGGCCACGCACGCGGTGATGAACTTCTTGCGCTTCCGGCTCCCCTTGCGGGCCCGGATATAGGAGAGCGCCCAGCGCCGGAACCGCCTCAGGGCCGGCTCCCGCGCCTCCAGCCCCCTCCGCCGGGCCTCCTCCCGCATCTCCCGCGCGGCCTCCAGGTTGCGGTCCACGAAGGCCACGACCTCCTTCGGGGAGAAGGGCTTCCGGACAAGGGCGGAGGCCCCCGCCCTGAACCCGGCCTGGATCTCCTCCTGGGAGGCCTCCCCGGTGATCATGGCGACGTAGATCCCCGGCGCCGCCTTCCGCGCCTCCGAGATGAGCGCCGCCCCCTCCAGGCCCGGCAGGTGGTAGTCCGCCAGCACCATGTCGACCGGGGGTTCGGACGTCCGGAGGACCTGGAGCGCCTTGGCGCCCTCCTCCGCCACGAGGACGTCGGCGCCCGCCTGGAAGAGGATCTCCGACAGGAGGGTCCGGGTGACCGGCTCGTCCTCGACGACGAGGATCCGGCCCTCGATCAGGCGGACGCGCGGGTGCCGCACGATCTCGCCCACTCGGTCCACGAGGTCCTTGTAGCTGAAGGGCTTCTCCAGGAAGTTGAGGACCCCGACCGCGCGGGCCCGCTCCCGGGTGGCCTCCGTGGAGGCGCCGGACACCATGATCACGGGCACGTCCAGGCCCTTCCGCCGGAGGCCGTCCACAAGGTCGAATCCGTTCCCCTGCTCCAGCTGGACGTCCGTCACGACCGCGTCCGGGGCCTGCCCCCGGATGGCCTCCAGGGCCTCCCCGGGCCCGCGGGCGGTGAGGGTCCGGTATCCCGCCGCCTCGAACGCGGCGACGATCGTCTTGAGCTGGACGGGGTCGTCCTCGCACAGGAGGACGGTCTTCCGGGTTTCCATGGCCGGCCCCTCCTTT
>CAYNDR010000088.1:5060-19499 GCA_964395295.1 uncultured Planctomycetales bacterium
CCGACGACGCCCGCCATCGCCTCCACGACGTCCCGGTCCCAGAAGCCCCGCGCCGCCTCCTCGTGAAGTATAGCCAGGCATTTCTCGCGCGGGAACGATTCCTTGTAGGAGCGCTTGGTCGCCAGGGCGTCGTAGACGTCCGCCACGCTGGCGATCCGGACCAGCAGGGGGATCGCCTCTCCTCGGAGCCCGTCGGGATAGCCCGAGCCGTCGAGCCTTTCGTGGTGGTGGCGGATGATGGTGAGGACTCTCTCCATGGTCCTCATCCCGCGGCAGAGGTCCGCCCCGACCGCGGAGTGGGTCTTCATGGCCGCCCATTCCTCGGGATCGAGCTTGCCGGGCTTGTTGAGGACCGCGTCCGGGACCGCGACCTTCCCGAGGTCGTGGAAGACGCCCCCCAGTTGGAGGAGCCCGAGGTCCTCCTCCCCGAGCCCCAGCGCCTTTCCGATCCGGGTCATGTAAGCCGCCATGCGCTTGCAGTGGCCCCCGGTGTAGCGGTCCCGGCTCTCGATCACGTGCGCGATCCCCTCGAAGACCTTCGAGGCATGCTCCAGGTCGTCGGTGAAACGCTTGAGCGCCGTGAGCGACCGCACCCGCGCGGCGAGCTCCGTGACGTTGAAAGGCTTGATGAGGTAGTCGTCCGCTCCCAGGTCGACCGCGGCGAGCTTGTTCTCGATCTGGTCGAGCGACGTGCACATGACGACCGGGATCAGCCGCGTCCGGGGGTCGCTCTTCAGGATCCGCAGGAGCCCGTACACGTCCATCCGCGGCATCATGACGTCCAGGAGGACGAGGTCGGGGGCCTCCCGGCCGATCTCGCCCAGGGCCTCCTCCCCGTCGCCCGCCTGGCGCACCTCGAACCCGAGCGGCTCCAGGACCGCCGCGATGAGCCTCCTGTTGGGCGCCTCGTCGTCGACGACGAGGACCCTGGGCCGGGCCGTCATTTCGCCTCCTTCCCCGCCATGACCTCGCGGACCTTCCGGAGGAGCGACGCCGGGGTGAAGGGCTTCTCGAGGAAGTCCACGCCCCCCGCCGGCCCCCCCTGGTCCTGGAGGCCGCGCTCGGTGTAGCCGGACGTGAAGAGGATCCGGATCCCCGGCCTCGCCCGGGCCGCGTGGAGGGCGAGCTCGGAGCCCCCCATCTCGGGCATCACCGCGTCGGTAACCAGGAGGTCGACGGGGCCCGAGTGGCCCTCCAGCGCCCGGAGCGCCTCCACGCCATGGCAGGCGGCCAGGACCTTGTACCCCGCCTGATCGAGGACCGCCACGACCAGCCTCCGGATGGTCTCCGAGTCCTCGGCGACGAGGATCGTCCCTCCGCCGCGCGGCGCCTCGGGGAGGGCCCTCGCCTCCTCCGCCTCCTTCACCGGGCCCTCGAACCGGGGCAGGTAGACCTTGAAGGTCGTCCCGCGTCCGACCTCGCTGTAGACCCCGACGTGCCCCCCGGCCTGCTTCACGATCCCGTAGACGGTCGAGAGCCCGAGCCCCGTCCCCTTCCCCAGCTCCTTCGTCGTGAAGAAGGGCTCGAAGAGGCGGGAGAGCACGGCCTCGTCCATGCCGCAGCCCGTGTCGGAGACGGAGAGGAGGACGTGGGGCCCGGGACGCGCCTCGGGGCGGCCGCGGACGTAGGGCTCGTCGAGGTCCACGTTCCGCGTCTCGATCGCCAGCTTCCCGCCCCGCGGCATGGCGTCCCGGGCGTTCACCACGAGGTTGAGGAGGACCTGCTCGACCTGGCCGGGGTCCGCGAAGACCGGCCAGAGCCCCTCCCCGGGGAGGACCGCGAGCGAGACGTCCTCCCCCAGGAGGCGGCCGAGCATCTTTCCCATGTCCGAGACGGCCGCGTTGAGGTCGATCGGGCGGGGCTGGATCACCTGCTTCCGGCAGAAGGCCAGGAGCTGGCGGGTGAGGCCGACCGCGCGCCGGCCGGCGTCGACCATCTCCTTCACCGGGGCGCGCGAGGGGTCCTCCGCCGGGAGCTTGGTGAGGAGGATGTCGCCGTACCCCAGGATGACGGTGAGGAGGTTGTTGAAGTCGTGGGCCACGCCTCCGGCCAGCCGGCCGATGGCGTCCATCTTTTCCACCTGGCGCAGGCGCTCCTGGCTCTTCCGGAGGGCCTCCTCCGCGCCCTTGCGGTCCGTGACGTCGACGAGCGCCCCGACGACGCGGAAGGCCCGGCCCTCCGCGTCGCGGATGAAATACGCCCGGTCTTCCACGAACGCCCAGGATCCGTCGGCCCGGAGGAAGCGGTATTCCTCCCTCCAGGAGGGCCGGGCGGAGCCCTGCGCCCGCCCGAGCGTCGTCCGGACGCGCTCGACGTCCTCCGGGTGGATGCGCGAGAGCCTCCATTCGCCCGACGCCCCCGCCTCCAGTCCCCCGCCCCCGAGGATCTTCCGGATCCCGCCGCTCCACCACAGCGCGTCCGTCCCGGGATTCCAGTCCCAGAGGGCCTCGCTGGAGGCCTCGCCGAACAGGAAGAGCTGGTCCCCGTCCCTCTTCGCCTGGGCAAACCTCGCCGCGTTCTGGAGCGCCGCCGACGCGCAGAGGGCCAGCGCGCCGAGGGTTTTGTCGTCCGCGCCCTCGAACCGGCGCCGGCGAGGACGAGGGCCGCCTCGACGCGGCCCCCCCGCCCGGAGACGGGGATGGCGCAGGCGGAAGCCGCGCCCAGCCCCGCCAGCACGGCGTCGGGCTCCGCCCGGGGCCAGCGGGCGATGCGGCGCTCCGCGCAGAGGCGGCGGTACGCGGCGAAGAGCGCCGATCGGCCCGCCGCCGCCGGCAGTTCGGGAACGCCGTCCCCCCGGACCAGCAGGTGAATCCCCTTGTCCCACGTCTGGTTCGGGAAGACATGGGCGGCCAGCGCCGCGCCCGCGCCGGTCAAGGAGAGCGCCTCGCGGCACGCCTGGGCGAGCGCCTCCCGGACCCCGAGCTGGCCGAGGATCCGGCAGGCGTCCTCGACGAGGCGGATCTCGCGAGGCGGGACGCTATCCATGTCCGGCGAGGTTCTCCAGCCACCGGTCGAGCATCGCGCCCTGCCGGTCCGCGCCGAGGAAGGCCCGGGGAGGGACGAAGTACCGGCACGAGTTGTCGTAGTCCTCGATCCCGAGCATCACCTTGGGGTGGGTATGGAGGACGTCGAGCAGGACCTCGGGGTCGAACCGCCCGCGCTGATACTGGCAGATCGCGTAGCAGGGCCTGCCGGGGAAGAAGTCGTTCAGCTTGGACTCGTACTCGATCAGGCGCTCGGACCCCGGCTCCCCCGCCAGCGCCCAGGTCATCTCGCCGGTCACGCGCAGGGCGGCATAGCCCGCCTTGACCGCCTTGTCCGTCTCGCTCCCCAGGAGCTGGATCATCTTGTCGGGATCGAACTCGCCCCCCAGCAGGTAGGATTCCCTGGCCGTCAGGATCGTGAACTGGCCCTCCTTCTCGATCCGGTCCACGTCGATGCCGCCGGACTCCAGGGTGGCCCTCAGGCCCGCCGCCGTGTGGACGTCCACGATGTAGAACATCTTCTCGCGGCGCTCGACGCCCTGGCGGATGAAATCGACCATCAGGGCGCGATGTTCATCCTCCGTGCGGTAGACGCCGCAGCAGTGGTCGCCGGGCCGCATCCGCGTGACGCTCGGGAGCCGCGTATCCGGGGGCATTGGTATTCTCCTTCCTGAAGGCGCGGGGCAGGCCGGACGCGCGGGGAGGGAAATCCCTTCGGGACCGCAGACGACGCGCGACCGGCCCGGACTTTCATATGGGAGACAACCCGGCACGTCCACTACCCCGGTCGCACGCGGGGCCCTTGCAACCCCGGTAGGCTTATTATAACACCGGCCGCTCGGCGGGGCAACTCCGGGGCGTGGAAATTCCGTGCACGGGCCGCGGCCCATGGAAGGCCCGCGAACTTCCCCTCAGGCAACGCGGGCCGGGCTGAAAGCTCGGAGCCGGAAGCCGTGCCGGACCCTCTACGGATCGAGGACAAGCCGCTGAAGGAAGACTCCCCCGCGGCGGCCGATCATGGTAAAATGGAGGCATGAAGTTCAGGGTGCTTATCGAACAGGACGAGGACGGGGCATTCGCGGCGATCTGCCCCGCGCTGCCGGGGTGCGTCAGCCAGGGGAAGACGCGCTCCGAGGCGCGGAAGAACATCACGGAGGCGATCGGGGGGTACCTGGCGAGCCTGAAGAAGCACGGGGAGCCGATCCCGCCGCCGATCCACGAGGAAACGGTGGAAGTGAAGGCGTGACGAAGCTCCCCGTGGTGTCGGGCCGCGAGGCGATCAAGGCCTTCGGGAAGCTGGGGTACTTCGAAGATCACCAGACGGGCAGCCACGTCATCCTGCGGCACAAGGAGCCTCCGCACCGCCGCCTGGTCGTTCCCGATCACAAGGAGCTGGCGAAGGGGACGCTGCGGCATCTGATCCGGGAGGCAGGGCTGACGGTGGAGGAGTTCTCGGATCTGCTCTAGACTATTCTCGGGGTATCCGTTCCCAATGCCGGATCGCCCGTCAGGCCGCGGCGGCGCCCCCTTCGGGCGCCGGGCCGAGGGCGGCCCCGGCCTTGGGGAGGCGCACGATGAACGTGGTCCCCTGTCCCGCCTCGCTCTCGACCGCGACCGTGCCCCCGTGGCGGTTGGCGATCTCCTGGCTCAGCGCCAGGCCCAGGCCGTGGCCCGATCCGTCGGCGCGGGCCGTGAACCCGCGCGTGAAGAGCCGCGCGAGATGATCGCGCGGGATCCCGCAGCCGGTGTCCGACACCTCGATGAGGCTCTCCCGCTCCGTCTCCTTCACGCGGAGCCGGAGGAGCTTCCGGGGCCGGCCCTGCATGGACTTGACCGCGTTGGAGATGAGGTTGATGAGGAGCTGTTCGATCTGGCCCCGGTCCACCAGGACCTCCGGGTCCTCCTTCACGTCCATCTCCATCTTCACCAGGTTGTACCGGAGGTGGAAGTCCATGAGCCGGGCGGCGTCCCGGACGACCTCCCCCAGGCGCGCCGGCGCGGGGGTGAAGGGCCGGGAGCGGTACTGGTCGAGGAAGGAGTCCACCACCCGCTTGCACCGCTGGCCGGCCTCTCGGATGTACCCGGCGTACTCGCGCTCCTCCGCCCCCAGCGGGCCCTCCTCCAGGAGCTCCGCGTAGCCCAGGATGACGGCCAGGGGGTTGTTGATCTCGTGGGTGATGCTGGCGACGAGCTGGCCCATGACGCTCCCCTTCTCGAGCTCGGCCATCTGCCTCTGGAGGTCGCGGATCGCCCCCACGTCGCGCAGGAGGAGCAGGCGATAAGTCTCCCCCTCCAGATGGAGGTGGCGGAGGGTCGCCTCGCAGGACACGGTCTCCCCGTCGGCCCGCGCCAGGTCCAGGCTGAAGACCGAGAGGCTGTTCATCGTGGGGATCCGGCCGCTCGATCCCGAGCCGGCCGCCGGGACGTCCTCCCCGCTGACCCGCAGGACATCCCAGAGCATCTTCCCCCGCGGGTCGGATCCGAGGATCTTGATGGCGCGGGGATTGGCCTCCCGGATGACGTCGTCCGTGCCCGCCACGAGGACGCCGTCGCCCGACTGGTCGAAGAGGCCCCGGTAGAAGCCCTCGAACCGCCGGTGCTCCCCGCGCTCCTTGTGGGCCTCCTCGGCCATGTAGCCGGCGAAGAGGGCGATCACGAAGAAGAGGGCCACCCGGGTCGTGAAGCCCAGCTCGATGAGCTCGGCGGGATTCGCGGCCCCGACGAGCAGGCCGTAGACGGCCGAGGAGATGCACGCCAGGACGACCGTGGCCCGGGAGCTTTTGGAGAGCCCGGCCATCAGGATGATGAGGAAGAAGATGACGTAGAACTGGGACCTCGTCTCGCCGGCCATGATCATCAGGGCCGTGACCACCGCGAGGTCGAACCCGAAGAGGAGCATCTCGGGGAAACGCCGGAGGAAGGCCTGGGGCTTCTCGAAGGAGAGCACGAGGTTCGTGAGCGCGTAGACGCCCAGGATCGTGATCATGGGCCAGGGGGATTTCGGGAGCTGGGAAAGCGAGATCGCCGTCACCGCCAGGGTCATCACGACGCGGAGGGCGATGACGGCGCGCTTCCGGCTGGTCAGAAAGGCCATTTTCTCAATTCTCATCGGAGGCGGCTCCCTCAAGGGCCTGGGCGACCCGGGCAAGCCGGGGGACCGGCTTGGTCAGGAAGGCGTCCGCCCCCGCCAGCAGGGCGGCCTCCGGGCCGCCCAGCACCGCGCCGGTCATCGCCAGGACGCGCGCCCCGGGCAGGCGGGCCTTGACGTCGCGGATGACGTCGAGCCCGGACTCGAGCCCCAGGTGGATGTCGATGACCGCGTGCGTGAACGCCTCGCGCCCCAGGAGGTCCAGGGTCTCGGCCCGGGTCGCGGCGGCGGCGCAGGCCCACCCCGCCTTGGAGAGGAACCGGGAAAGCATGATCCGCAGGTGCGGCTCGTCGTCCACGATCAGGACGCGGCGGTCGCCGGGGGGGATCATGACGGGTAGGCCTCCCTCTGGCCGGTGCCGATCAGGCGCTCGACGTGGTCCACGAGGTCCTTCAGGTTGAAGGGCTTGGCGATGTAGTCGTCCGCCAGGAACTTCCGCTTCCAGCTCTCGCTGCTGCCGGGGACCCCCTGGGTGATCCCGCTGACGATGAGGATGGGGATGTCGGACGTGCGGGGATCCTCCTTGAGGTCCGCGCACAGCTCGAACCCGGTCTTGTTCGGGAGCACGGCGTCGAGCACGATGGCGTCGGGGAGCTTCCTGTCCATCTGGTCGACCGCCTCGCGGGTATCCCCCGCCTCGCAGATTTCGTACCCGTGGTTCCGCAGGGTGATGACGATGAGCTTCCGCATCCGCCGGTCGTCTTCCACGACCAGGATTGTCTTTTTTTCCATAGGCCTCATCTCCCAAGCGTCTTTCTTCAGGATCAACGCTCGAAGGAAGAGCAATATAGGGGCCAGACCGCGCCGCAAAGGCGCGCGCAACCCCCTGCGCCCCATGGTGTTGGCGGCGAAAAATGGCGCCTCCCGGGGAGGCTCGTGAACCTCGGCAATAATGTCGGTTCCCCTTCGTCCCTGTGCCACGAACGGAATCTTCTCGCGCCGCGAAGATTTCCCGCAGGGCGGCCCATCTCCGGTGATTCCATTGACTCGCGCGGATTCGCGTCCCCCTTCCGTGCGCGGGGAGGGCGAGGGGGCCGGGGAAATCAGGGGGAGCTTCTTCTCCGCGCCCTCTGCGCCTCCGCGGCAAACGATAAATGGGGACAGGCCAGTCACATTCCATTTGGAACCTTGTCGCAATTTTCCTTGACGGATCCCCCGACCCATGGGAGCATCCGGGCAAGACCGGGGAGGGGCGACCATTCATTCAACCATGTTTCTTGTTTCCCTGCCCTGAGGACCTGCGGGAATGTCGAAGGCAGGGCACAACAACCACCGGGTCCTCGTGGCCGACGACGACGAGCTCGTCCGCCGGCTGATCCACACGATCCTCACCCAGCAGGGATACGACGTCGGCCTCTGCCCGGACGGGGAAGCGGCCCTCGATCGCCTCGCGGAGGGCGGCTGGTCGCTCCTCATCGTCGACCTCCACATGCCCCGCCGGTCCGGCCTGGAGGTGATCCGGGAACTCCGGGCCAGGGGCGCCGGCCTGCCGGCCATCCTCATCTCCGGAGTCATGAGCGAGGAAGTGGTCGAGGAATGCGGGGGGCTCGGGCCGGTGGAGTGCATCCCCAAGCCCTTCGGGGTGGAACGGCTGACGGCCGCCGTCGCCCGGTTCATCCACGGCGTCAATCCGCCGGCGACGAACTGAGAAGCGCCGGACGCGGCGCGCGGGGCCCGCAAAGGCCGGCTCAGGGACGGCCCCCATCTGCTATAATGCGGATCAAGGAGGGCCAATCCCTCCCCCGCTTGCGGGATTCGGCGGCAGGCATGAGGCAACCGGAGCGAGACATCAGCCTATGAACGCTTCGCAGGACGCGGGGGCCCCCATGGACCGGCGCGTCATCGTCGTCGACGACGAGCCGGTCATCCGGCTCATGCTCAACACCTACCTCTCCCAGCAGGGCTGGACGTGCCTCCTCGCCGGCGATCCCCCCGAGGCCCTTAAAATCCTCGGCCAGGAGCCGGTCAGCCACGCGATCGTCGACCTCCACCTGGGGGAGTATTCCGGATTCGACCTCATCCGGGCCATCGCCGAGCAGTGGCCCCGCGTACGCATCGTGGCGATCACGGGCTCGGTCATCGGCGGGCCCGCCGCGGCGCTGGCCGTGGGGGCGGCCGTCGTCCTCGGCAAGCCCCTGTCCCCCCTCGGCCAGGTCCTGGACGCCCTCGAAGGAAGGAGTCCCAGCGGTGAGTACCGGGACGACCCCGTCCCCTAGGGGTGAGTCCGCTTCGATTCCCCAGGTTGCGCCGCTCGCGGGCAACCTGGGGAATCAAGCGAGTCGAACCCCTGGCCGGAAGCGCTCCGTCGCCGCGCTCCGCGCGGTCCTGGCGCTGGCGGCCGGGGCCGCGTCGCTGGGGGCGGCGGGGAACGCCCGCCCGGCCTTCCTCCCCGCCCTCGGGATCTACGCCGCGGCGAGCCTCGTCCTGCTTTTCGAGAGGCCGGCGGCCTTCCTCCGGCGCGCGCCCGCCATGGTCCTCTTCGCCTTCGACATCGGGGCCGTCACGGCCCTGATGCTCCTCTCGGGCGAGGCGCGATCCCAGTTCTACGTTGTCTTCTTCCTCGTCATCCTCCTGGCGGGGCTCACGCGGAGCGCCCGCGCCGCCCTGCCCGTCGCCGCGATCGCGGCCCTCGCCTACGGCGTGGCCGCGGGGATCGCCCGTCCGGGGGAACTCCTCGAGATCGGGTTCACCACCCGGATCGCCTTCTTCTTCGCGGCGGCGATCTTCGCGGGATGCCTCGCCGAGGAAAGCCGGGCGGAGCGGGAGACGGCCCTCCGCCTGTCCGAGGAGGCCCACCTGGGGCGGGAGACCTCCCGCCGCCTGACCGAGGAGGTCCGCGGGAGCCAGGCGGCGTACCGCCGCATCGAGGACTACCGCCGCATGCTCTTCGAGGAATCCGCCGACGGGGTCCTGGTGGCGGGGCCGGAAGGGGTCATCCGCGACGCGAACGCCCGGGCCAGGACCCTGCTCGGCCGGGACCCCGCGGGGACCACCTACGGCGAGATCCTTCAGTTGAGCGACACCCAGGTCCTGCCGGCGCTCCAGCCCGGGGGGCTCCCCGTCTCCCCCATCGTGACCGCGGATCTCGCCCGGCCGAACGGCACGTCGGTCACCTGCGAGATCGTCCACAAGGGCTTCAAGATCGACGGCAAGGACCACACCCTCTTCCTCCTCCGGGACGTGGGGCCGGTGCGCCAGATGCACCAGCGGATGGCGGAGCTGGAGAAGATGAGCGTCCTGGGGCGCCTGCTGGGGAGCCTGGCGCACGAGATCAACAATCCCTTGTCCATCGTGCTCGGCTATTCCGAGATGCTCGCGGCCGCCCCCCCGCCTCCGGAAAAGGTCCCGGAGTACGCGGGACACGTCCTCGAGGCGGGGAAACGCTGTCAGCGCGTCCTGCGGGGATTCCTGGACCAGTACCGCCTGCGGCCCTTCGCGCCCGCGCTCAAACCGCTCGGCGAGATCGTCCGCGGGGCGGTGGGCCTCATGGACTTCCACCTGCGCTACCACCTGGTCCGCGCCGAAGTGAAGGCGGACGACCGGGTCTTCGTCCGGGCGGACGCCCAGCAGATCGAGCAGGTCCTCATCAACCTCCTGACGAACGCCGTGCAGGCGATGAAGGGGCGGTCCCGCCGGATCCTGAAGATCATGGCGGTCCAGGGGCCGGAGGGGCCGCTCCTGGAGGTCTCCGACACCGGCTGTGGGATCCCCCCGGAGCACCTGAAGGCGATCTTCGACCGGGGCTTCACGACGAAAGGGGAAGGCGCGGGCCACGGGCTGGGGCTTGCCGTCTGCAGGGAGATCGTCCAGCGCCACGGGGGGCGGATCGACGTCGCCAGCCGCGTGGACCAGGGGACGACCTTCACCCTGCGGTTCCCCCCGGCGCCCGCCGGCCCGCCCGCGGCCTGAGGCCGCTCACTCCGACAGCAGGCCCGAGAGCCTCTTCCTCAGCTCCCTCAGCTCCTCCTCCTGCCGGTCGCTGTAGTGGCCCCGCGCCTGCGCGTAGACGTCCATCCACGTCACCAGCCGGTCGAGGGAATCCCGGTCCAGCTTCACCCCCTCGTGGCCCTTCTCCGACCTCAGGAGCGCCAGGAGCCTGCTCCTCCGCGCCGCCGTCTCCCCCACCACCGAACGGTCCTTCTCGAACGCCAGATGGTGCAGGTCCTTGTTCCCCCACCCCATCAGGCTCCCGTAGGCCTTCGCCGCCGTGAGGTCGTACGCCGCCCCCTTCGCGTCCGCGGCCCCGGGCTTGTGGCAGGAGACGCAGTGCCGCTCCAGCACCGGCTGGACAAGCCGGTCGAACCGAAGCGGCCACGAGCCCTCGGGCCCCGGCGCGATCTTCGACGGCTCCCGCTGGAGGGCCCGCGACGGGCGACCCGCCGCCGCGGGCGAGGCCTCCCGCGACTCGTGGCACCCCACGCACGAGAGCGTCTGCCTCGGCCAGACGTACGTCAGGCTCCGCATCGTCTGGAACGCCACCCCGTCGGCGTCGAGCGCCTGGAAGAAGACGGGGATCCCGCTGGGGACCCGGAAGAAGGCCGACCCGTCCTCCTCCACCGGCACCGTCCCCAGCACGTACTTGCCGGGGTCCTCCGAGGAGACGCCCAGGCACGGCGTGTTCATGTGCGGCTGGGGCTTCGGCGGCACCGCGACCACCCGCAGGCGCTTCACCGCCCCGCGCGGGACGCCGTTCAAACCCTGGTACACGTCCTGCACCACGAAGCTCCCCTCCGCCGGGGCGTCCCACGCGACGTTGTCCACGATCGCCGGCGGCCTCGCCCGCGGCTTGACGGGGATCGGGCAGGAACTCGAGATCGCCGGATCGCGGTAGAGGAGCGTCAGGTTCCCGAACGCGTCGTACAGGTACAGGCCCGTGGCGTTCAGGGGATTCTGCGCGGAGTCGTCCACCCGGCAGTGCGGCGGCAGGCGCCGGTCGCTCCAGGCCACGAGGTAGTGCTCCTCCGAGAGCGGCCACGGATTGGCGTAGTACGTGTCCGCCCACGCCTCCGTCTCGGGGAACGGGACCTCCGGCGTGAGGCGCACGATCGGCTCCAGGTCCTCGGTCCCGCGCGAACGGTCCAGGAGCACCAGCGACCCGCCCGTGATCGAGTGGTGGGCGCTCGCCGTGAAGATCAGCTTCGGCGAATTGGGGATCGACCGCGCCTCCAGGACCCCCTGGGGGCGCACCGTGTAGTTGCCGTAGACGAGCTGGGCGTTCGTCCCGTCCGGATTCGTCGACCACAGGCTGAAGAAGTGCCCGTTGAACCGGTCGATGTAGTCCCACCGGCTGTAGAGGACGCGGCCGTCGTTGGCCACCGCCGGCGTCCACTCGAAGTTCTCGAACGCGGAGACCGGCCGCAGGTTCCCGCCGAGGGCGTCCATCCGGTGCAGGGTGAAGACGGGGACGGGCCGGTAGTTGTCGCCTCCACAGCGGACGTAGCAGTCCGGCAGGTCCGCCTTGAGCGTGGCCTCCGAGGCGGCCTTCGAGCACTGCAGCGCCGTCCCCTTCCGCGTGGAGAGGAAGACGACGTCGCCGTCCGGCAGGTAGCGCGCGTCGAAGTCGTCGTAGCGCCCGCGCGTGAGCCGGCGGTGCGCCCCGCTCTCCAGGTCCATCTCGAAAACGTGGTAGAAGGCGTCCTCGGGGACGTCCGTCTTCGACGCCTTGTTCTTCAGCTCGGGGACGTGCGGGTAGAACTTGCAGTAGGAGAAGAGGACCTTCTTGCCGTCCCAGGAGAGGTCGGGGCGGACGAAACTGCCCGGCGCCCAGCCCGAGGTGAGGCAGAGCAGTCTCGGCTTGTCGCCCTTGAAGCCCTGGAGCAGGCAGACGCCGCCGCCCGGCCGGGACCACCAGCCGTAGTGCTGGTCGGAGAGGTGCGGGAACCGCCCCGGCGCGCCCGTCACGAAGAGGATCGCGTCGAAGTCGAGGAGCGGATTGCCCAGCGCCATCCGGCGGACGGCCCAGTGGGCGTCGTGGTGGAGGCGGCGGCGGGCGTCCTCGGGGGCGTCGGCGGGCAGGGCCTTGAGGCGCGCGGCGGCGGCCTCGAGCGCCTTCGCGCCCGCGGACGCGTCCGCGCCCCGGCCGCGGAGGTCCTCCGCGAGCCTGAGCCCGCGCTCGATCACCCTGGCCGTGGGATACGCGGCGCCTCCGGGCGCCGGCCCGCCGTGGGCCGCCGACCACTGGCTCACACTGCTCTGCGTGGCGGCCTTCCCCTTGGCCACGTTGTCCTTGCCGCCCTGCGCGTAGACCTCCACCTCGTCGAGGTGGAAATAGTTCCGCCCGGGCAGGCGGAGGCGGACGATGCGGCCCGCCGCCCCCTTGAGGGGGACCGCCAGGTCCTTGAGGAAGGGCGTCCCGTCGTGCTGGTAGGCCTGGCGGAATTCCTTCCCGTCGTCGGAGAGGAGGACCTGGATGCGGGCGGCGCGCTCGCCGGCGCCGTCGCCCCGGTTGGTGACCACGACGCGGTCGATCGGGACGGACTTGCCCAGGTCCACCTGCCACCAGGGGTTGTCCTCGTTCTCGGTGTGGAATCCCCACTTCCCGCCCTTGACGCCGTCCACGGCGCCCATGGCGTCCTGCTCCGGCTTGACCCCCTTGCCTCCCCCGCCGGCCGCGGCGGGGGCCTCGCGGAGGGCGTCGGCGCGGAGCCAGTCCGCCTCGACCTGCGCGGGCCCGATCCCCGCGTCCTGCCAGGGCCCGGGGGCCGACTGCGGGCGCGCCTCCGGGCCCGCGAGGATCAGGGCCAGGACCGCGGCCCACCGGAACGGCTTCTTCATGGCGTCCATCTCCACAATCCGATTCTACCGCCTGGCCGCCGGCGCGGGGGGCGCCAGCGGGGGCATCTCCCGGAACCGGCCCTTGACCGCCTCCGCGCCCGGCATGTCCACGCGGGGCTTCCTCAGGGCCTCCTCGCGCCCCTTCCGGAGGATCTCCAGCATCGCCCGGTACGCGGGGTGGTCCCGGTCCGGGAACGACAGGACGGGATCGCCCGCCGGATCGGGGGCCGCGGTCCGGGCGGGGCGGAACACGTCGGGCGGCTGGTGCTTCTGCGTGACGAGCGGCAGGCGGACGGGGCGCGCCTTGCGGCCGCGGCACCAGGCCAGCCCCAGGCCGTCCCCGCCGCGGGCGAGCGGCGCGCGGAGGAGGCGGCTCCACTCCGGCTTCTGGAGGTTGATCCAGTCGCCGCCGATCTCCCGGACGTGGCAGTCCGCGCACCCCGCCTTGTCCATCTCCCCCAGGAGCGGCTCGCGCACGTCGAGGATCGCCTGGCAGACGGCGTGGGGCGTGTAGTCCCAGGTCCCGTAGTAGTTGCCGTTGGTGTCCATCCAGGCCAGGAGCAGGTCGATCTCGGCGCGCGTCATCCCCTCCAGGCGGCCGCCGTGGCCCTCGAGCAGGAGCGGCGCCAGCGGCGCGGCGCCCGACCCGTGGGTGCGCGGCGGGAGGATCTCGGCGGTCCGCACGGAGCCGTTCTCGCAGTTGAGGAACCCGATGAGCGCATTCTTCACGAGCGTCTCGTAGCCCAGGTTGAACGCCCACGTCCAGCCGCCCGAGAGGTCGGCCCCGCCGGCGATGTCCTCCGCGCCGCCGTGGCACCGGACGCAGAGGCGGTCCAGGACCGGCTGGACCTGCCTGGGGAAGTCGATGAGGCCGCGCCCCCAGGACTCGGGCTCGAGGCGGGCGGCGGGCCCCCGGGCGGCCCTGGGGAGCGGGGCGCCGGCCCCCGGCGCCGCGTCGTCGTCGGGGACGTGGCACCCCTGGCACGACCGCGTGACGCCGGGCGCGGCCTGCACGAACGTGCGCATGCCCTGGACCATCTTCCCTTCGGCGTCCAGCGCCTGGAAGTAGAGCGCCTTCCCGGGCGGGGCCTCGAAGTGGGCCGAGCCGTCCTCCTCCACCGGCACGACGCCGAGGACGTTCTTGACGTCGTACGAGCCCTGCCAGCTCACCAGGAACGCCTGGTTCCACCACCGCCCGCCCGGCGGGACGCCGCTGACGCGCGAGGTGGTCTCGACCACGCGCAGGCGCTTCACCTCCCCGCGCCGCACGCCGGGCATGCCGCGGTACACGTCGTGCACGAGGAACCCCGCCGGCTCCCCCGGCTGGAGGAAGGAGGGCCGGACGGGCGGGACCGGCTGGGGGCGGACGAGCATGGGGGAGAAGCAGGAGATGTCCGGCTCGCGGCGGATCGTGAAGCGGAAGCCGTGCCGGTCGATGAGCTGGATCACGCCGTGGGGGCCGTGGACCTCGGCGTTGTCGGCAATGAGGACCGAGTCCTCGTCCAGCGGCCACGGATCGCAGGGGCCGCGCGA
>CAYNDR010000089.1:0-2138 GCA_964395295.1 uncultured Planctomycetales bacterium
CCGAGCAGGTCCGGAACTTCCGCACGCCCGACGCGAGCCCCGCCTTCATGGAAAGGCTGAGGTTCATCCGCAGCGACATGGGGCCGCTCGTCCAGCACCTGCGCCAGCTGATGGCGATCCTGCCGGACGCCGTGGACTCGTCCCGCATGGACCTGACGATCGTGTTCATCGTGGCCTCCCCCCAGGGGCGGGCGGCGGCCGTCCGCTGGGTGGCCGACCCCGTGACCCACCAGGACGAGGCCGCGCTCGGGGGCCGGCGCGCCCTGCTGGAAGCCCACATCGCCGCCTCGCCCCCGGAGAAGGAGCCGCCCGCCGCGGAGGCGCCCGCGGCCCGCGAGGAGGCGCCGGCCGAGGCCGCGCCGCGCGGGCCGGATCTCATGGTCGGCGCGCTTCGCATGGCGGAGCGGTGCCGCGATGTGCTCCAGGAGACGAACATCGCCCCGGAGACCTGGGAGCTCCTCTGCCTGGCGGTGAACGACGGCCCCGGCATGAGCGCGGCGGTCCGGGAACTCCGGCAGTTGAAGAAGCGCGGGAAGCCCGGCGAGTTCGCGGGGGCCGCCTACGCGTTCCGCCAGAGGATCGGCCTCGTGCGCGAACAGCACGGCCTTTGGGTGGACCGCCTGCGCGCCTACGTCGAGGGGCTGAACCTGTCCGGCTGGGACAAGGACACGGAAGGGATCGTCCTGGCCCTCCTTGTCGTCTCCCCGCAGGGCCGGGCTCGGGTGGAGCGGTGGTTCCAGAATCCCAAGGAGACCCTCCGCCAGTCGGCATCCTACCTCGGGTCGCTCGTCACCCGGGCGATCCGGGCCCTCAACGCGCTCCGGAAGGGCACCGAGGAGGAAGCGGGCCCGGGGGCGGGCCATGAATCGAGGGCGTCGTTCGACTAGAGGCCCCTACTTGGGATCCCGTTCCCGCAGGCGCTCCCCCCACGGATCGTAGCCCGTCTCGATGTTCTCGGGGTGCACGTTCATGTGCTTGAACCGGACGAAGGCCTCGGGGCCCATCGTCTGCTCCAGGCCCTGGTAGGCCCTCTCCTGCACCTTGCCGGCGCCGATGAGATACGTGGTCTCGGTCCCCGGGACCTTTTCCGAGAAGATCCTCAGGAAGGCCTGCTGGACGCGCGCCTGGTCGCCGCTCAGGAATGTGTCCAGGATCTCGTCCGCGAGGTTCGTCCCGTCGGGGCGCGGGGTCTTGAGGAGGTCGAAGATGTCCTTCTTGGCGGTGTTGGCGATCTCGGCGACCCTGGCCTGGAGGGGCGGATCGAGGTTGAGCTCCTTGGACAGGTCGTGGAGGGGCATCTTGCGGTCCCCGCCCGCCGCCTGGTTCCCTCCCTGGGCCTTGAGCTTCTCCTCCACCTTCTGGTCGACGATCTTGAGGACGTCCGCTTCCGTCACGGTCGCCGGCATTCCCGCGGGCGCGGCGGCCTCGACGGGGGGAGGCGGGGGGGCGGCCGGCCTCTCGGCCTGCGCCACCTGCTCGCGGATCTTCTCCACGGCGTCCCGCGCGGCGGCCGCCGACTCCTTCTGGCGCGACTCCAGGCGATCGATCCGGGAGCGCATCTGGTCCGTCTCCCGCTTGATCCGTCTCAGGTGGGTTGCCTGGGCCACCGCGGCCGCGGCGAGCCCCGCGCAGAGCAGGATCAGGACGGCGGGCGTCCATCGGGCCATGGGGCACCTCCAGCTTTCCTCTACCGCGGGGAAGGCCCGCCGGTTTCATCCGCGAAAAGTTGCCGGTACGGGGCCGGGAGTGTAAAATCACCCAGGATGAGCCCACTGGAACGCATCCCCATGACCCCGGAGGGGTACGAGCAGGCCCAGAGGAAGCTCGACCGCCTCAAGAACGTGGAACTGCCCCGCGTGGAGAAGGCCCTGGGGGCGGCCCGGGAGATGGGCGACCTTTCCGAGAACGCCGAGTTCGACGTGGCCCGCGAGGAGCTCTGGAACCTGGAGAAGCAGATCGCCGAGATGGAAGACAAGGTCGCCCGCGCCGATGTGATCGACTCCTCCAAGCTGAAGCAGGACAGCGTGGCCATCGGGGCGTTCCTCAAGGTGGAGGACGCCGGCACCGGGCGGAAGGAGGACGCGGCGCAGGCGTTCCGGCGCGCGCACCAGCGTCCCATCCGCGCCCAGCAGCAGGGC
>CAYNDR010000089.1:2148-3904 GCA_964395295.1 uncultured Planctomycetales bacterium
GGGCGGAAGGAGGAGTTCCTCCTGGTGGGGGAGGGCGAGGTGCGCCGGGACGTCGACACGGTCTCGGTCATCTCCCCGCTCGGGATGGCGTTCATCGGGAAGAAGGCGGGCGAGGTCGTCGAGGTCGAAGTCCCCCGCGGGAAGCTCCGCTACAGGATCCTCGAGTTCCGGTATGGCTAGGACCTACCGGGAGGCGGCCCGGTCGGGGCTCGACGCCAGGCTCCCCGGGATCGAGACGTGGGAGAGCCAGTTTCCCCGGACCGCCATCGCCCTCGTGGACCCCGAGTACAACGCCGTCTGCCCGAAGACCGGCCTGCCCGACTTCGGCACGATCACGGTGCAGTACGAGCCGGACCGCAAGTGCGTCGAGCTGAAGTCCTTCAAGCTCTACATGGCGGCCTACCGGGACGTGGGCATCTTCTACGAGAACGCGGTCAACCGGATCCTCCGGGACCTGGTCCGGGCCTGCGACCCGGTGTGGATGACCGTGACGGGCGAGTTCCGGGCCCGCGGCGGGATCACCGCCCGCGTCGAGGCGCGCCACGACCGTCGCCGCCGCCGGGGCGCGCCGTCTTCCGCGCGCTGAGTTGGACGCGGCGGCGGGGGGGCTGGCGAGGAGTGCTTGAATCGGGGGCGGGGGGAATGGTGTAATACGAGCGGGGACGCCGGGGGGAAAACCAGAGTGACGCGACCCGACAACGGTGGACGGACGTCCGCCGCCGACATCGACTTCTCCCGCTTCAAGATGCTCCCCGACCTCCCGGCCCACCGGCAGGTCGCCGCCTACCTCAAGGTCCTCATTGCCCTGGGGAGGGTCCCCGTGGGCGCGCCGCTCCCGGACGCGCGGGCGCTGGCGTACCGGCTCAAGACGTCCCGCGCGGAGGTGCGCCGGGCCTACGAGGAACTGGCCGAGCGGGGCTTCATCGCCGTGACCCGCGGCGACTCCTGGCTCGTCTCGGACGACTACAGCGCGGCCAAGGACGAAAGCCTGGTCGCCGAGATCTGCGGGCGCCTCTGGGACCTCATCATCGAGGGCCGCCAGGCGGGCCTCTCGCGGGCGGAACTCCGCCGCATGTTCGACGGCCTCGTGGGGCGGTCGTAGGGGGCGGACCTGTCCCGCCGAAGCCCGCAGGGCGGAGGCGGATTGCCCCCCGCGCGCGAATCCTGTATGCTCGATCGCCGATGAGGCTGTCTTTCGGCCTGGAGCCCGTCTCCGCGATCTGCCGCGCCGCCCGCGAGGCGGGAGGCCGCGCGTTCCTCGTGGGAGGGCTGGTGCGCGACTGCGCCCTGGCCGCCCTCCGGGGCGGGCCCCCGCCCCCCGCCCGCGACCTCGACATCGAGGTCCACGGCGTCGCGGCCGAGGCGCTCCTCGGGCTCCTGCGGCGGTTGGGGCGCGTGGACACGGTGGGCGAGGCGTTCACCGTGTATAAAGTCGGGGACATCGACGTCAGCATCCCCCGCCGCGACTCCAAGACCGGTCCCGGCCACAAGGGGTTCGCCGTGGAGGGCGACCCTTTCATGGGCGTGGAGGAGGCCGCGCGGCGGCGGGACTTCACGGTCAACGCGCTCCTCTGCGACCCGCTCACGGGGGAGGTGCTGGATCCGTTTGGCGGCCTCGAGGACCTCCGGGCGGGCGTCCTGCGCCGGGTGGACCCGCGGACGTTCGGCGAGGACCCGCTCCGCGTCCTCCGCGCGTCCCAGTTCGCGGCGCGGTTCGAGTTCCAGGTTGGGGAAAGCGCAGGTCTCGGAGGTGGCG
>CAYNDR010000089.1:3914-19335 GCA_964395295.1 uncultured Planctomycetales bacterium
GCATCGATCCGGAGACGGCGGAACTCTGCCGGTCGATCGGGTTGGGGGACCTCCCGGCCGAGCGGATCTGGGGCGAGGTGGAGAAGGTCCTCCTCCGGGCGCGGCGGCCGTCGATCGGCCTGGCGGCGGCCCTCGACCTCGGGATTGTCGGGAAGCTCTTCCCGGAGCTCCAGGCGCTCGTGGGGTGCCTCCAGGACTCGGCCTGGCATCCGGAAGGCGACGTGTGGACGCACACCCTCCAGGTGATGGACGCCGCCGCGGGATTCATCGGCGACCTCCCCCGGCCGAAGAAGCTCGTGGTCATGCTGGCGGCGCTCTGCCACGACCTGGGGAAACCGATGACCACCGAGGAGGTCGAGGGCCGCCTCCGGTCCTATGACCACGAGGACCGTGGCGTGGAGCCCGCCGCCCGGCTCCTGGACCGCCTCAACGTCCACACCCTCGACGGGTACGACGTGCGCGGGCAGGTCCTGGCGCTCGTGGCCCACCACCTGAGCCCGTCCCACCTGTACGAGGAGAGGGAGCGGGTCAAGGACGGGGCCTTCCGCCGGCTGTCGCGCCGCTGCGACCTCGACCTGCTCTACCGGGTGGCCAAGGCGGACACGCTGGGGCGCCGCGGCCCGGTCGAGAAGGAGCCGAGGCTCAAGGCCGTGGAGTGGTTCCGCGGGCGGGTGGAGGCGCTGGGCGTGGCGAAGGGGCCGCCCCGGCCCCTGCTGATGGGGAGGCACCTCCTGGACCTCGGCGTGGCCCCCGGGCCCCGCATGGGCGAGGTCCTGGACCGCGTCTACGAGATGCAGCTCGACGGCGCGGTGGGCACGCTCGACGAGGCCGTGGCCGCCGCCCGCCGGATTATGAATCAAACACTTTGATTTATAACCAGGGGCGAGATAAATCAAAGCGTTTGATTTATAATCAGGGGGCCTGGGCCGCGGGGGGCTGGCCGTTCTTCCGCCGGCGCTCGTCGAGGCGGAGCTTGTATTCCACGGAGTCCACCAGGGCCTGCCACGACGCCTCGATGATGTTGTTCGAGACCCCCACCGTGCCCCACGTGTCGTGGGCGTCCCCCGAGGTGATCAGGACGCGCGTCTTGGCCGACGTCCCGTGGGTCTGGTCGAGGATCCGCACCTTGTAGTCGCGCAGGGACATGGTCTTGATGCTCGGGTAGAACTCCTCCAGCGCCTTGCGGAGGGCGTTGTCGAGCGCGCTCACCGGGCCGTGGCCCTCCGCCGCCGTGTGCTCGGCGATCCCGTTGACGTGGAGCTTGATCGTGGCCTCCGAGACGGGCGCCGCCTTGCCCCGCTTCTCGACCACGATGCGCCAGCCCTCCAGGTCGAAGCCGGGGCGGTGGGAATCCATGGCCTTCTCCATGAGCAGTTCGAAGGAGGCCTCCGCCCCCTCGAACTCGAAGCCCTCGTTCTCCAGCTCCTTGAGGGTCTTGAGGATCTTGCTCGCCTCGGGCGTGTTCTTGTTGAGGTCGATCCCCGCCCGCTGGGCCTTCCAGAGGACGTTGGACTGCCCCGAGAGCTCGGAGACCAGCACCCGCCGCCGGTTCCCCACGAGCGCGGGATCGACGTGCTCGTAGGTCCCCGGGTGCTTGGCCACGGCCGACACGTGGAGCCCGCCCTTGTGGGCGAAGGCGGAGTCTCCCACGTAGGGCTGGTGCGGCCAGGGGATCTTGTTGGCCAGCTCGGAGACGAACCGCGAGACCTCCCGCAGTTCCGCCAGCGACTCCCGGGGGATGCACTCGAGGCCCATCTTGAGCATCGCGTTGGGGATGATCGAGCAGAGGTTCGCGTTCCCGCACCGCTCGCCGTAGCCGTTCATCGTCCCCTGGAACTGGACGGCCCCGGCCGCCAGGGCCGCCATGGAGTTGGCCACGGCGCAGTCCGAGTCGTTGTGGCAGTGGATGCCGAGGGGGACCTTCACGAGCCGCTTCACCTCGCGGACGATCTCCGCGACGTCGCAGGGAAGGCACCCGCAGTTCGTGTCGCAGAGGACGAGGCAGTCCGCGCCCGCCTCCCCGGCCGCCTTGAGCGAGGCCAGGGCGTACTCCCGGCTGAGCTTGAAGCCGTCGAAGAAATGCTCCGCGTCGAAGATCAGCTCTTCCACGTGGGGACGGAGGAAGGCCACGGACTCGCGGATCATCGCGAGGTTCTCCTCGAGCGTGGTGCCCAGCGCGTCGGTCACCTGGAAGTCCCAGCTCTTGCCGTGGATGGTGACCGTGCGGGTCTTCGCCTCGATCAGGTGCTTGAGGTTGGGATCGGACTCCGCGCGGGTGCCGGGCTTGCGCGTGGACCCGAAGGCCACGAGGCGGGCGCGTTCCAGGGGCACCTCGCGCATCTTCTGGAAGAACTTCACGTCCTTGGGGGTACTGCCCGGCCAGCCGCCCTCGATGTAGTGCACCCCCAGCCGGTCGAGCCGCTTCACGACGCGGACCTTGTCCTCCAGGGAGAAGGCGATCCCTTCGCCCTGGGTGCCGTCGCGGAGCGTCGTGTCGTAGGCCTTCACCAGGCGGGTCATGGTCCGGGTCTCCTTATGCGAAATGTCCGGGGCTTCGGGGGGCGTTCGCGGCCGGCCGGGGGAGGGGATGGGAATGCCCGGAGCGAGGGACGAGCCACGGCTTCACGGGGCCGCGTCGCCGTTACGTAATTCGCCTGCCGGACATCGTCATGCGGGCCTTCCCGGTTGAACCCATAGGATGTAGGATCGGGGGCGGGATTTCAATCCTTTTCTCCTCCTGGAGGGGCAGATGGCCCGGATCCGCGTGAAGGCCGGCTCCGTCACGGTGACCGTGGCGCTCAACGATTCGAGGACCGCCGCCCTGATCCTGGAGGCGCTCCCGTTCGAGTCGAAGGCCCAGACCTGGGGGGACGAGGTGTACTTCGACACGCCCGTGGCGGCGGGGGAGGAGGACCCCCAGGCGGCGGTCCCCTTCGGCGCCGCGGCCTACTGGCCGCCCGGGAAGGCCCTCTGCCTCTTCTTCGGGCAGACGCCCTGCAGTCCGGTGAACGTGGTCGGCGCGGTCGAGGGCGACGCGGCCGCGCTGAAGGGCGTCCAGGGCGACGACCCCGTGCGGGTGGAGAAGGCCTGAATTGTGACCTAACATGACACATGAGGACGTTACCCTGCGGACAGGTGGATCGCTGGAAGTCGCAAAAGGTTCCGGGTGAATGAGGCTCTGGCGCATGTGCCTTGACTGGTGATAAGATAAGATCGTGAGATTCGTTTGGATTGGGTGCGGAGAGAGCCGTGGGACAAGACGACGTCACCGGGATCGGGCCCGCGCAGCTTGAAATATTCCCTGTCGCGGGGAAGCCCAGGCGAAGAGTGCAGGGGGGTGTGGCCACTTCGGATGTAACCGTTTCCGCCCATGTCTCGGGTAATGCCGACGTTTTCCCGGGAATCCTCAGCTTGCATGTGCCTGCCGGATGGACCGTCGCGGATGTGACCTTCGGCAAAGGCGTGTTCTGGAGCAAGGTCCCCAAGGGGCTTTATAAGCTTCGGTCGAGCGACATACAGGCCGGCACCGATTGCCGCAAGCTCCCCTACGAGGACGGATCGATAGATTGTGTGGTCTTGGACCCGCCGTACATGGAGGGCCTATTCAGGCGTGAGCAGGGCCACATGGCGGGTCAGGGAACTCACGCCGCCTTTCGCAACTATTACTGCAACGGCGAGACCACGAAGGGCTCCGGCCCAAAGTGGCACGCGGCGGTCCTGGACTTGTACTTCAAGGCAGGGCGGGAGGCACACCGTGTCCTGCGCAATGAAGGTGTGTTCATTGTCAAGTGCCAGGACGAGGTGAGCGCGAATCGGCAGAACCTCACGCATGTCGAGATCATCAATGAATACGAGAGGTACGGATTCTATTGCAAGGACCTATTCGTCGTGGTCCGCAGGAATGCGCCCGTCGTGAGCCGGATCATCAAGCAGGTTCACGCCCGGAAGAACCACTCCTATTTCCTGGTCTTCGTGAAAGTGCCTTCCGGGAAGAATCCGCGCACGATGAAGTCATAGCGCGGGATCAAACTCCCTGCGCCCGGTCGGCGAGGATCTCGTCAAGGATGGAGAAGGGTTCCTCCCGGAAAGGCGGTTCGGGAGGCCATGTCACGGGCACAAGCGTGGCAAGCAGGTGTTCGTTCTGCTTGGGCTTGTAGTGCGTGGTGCGAGGAAGGTCGCGATTCCGGGCGAATACAAATCTCCACTTGCTCTCGAAGGCGAAAATGTTGACGGCAAGCACGTCGAACTCGCCGACCAGAAGGCAGGTCGTCTCGATCTCGTCGCCATTGGGCAGCCGTACCTTGCGCCTGTCGCTCGCGTCGACCTGCGCCTTGCCGCGATAACGTCCGGGAGCGGTTCTCTCGACCATGCTTGTTTGGAGTGACTTGGACTCGAGTTTGAAGGCTTCGTTCTTGTAGAGGATCACACGATCGCCCTTTTTCTTCCGGTCGTGGTCGTCCGGTTTGACGATGTCGGTGATCTTTGCGTTTCCCTTGAGGTGTATCTTCTCGAGTTTCAGTTCAGCGGCGTATCCGAAGACCATTCCCCGCAGGCTGGGATTGCTCTCAATGATCGAAGCAAGCTCCTGGGGGGTGAGGTCCCATCGTTTGAAAAGATCGCCGCCATCCGGGGGCGAAGGGTTTGCTTTGAATAGCCCCATCGATCCTGCGCCAATAGAGAGATGAGGGGATACACACCCCGCCCTCGACCCACGGGCGATGGATTGCTCCTTGGCTTACCATGGATGCCGGTCCCTGTACAGTGAATTTGCCTCACGACGGAGGTGCGCCACGCCCGCGATTCATCATGATGGAGCGGGCGGACGCGGCGTTGGCGGGGCCCCACGACAAGACCTTCGAGATCAGGATCGAGCTTCGATCCCGCTGATGCCTATTTTGGCTTCAGCACCAGGTAGTCGATCCCCATCATGTACGACTTCTGGGCCTTGTCGTTGGCGCCCGCGATCGTCACCGTGAACCGGTTCTCGCCGTCCTTCAGCTCGAACGTCCCCAGCTCGATCTCGTCGGTGACGGCCACGCCGTCGTTGTAGAAGTCGACCGGGTTCGCCGCCTTCTGGCCGTTGATCTCGAACTGGGCGATGCCGTAGTCGACCGCCTTGAGGAACCGGCCGAAGACGCGAAAGGTCCCCGCCTGGGGGGAGGTGAAGCCCAGGACCAGCTTGTCGCCCGGCTTCTGGCCGCCCTTCCACCAGAGGTGGCGGCCCTCGCTCGTCCCGTCCCAGTCCTGCGGCTCGGGGGCGCCGGTCTTCTCGAGGATCTTCATCTTCTCCCCCTCGATCGCGCCCTTCACCTTGGTGGACTTGTACTCCGGGATCGCGCGGAGGGCCACGTCGTCGGCCTGGATCGGCTTGAAGCCGTCCGAGGCGCCGGGCTTCGCGTACCAGTAGTCGATGACGGCCGCGTTGACCTTGCACTTCTTCCAGTGCCAGATCTCCATGTCGAACCGGAAGTCCTTCATGAAGGGGATGCGGTCGAGGATGTGGAAGCGGCTGACGCTCGTGCGGCCGAAGTTGCCGGGGCCGTCGCAGCGCGGCTGGTTGTGGTACGCATGGGTGAAGAGGCCGGGGAAGCACCACGCGTAGCCGAAGTAGTCCTCGGTCCCCGTCCCGAAGTGGCTCGGGAAGGTCTCGCCGTCCACGTAGATCTTCTCGTCGCCCTCGCCCCACCAGTCCTTCACGGGATTGTCGATGGAAAAGGACGCGCCCGCGAAGACGCCCTGGCCCTTCGCCGTCATGTAGTTCCAGTCGATCTTGGGGTCGGTCGGCACGTCGTGGTCGATCCGCCACTTGGCGTGGAACCGCATCGTGGCGTCCGTCCACGCGTAGGGGGCGACCGCGATCTCGCCCTTGAGGGAGACCGCCGCCTTGCCGAGGTTGCGGACCTTGATCTCGGCCGACTGCCTGAAGGGCATGACCCACCGGCACGTCATCGCGCCGTCCTTGGAGATGCTCAGGGGGAGCGACTCGAAGGGGTTGATCCCCGGGGCCGCGCCGAAGAAGTCGCCGAGCGGGGCCTCGACGGCGGGATCGCCGTCGAACGCCATCGAGAGGACCGCGGCGCGCAGGGCGGGCTCGTCGCGGTCGCCGGTGGGCGCCCACTGGAGGCGGAACCGGCGGACGGCCTTGGCGCCGCTGAACGACCCGATCACGGCCGAGGCGCCGGGGGCCACCGAGGCGTCGAACGCCTTCGTCTCCGCCCCGGCCGGGGGCGCGTTGAGGTCGCCGGGCGCGGCCAGCCGCTCGGCGAGCGCCTTCAGCTCCGCCTCGGCCGCCGCGGCCTGGTCGGCGGTGAACGACGCGGCCTTCGTGCCGGCCGGGTACGTGCGGTAGTTGACGTGGTAGTAGAACTTCCCCTTGTCGCTGGTGACCTTGCAGGCCTTCGCGTAGGGGATCGGGAGGTAGAGGTTCCACCCGCGGCTCCGCTCGCCGGCGATCGGCTTGGCAAGGCCGGGATACTTGCCGCCGAGGACCTCCTTCATGGGCGCCTCGATCGCGGGCTTTTCGGCGCCGTCGATGTAGATCCGCAGGACGCCGTCCGGGTTGGCGGACCAGATGCGGACGATGGCGCCGGGCCCTTCGGCGTCCATCATGACGTATTCCTTGCGCCCCTCGCGGTCCTCCACGCGCAGGTACTGGCCGCAGTCGCCGTTGGCGAACCAGTTCTGCGTGGGGGATTTCGACGCGCGGTCCCAGGAGGAGAACTGCCTGCAGGTGTAGGGCGGGCTGGGGAACTCGGCCATCCGCCCGAGGTCGGTCATCTCGGGGAGGAGGCCCTTCAGCGAGACCGGATCGTCGGCGGGAGAGGCGCCGCCGAGGACGAACAGGGCCAGGGCAAGGGGGATAAAGCGGCTCATCGGGACCTCCTTTGGGGCCGATCGTATCGCGGGAGGGGGTCGGCGGTCCATGAGAGAATGCGCATATAAGTTGAATTATTTTACCGGGGGTCCGGGCGCCGGCGCAGGTTGGCCGCGCGGTACCGGCTGGGGGGCATGCCGATTTTGCGGTGGAAGACGGCGCTCAGGTACTCCGCGTGGGAGAAGCCGGCGAGCTCCGCGACGCGGTCGAGGGGCAGGGCCGTCTCCGCCAGCAGGAGCTTCGCGCGGTCGAGGCGCACCCGCGCGATCTCGTCGTGGGGCGTCCGGCCGATCAGCTTCCGGAAGCGGGCCTCGAGGCGGCGCCGCGACTGCGGATTCGCCTCCAGGACGTCCATGACGCTGATCCCCTCGCAGGCGTGGTCGCGGATGTAGCGGACGGCGGCGGAGACGTCGCGGTCCTCCACGGCCAGCGCGTCGGTGGACCGGCGCGCGGCCACGCCGAGCGGGCCGATGCGGCGGGCCTCCGGCCCCACGCGCGCGCCGGCCTTCATGCGGCCGAGCAGTTCGGCCGCCTCGTAGCCGGTGCGGCGGGGATTGAGGATGACGCTGGAGAGCGGCGGGTCGGCGAGGTCGCAGAGCAGGTCGTCGTTGTCCACGCCGAGGACGGCCGCGTCGTCCGGGACGCGGATGCCGCGCCGCCGGCACGCGTCGAGGACCTGGCGGCCCCGGAAGTCGTAGCAGGCCATCACGCCCACGGGCCGGGGAAGGCCGGCGGCCCACGCCCCGAGGCGCTCGACCTCCGCCTCCGAGTCGGCGGGCGACCGCCCGCGGGGCCGGTAGGCCGCGCAGGAAAGGCCGGCCTCCCGGGCGAGGCGCTCGAAGTGCTCCTGCCGCCAGCGGGACCAGTTGAAGCGGTTGTCGCCGCAGTAGGCCAGGTGCTTGAAGCCGCGCGCCCGGAAGTGCTCGAAGGCCTCGCGGGCGATGGCGGCGTCGTCCGTCTCGACCCAGGGGAGGGAGGGGATGCGGCGGGCGGCGCTGACGTCCACGACGGGGACGCGGAGGCGGCGGACCGCGCGGGCGCTGGCCTCGTTCTCGATGCGCGCGATGACGCCGTGCCCGTCCCAGCGCCCGAGCCAGGCCGGCGGCCGGTCCCCGCGGCTGTGCTCGGCGAGGTGGAGGGACCAGGGGCGGTGCTCCCGCGTGTAGTGGACGATGCCGGCCAGGAGCCCGCGCGCGTAGGCGTTCGAGGTCTCGATGAGGAGCGCGACCTTCTTCATGGGTGACCGTTCAGGGACGGCATAGAATCAAGCATAAAGCATCAAGAATCAAGGGTTCGACCTTTGCCCCCCGGGTGGAGCCATGGGGGGATCGTCTGCTTGATCCGGGCACAAAGCTTCCCTTCCGGGGGTCAGAAGAAGAACCGGAACAGGTAGAAGAAATCCTCCATCAGGCGCCGGCCCCACCCCCGCTTCTTCCAGGCCTCGAGCTTCACCTCGCCCGACCGGGCGAAGTCCTGCTCGAACATCGCCTCGGCTCCCTTCCCGAAGCCGGGGTCCAGCAGGATGGCCGTCAGCTCGAGGTTGTGCGCCAGCGAAAGGTGGTCGAGGTTGTAGGAGCCCACGGTGGCCCACGTCCCGTCGATCACGGCCGTCTTGGCGTGCATCATGGGCCCGGGCCACTCGTAGACGCGGACGCCCCACTTGAGGAACCGCGCGAAGAGGTGCTGGGTGGCGCAGAGGGCGGGGGCCACGTCGCTCTGCGAGGGGACGAGGAGGCGGACGTCCACGCCCCGGCGGGCCGCCCGGCGCATCTCGCGCCGGAACCGGATCGAAGGGAGGAAGTACGGGTTGGCGATCCATATCCGTTCCCGCGCGCGGCGGAGGGCGTGGAGGTAGTGGCGGCCGATCTCCCAGCGCTTCTTGAACCGGTGGGAGCTCAGGACCAGCGCGGGGATGCCCCTCTCCTGCGGGGGGAGGGTCACGATTTCGGGCGGGGGGACCCGGTCGCAGCGGGTCTGCCGGCACCAGATCTCCTGGGCCGACTGGAGCAGGTCCGCCACCACGGGGCCCTTGAGTTCCACCTGCGTGTCGCGCCAGCCCAGGCCGCCGTCCCCGGGCGCGGCGTACTCCCGGGCCACGTTCATGCCGCCGAGGAAGGCCACGCGGCCGTCCACGATGAGGAGCTTGCGGTGGTTGCGGCGGCGGAACCGGAGGCCGGAGAAGAAGCGGGGGATCGGGTTGAACTCGACCACCCGGACGCCCTGGGAGCGCATCCAGCCGAAGAAGTCGCGGGGCGTGTCCTTGGAGCCCACCGCGTCGTAGAGGACGCGGACCTCCAGCCCGTCCCGGGCGCGGTCGGCGAGCGCCTTGGCGAAGCGCCGGCCCACGGCGTCGTCCGCGAAGATGTACATCTCGAGGTAGACGCAGCGCTCCGCGCGGGCGACGGCCTCCAGCATGCGCGGGTAGGCCTGGGCGCCGTCCCGGAGGAGGTGGGTGCGGTTCCCCGGCCGCAGGTCCCCCGGGCGCAGGCAGAGGGAGGTTGCGTCGTCGGCCATGCGGACTGGAGGATACCACTCCGGGCGCGGATGGTGTAGAATCCTCTCCGAATGGCATGGACGGCGGCGGCCCTGGTCCTGGGCTGGACGGCGGGATTCGAACTGCTCACCTGCGTGTGCCGGTTCGGATTCGGCCTGCGGTCGAAGGTCTACGCGGAACGCTATAGGCGGTACACGCTGGGCGTCCGGGTGCATCACGCGTACTTCGCGGCCCTGGTTCTGCCGGCGGCGCTGATGGTGCCGATGGAGGCCTGGCTTCAGAGGGCCCTCGTGGCGGCGGCGCTGGGGCTGGTCCTGTCGGACCTCCTGCACCACTTCGTGGTGCTCCCGATCCTCACGGGGGAATTCGAGTAGCGGAGGCCGGGGGGAGGCGGGGGCGGGGGGGCCGCGGGCCTTCTGCGATATTTCGAGATCCCTGACACGGCCGGATTTTGTGCTATACTAATGCAATAATTCCGGAGAGGGGCGGGCGGGAAAATTTCGCAGTGGGGGCTAAACATACGCCGGTCGATGCGCCGCTGGAGGCGCCGGCCGTACCCCGGGCGGGTTCCTCCCTGCGAGGAAGGAGGTGATCCAGTGCGGAGTGGTGAAAGTATTCGGAGGCTCCTGAGGTAAAGGAGCGGGCGCGCTCCTGCGCCTGCGGGAGCCCCTGTAATACCGACTGCTGAAAGCCCCGGCCGCGAGGCCGGGGCTTTTTTTATTTCAGATGCACCCGGAACCACGAGCGGAGCGGCCCCAGACGCTTCTCCGCCGACTCCCGCGCCTCCGCCGTCAGACGGTCCTTGGGAGTGAAGGCATCGAACATGACGATCGTCTTGAAGAGGTCCGCCGCCGCCTCGGCCGGATGATAGATGTACCGGCTCCCGCTGAACGCCCGCACGTACTCCGGGACCTCCAGGAGGTCGGACATGAGGGGCTTCCCCTTCTCGTCGAGCCGGACCCGGAATCCCCCGCCGGCCTCCTCCTCGAGCTCCACCGCCGCCATCCGGAAGTCCTCCGGCATCCGGAAGACCTTCCCGGGCCCCGGCTCGGGGCCGTCGAAGATCACCCGCGGCCAGATCCAGCGGACCCCCGCGTCCGAGCGGATCGGGAACGCCCAGCCGCAGTCGGTCGCGTCGGGATTGACGACCTCGTGCGCCTCCAGCCAGGGGCCGCCCGCGATCCGCGGGGCGCGCTTGAAGCCCCACACGCGGACGTACAGGTCCTCGAAGACCTCGGGCTGTTTCCGCTGGAGGACGTGGACCTGCTCGTGGACCAGGAGCCCCGCCGCGGCGGCCGCGGCCTGCTCCTCGGAAGCCTTCCGCGCCTTCTCGTATCCCCGCATCACGGGCTCCGGGAGGACGATGTGCGCGCCGCGCGTGTGCGGGAGCCCGCCCTCGATGGAGGAGTCGACCTTCAGGAAACTCCACGGCAGGGCGGCCAGCCGGGGGTAGTCGGCCAGCGCGGGATGGAGCATCTCCGTCACGCGGCGCAGGAAGGCCTTCTCGGGGTCCGTGAACTCGAGGACGGCGGCCCGGTACCGGCGGCGGCATTCGTCCCTCCGGGCCTGGATCGTCCCCCCGGCGACGGGCGAGCCGGTCTTGGCCGACATGTCGTGGGGCCGCAGGAGGTCGAAGTAGGGCTCCTCGCGGTCGTCCACGATGGCCTCGCGGGCGGCGGCCGGGCCGGGGAATCCGGCCTGGGCCAGGACCAGGAGGACGAGTCCGGACAACGAGGTCATGGCCATGGGCCCTCCCGCGAAGACGATCCCGGGGAAAGGATACCCCGGGCCGGGGATCACGGGAAGCTTGAAGCTCGGGCCCGGATGTGACATACCTGCTCCTGCTTCCGCTCGCCATGAAGCTCAGGCCCGAGGACATGCTGGCCGAATACCGCCGGGGGCGGTTCCCCATGGCCGACCCCTTCGACGGGACGATCAGCTGGCAGGAACCCGCCCGGCGGGGCATCATCCCGTTCGACGCCTTCCACGTCCCCGCCCGCCTCCGCCGCTACATGAAGAAGTTCCGCTTCGCCGCGGACCTCGACTTCGCGGGGGTGATCGACGGCTGTGCCCGGCCGGTGACCTGGATCTCAAGCGAGATCCGCGAGGCGTACCTGGCGCTCCACTGGCAGGGCCGCGCGCACTCGGTCGAGGCCTACGCCGGGGGGAAGCTCGCGGGCGGCCTCTACGGCGTGCAGGTGGGCGGCGCGTTCATGGCGGAGTCGATGTTCCACGCCGTGCCCAACGCGTCGAGCGCGTGCCTGGTCAAGCTCGTCGAGCGCCTCAAGGCGCGGGGCTTCGCGCTTTTGGACATCCAGCAGGTGCTCCCCCACACGGCGCGGTTCGGCGCCGTGGAGGTCCCGCACTCCGAGTACCGCCGCCTCCTCGCCGACGCGGTGCGCCTCGCGCCGGCCTGGGGGAAGTGAGGCTTGAAAAAAAAGGGTAGACTCGCCCGCGGGCGGAGAGGATAATCCCCCCTCCATGCGGGAGATCACGGTCGACTTCCTGGACGCGGAGGCCGCGCGGCTCCGCGCGGTCCTGGCGCAGAAGCCCGTATTCCATCCTTCGGGCGTGAGGCTCCATTCCCCCGGGGAGGCGATCACGCCGGAGACCGTGAAGCTGATGCGGCAATTCGGGATGAAGAGCCTCTACATCCTGGAGCCCGGCGAGACGGAGTTCAAGGCGCTCGGCGCGCTCGACGTCGAGAGGATCGCGCCCCGCGCGCTCGCGGCGGGAGACGTCCTGGCCGAGGACCTCTGGGGGCTGGACGGGGCCATGGTCGCCTCCGCGGGGCAGGTGCTGGACGCGGCCGCGCTCGCCCGGGCGAAAGGGGCGCGGGGGGCGTCGACGGCGATCCGGCGCCGAGGCATGGAGGCCGCGCAGAAGCAGGCCCGCGACTACCTGGCCCGCCGGCCGCCGGCCCCGGCGCGGGGAGCGAGGACCGACGAGCGCGTCACGGAGTTCATCCGCGCCGCCCTGATCCAGGTGCGCCCCCTCCTCGTGCCGGCCGGGAGGATCGCCGTGGGCGTCCGCGAGGAGTTCTCCCGCGCGGTGGTCCACAACGCCCTGGCGGGGGCCGGCTACGAGCCGATCGGGTGGGACGCGTCGCCGACGGGGCTGGAGGACCTGCGGTCCCGGAGTCCGGACCTCGTCGTGATCGACCTGGAGGACGCGCTGAGCCTGTGCCTGGCCATCCGCAAGGAGGACGGCCTGCGGGGCGCGGGGATCCTGGTGTGCGCGGAGGACGGCCGGAAGGCGGAGATCGCCAGCGTCCTGCTGGACGGGGCCAACGACAGCGTGCACCGGCCCCCGCCGCCGGACCTGCTCCTCTACAAGGTCCGGGTCTGCATGCAGGCGATGGGGCGCGCGGTGAACCTGAAGCCGGCGATCCTGATGGACCGGCGCGGGGGGCCCCGGGGCGCCGCGAAGCAGGCGGGCACCCTCCGGGACGCGGCCTCCTCGGGACCTCTGCCGGTTTCCGCCGTGGCGGTGACGGACCTCGGCGAGGGCGGGGCGCGGATCGAGTACGCCCGGCCCGACTGGCCCGCCCGCCACGCGTTCCTCCCCCACGGCGTTCACCCGCGGCACTTCTTCCACGAGTTCGCGAAGTCCAACGCGAGGGGGCAGGACCTGGTCCTGGCGTTCTCCCCGCCGGCGGGAGGCAGGAACGGTCCGCCCGGGTCGTCCACGTGTCGCTCTCGGGGGACCGCGAGGCCGCGGGGCTGGCCTTCCAGCGCGGGGCCGCGGACCGGTCCGCGAAATGACGGGATGACGCGATGGCCTCCAGGAAGCGCCGCCGGAAGCATTTCGTGATCGGCAAGGACTTCCGCACCGACGGGAAGGACCGCGTCACGAAGAGCAAGGACTTCCTCGTGCACGGGGGCACGGAGATCACGCACGAGGAGACGGTGGACATCGTCAGCGAGTTCTCCAAGAGGCTCGGCCAGGAAGGGCATCCGGACGCGGAGGCGGCGGCCCCGATCCTCCGCGAGGTCCTCCACGAGCGCCGCCGCCGCAACTGAGCGCGGCCTCATCCCCGATCCCCCGCGGCTCCCCGGACGGACGGAAAATATTTTTCCCGCCCCATTTGCATATTATGAATTGCATGTTATAATTTGGAGGCCCGGGGCGGCGCCCCGGAGAGGGGGAAGAATGACGGCACTCGCGATCGCCGCGCTCGTCGTGGCCGCGGCCCAGGACGCCGCGGCGGGCCCGGCCCTCCCGCCCGAGGCCTCGATGGAAACGACCGTGGCCCTGCCCCCCCTGCCGGCCGACGCCGCCCCCGCCCGCGAACCCGCGCCCCTCCGGGAGGCCGCGCGGTTCCTCCCGGCCGCGGCGGAGCGGCCGCCCTCGCGCAAGCTCGAGGACCGCCCGGAGCCCGGCCCGGGGCTCGGCGGCTTCCTCCTCTGGTCGGGCGTGGTGATGGCGCTCCTGTCGGGGACGTTCGTGCTCCTCCGGCGCCTGACGCGGGGGTCGCGGTTCCTCGCCGGCGGCGGCGCGATCAACGTCCTGGCCCGCAAGCCGCTCGGCCAGAAGCAGGAGGTCTTCCTCGTCGAGGTGGGGCCCAAGGTGTTCCTGGTGGGCTCGACCCGCGACCGCCTCAGCACGCTCGGGGAGTTCGGCAATCCCGACGAGGTGGCCTCGCTCCGCGCGAGCCTGGCCGGGGGGCGGGCGGACTCGGCGGGCGCGGAGTTCCGCGCGTCGCTCCGCGAGGGGCTCCGGGCGGAAGAAGAGAAGAAGCCGGACGGGCGCGAGGCCTACGCCTCGATCGCCGAAGAGATCGCGGGGATCCGCAATATGGTCCGCGCCTGGCGGGTCTAGGGACCCGCGGGGCGCCAAGGTCGGCGCCGTCCCGGCGGGACGGCGCCGCTTCCGGGGGGGAAGGAAGTGGCACGGAGAGGGGTCATCGTCCTCGTCTCGCTCGCCGCGCTGGCGATGGGCGGCAGCGCCCTGGCGCAGGAGAAGGCGCCGGGCCCCGCCGCCTTCGACCCCCACGACCTCGTCCAGAAGGCCAAGGATCCGAAGCACATCTCCGCCACGATCGAGATCGTCTTCTTCCTGACGGTGCTCTCGCTCGCCCCCGCGCTCCTGGTGATGGTCACCTCCTTCACGCGCATCGTGATCGTCCTCTCGTTCGTCCGGCGGGCGATCGGGACCCAGGAGCTTCCCCCCAACCAGGTGATCACGGGGCTGTCGCTCCTGCTGACCTTCATGGTGATGGCCCCCACCTTCGGGGCGATCAAGCGCGACGCCCTGGACCCCTACACGAGCGCCGACAAGTCGAAGCAGATCCCCCAGTCCGCGGCCTTCGAGCGCGCGGCGGGCCACCTGCGGGCCTTCATGTTCCTGCACGTGCGCAGGCAGGACGTGGCCCTCTTCATGCAGTTGACGAAGCAGGCCCCGCGGGAGGGCGGGTGGGAGGAGGCGGACGTCCCCACCGAGGTCCTCGTCCCCTCCTTCGTCATCGGCGAGCTGAGGCGGGCCTTCATCATGGGGTTCGCCCTCTTCCTCCCGTTCGTCATCATCGACATGGTCGTGTCGGCGACGCTCATCTCCATGGGGATGCTGGTCCTGCCCCCGGTCTTCATCTCCCTGCCGTTCAAGATCCTGCTGTTCGTGCTCGTGGACGGGTGGCACCTCGTGGTCGGGTCGCTCGTGAGGAGCTTCCATGGGTAGCGGGAACCTCGATCTGGCGGTGGAGCTGGGGCGCCAGGCCCTGCTGGTGGCGCTCAAGCTCTCCCTGCCGATCCTCCTGGCGGGGCTCGTGGTGGGAGCGGTCATCTCGGTCCTGCAGGCCGCCACCCAGATCCAGGAGCAGACCCTGGCGACCGTGCCGAAGATGCTCGCCATCGCGGCCACGGTGTTCCTCCTGATGCCGTGGCTGTTGGCGGTGCTGGTGGAGTACGCCTCCGACCTGGTGGGCGGCATGGCCACGTGGTTCCGGTAGCGGGGCGCGGAGCGATGGAGAGAATCTTCGGCCTGACGGCGGCGGACGCCCAGCTCTTCCTGCTGGTCCTCTTCCGCGTCTCGGGCGTGATGGTCTCGGCGCCCGT
>CAYNDR010000090.1:0-2221 GCA_964395295.1 uncultured Planctomycetales bacterium
AGATCTCGTTATCGCATTGTGTCTGGTATCGGGATGTGGCAGTGATACGTCTCACACTGCAAAAATAGGAATGGATGCTCCAGGAGATCCTCTGCCCAAGCATTCCATCGCCCGGTTGGGGACCTCATGGTTCGTTCAGATGAATCCCGTTGCCTCAATTGCTATGGACAATAGTGGGAGTATGGCCGTGTCGGGGGGGAACAATGGAGATATGACCGTCTGGGATCTCAATACGGGAAGAGCCAGATTGACAATTAATACGGGTTGCGCACGATATAAGGCGCGTCGGGCACTCTCAGTGTCGCTAAGCCCGGATGGTCGATGGGCCTTGTCGGGCGGGGAACGATTTCGTCTATGGGATGTGGCGAGCGGAACCCTTGTCAGGGAGATGAAGATACATCGCGATGATAATAGCGGGAACATGCCGGTAACTATCGATGCTATCAGGTTCAGCCCCGATGGCAGGAGGGCTTTGTCCGCAGGATATTCTTGCAGACTGTGGGATTTGGAAACCGGAGAGCCAATTCGTACCCTGGAAAAGGAGAATAAGGGATATGGGATGGTTGCGGGATTCACGCCGGATGGCAAAATGGCATTGAGCGATATTGATGATCAATATCTGAAGCTATGGGATCTGGATACAGGGAAGCCGATTCGAGTGATCCATCATGAAGGCCCCATTATGGACCTGGCTGTCAGTCCTGACGGCAAGAGGGCTCTTGCCGCGGGTCCCGGGAATGTGGTGAGCCTCTGGGATCTTGAGTCGGGAATCCACCTCAAAGCCCTTTGTGGGCACGAAGGAACCGTCATGTGTGTGGCCTTCATTCCCGATGGCAAAAAGGCCTTATCAGGAAGTGTGGATGAACAAGTAAAGCTATGGGATCTTGATGCCGGGAAGGAGATCAAGACTTTCCGAGGACACCGTGGTGATGTTATGGGGGTTGCCTTCACTCCAGATGGGAAGAAGGCCCTTTCGGGGGGCGCGGGTGACAGGCAACTCATCCTGTGGGATATCGAAGCGCAAAAGCGCATGCGTCTGCAAGAGGGTCATCTGGCACCGATTATGGCGGCAGCGTTTGACCGGGATGGTCGCAATGTCCTCACGGCAGCGGCTGACGGGCGTTTCGTGCGATGGGACACGGCTACGGGGAAAGTCCTTCAAGACATCAGCCATGAGTTCGGCATGGTCTCGGTGGCCTTTGGCCCGGGAGGGGAAGAGGCCCTCATGGGGAGCAAAAGCGGACATCTGGTGACGTGGTACCTTAAGGCCGGGAAGCAGAAGCGGCTACGCGAGTGCCACAAGGACGCCGTCAGCGCAGTGGCCTTCAGCCCGGATGGTCGTCATGCATACACCGGCAGCGAAGGGGTCGTGAAGGCATGGGATCTCGAGACCGGCAAATGCGTACTTACTTTCCCCCTTATAGGGAGAGTCGTTGCGCTCGCACTTGGCATGGATGGCCACTGGATGGCGTCGGGCAGTGGTGTTACGAAGGGTCACGGTGCCATCGTGAGCCTATGGGATACGGAATCAGGCCAATGTCTTTCAAGTACTGAGGTCGGCATGTTATGGGTTGATTCTATTTCTCTTAGTCCGGACGGACGCCTTGTATTATTCGGGGATACAGGCGGATCTGTGATGATGATTGACATGGAAACGGGCAAGAAGCTTTATCATCTCAGCCCCGGGCTTGATGCCTGGGGGAAGAATGCCACCCATTCTCATCGAACCAGCACGTTAGGCGTGGCGTTTACACCAGATGGCGTGTGGACGGCTACCTCTTCATCACAGGTGGTTCTTAGGGATGCGGATAGCGGAGAAGTGCTTGAGAGGCTTGTTCGGCAATGGCCTCTGGATGCAACTCTATGCATGAGTCTCACGGGGCGGCGTTTCGTCTCCTCCTCGGGTGACCACACGGCTCTAGTCTGGCAACCTTACTTGGAGGAGGAAGAAAGGGCGCGAGCGTGGCATGAGTCGTGGAATAAGCTCGCGAAGGTGGCCCAGTGTCAGAAACTCGAAGAAGTTCTTGAACATTTAACTACAAGGGATTACCAACAATGGTGTGGGGTACGTGAACGACTCCTGACCTTGGGAGACGAGGCGGTAGCGCCGCTCCGCAAGAGATATCCTCCTCGGAAGATCGTATTGACCGAATATGATCGGACTCGCATGGATCTGCTTTTCGAGAAGCTGAATGGCGGTCGGAAGGATGAGGAAGAGGCG
>CAYNDR010000090.1:2231-8577 GCA_964395295.1 uncultured Planctomycetales bacterium
GCTCGAACCCATACCGCTAAGTGCAGTTATTGAGGCACTGGCTGAGTTCCTTGTTGAGAGTGAAATATCCCGGAAGTGGTTAATCGAGCGCCTCTCGTCGAAGATAAAATATCCTGCCCCTGCTGAGCTTTGCCTCCGGAAGCTTCGTGACACGACACTAAAGCCCTGGCATGAACCTCCGATCGACCTGGGGCGTGTCAGGACAGTCATGATTATCGCTGATATGTACAAGAGCGAGGTTGTGCGAAATGCTCTTGAGGAGTATGCAACCTCTGATAGCCGTGTGGACAGCGCGCTAGCCAGGTCGGCGTTGCGAGGCTTCAACAGGTGATCGGTATGCGCACGGGGCAGGGTAGCGGCCCAAGAGGGAATCCAGGAAACCGCCTGGGCGGGCCAGGGGTTCTCTTTCCCCGCAACGTCCCCTAACGTTATCTGTCGCATTTGGTCCCCTCCCCTCCCCCGTCCCCCTTCCAAAGCCCCCCGCGGCCGCCGGCGCCTCCCGATTTGTCCCCCATCGGCCTTTCCGGCCGGATATAATCCCAGCCGAGGGGCCTTTTGAAATTTCTACGCCTCAGGCGCTGATGACTGGGTAGGCGCAGGCCGAACGGCCCAAGGAGAGGCGGGGCCTCGAATGCCCCCGCTGCGGATGCGGCCATTTCCGCGTGCTCTACACCCGCGCCAAGCCCGGAGGCAAACTCCTCCGGCGGCGCGAATGCCGCCACTGCGGGCGGAGGATCTCCACATACGAAGAGGTCGCTAGGTAGGATGTTCTCGTATTTATCGAATAAGGCCTATATGGGCGCATAAATATCGACATTGGCGCGTATTTATCGAATAAAGATACCGCCATTGCGCCCTGGCGCATTATTCTTGACGCGAACCAACTTTGGCGTAAGAATATCGCCAGATACCACTTTTTCGGGATGAGGCTATGCCTGAGCGCATTTCAGGGAACGAAGGGACTCGACCAGCGGGCTATCAGGCGCTGATCGCCAAGTTCCAGCTGGGTGTCATTCCAAACTGGCATCAGTCCTATGTTGCGCCCGGAAACTCTCATCGAGTCGACACGAGTACCGGTATCACGGAAGAAACCTACCCCTCCAGCTACTGGCCCGGAGACGGCCTGGGCGATCACCTCGAATTCGCGCTCAAGTATGACGGAGTCAATCTGGCCAACCTTGCCAGCATTTTCAAGGTGGCCCCACAGGAGGAATTCAAGGCCTTCATCGAATCCAAGCCCCGAGGAAAATACGCGCGCCGCCTGTGGTTCCTCTACGAGCTTCTGACCGGCTCGCCCCTTCCCGTGGGCGATCTGAAAACGGGCGGATATGTCGACCTGCTCGATCCGGACGAGTACTTCACGGTCACCCCGGCCCGCCCAGTCCGCCGACAGCGAATCAACGACAACCTGCTTGGAGACGTCGGATTCTGTCCGACCATCCGACGGACCGAGACGCTTCGCAAATTCGAGGAAGCGGATCTCACCCAGCGATGCAAGAAGGTGGTCTCCGCCTACTCGCCCGAACTGCTGAAACGAGCCTTGAGCTACCTCTACACCAAGGAGACGAGATCTTCTTTCGAGATCGAGCATATCAAGCCGAGCTCGACTCGGACCGAGCGGTTCATCGCGATGCTGCAGCTCGCAGAGAAGGAAGACTTCTGCGACAAGGCGCGGCTGATCGACCTGCAGAACCGGATCGTTGATCCTCGCTTCCAAGACCCCGACTATCGAAAGAGCCAGAACTACGTTGGGGAGACCGTCTCTTGGCAAAAGGAGAAGGTTCACTTCGTCTGCCCGAAACCGGACGACCTGGCCGGGCTGATGGAGGGTCTGCTGGCGGCACACCGCCGCATGGACAAGGGGGGTATCCCGCCGGTGGCGCACGCCGCCGCGATTGCCTATGGATTCGTCTTCCTCCATCCTTTCGAGGACGGGAACGGACGAATTCACCGATTCCTGATTCACAACATCCTGGCCCGGCGCGATTTCACCCCCAAAGGTGTGATGTTCCCGGTATCGGCATCCATGCTGAAGAATCCCGCGGACTACGACGCGTCGCTCGAGGCATTCTCGCGGCCGTTGATGCCGCTTGTGGAATACTCCTTGGACGACGACGGTCGAATGACCGTCCACAACGAAACGGCCTCGTGGTATCGCTACATCGACATCACGCCCCAAACCGAGGCGCTGTTCATATTCATCGAACGGACCATCAGTACGGAGCTGGTCGAGGAGCTGACCTTCCTGGCCAACTACGGCCGAACCAAGGCGGCGATCCAGGAGATCGTCGACATGCCGGATCGGCAGATCGACTTATTCATCCGGTCCTGCCTGCAAAACAATGGCCGCCTCTCCGCGCGAAAGCGTGCCAGTCACTTCTCATCCCTCTCGGAAAGGGAAATCGAACGTATGGAAGAGGCCGTTCGATCCTCCTATGGAAGCAGCGAGGCTCGCTGAACGCTCTGTACTACTCACGTTTTACATCTTGTTACTGCGAGAAGATTTCCGGCCCCCGTCTGCTTATGCCGTGATCCCAAGGACTTGAATGGATCCCGCCTTTCTCTCGTGATCGCGGGTGTCAATGGCACAATGACAAAATGGCTCAATGATTCAATGCGCGGCAACGGCCGCAACGATCCTTTTGGTTGCGGCTCGGCCGCGCTGTGGCTCTCCGCGCCAACGATGCCCGATAACGCATGAACCGCCGCCTCCGCCCGCAGCCGCGAGGCGGCCCCCCGTCCGTGGCGACATGCGGTCGCGACCCCCCGGATTGCCTGAAAGGTTTTGCGTTGATCTTGTAGTATAAAGAGGTCGGTCCGAGGGAGGTGGCCATGAGATTCCTGCCCGCGGTGCTGGCGGTCGCCCTGGCGGGTTGCGCCAACTCAACACGGGATCCCGCCAACAGGCCCACGGACGTGGAGTTCATCCCCTCCGCCCAGGAGGTCGAGGCCTACGACTTCCTGGAGGTGGCGATCCGCGTAAAGGTACCCGCGGCGAAGAATCCCTTCACCGAGGCGGACGTCCGGGGGACCTTCCGGCGCCCGGGCGGCGAACCCGTGACGGTGGACGGATTCTCGGACTCCCCCGCCGGAAGGCTCTACAAGATCCGGTTTATGCCCTCGCAGCCCGGTGACTACGCCTACACGGTGACCTTCCGCGAGGGCGACAGGGAGCGCGCGCACTCCGGCTCCTTCCGGGCCCGCGACGGGAAGCGCCGCGGGATGGTCCGCGCGGACCGGGAGCACCCCTTCCACTTCGTCTGGGAAGGCACCGGCGAGCACTACTTCTGGAACGGGACGACCACCTACGGGATCCTCGGATGGCAGGACGACAAGGTCATCCGCGAGGCAATCGACCGGCTCCACGCGCTCAAGGTCAACCGGATGCGCGTGACGCTGACGTGGCGGGTCAAGGACGGCCGCGCGTGGTTCGAGAACGTCTTCCCCGGCGGGCGCTACAAGATGGCATTCGGGCCGTGGGTCGCCGAGCGGCCTGACGACACGGAGAAGCCGGGATACGACGTCTCCCGTTTCGACGTCTCCCACTGGCAGAAGGTCGAGCGCCTCCTCCGCCACGCGCGGGAGAAGGACATGGTCGTCTCGGTTATCTTCTACACCGACGGGCGCCGCCCCGGGACGGACCCCTTCGGGAAGGGCGGGATGGGCGGCGAAGACGAGCAGCGCTACTATCGCTACGCGGCGGCGCGGCTGGCGCCCTTCTCGAACATCATGTGGGATGTGGCCAACGAGTACCGGCTCTTCCGCAACGACGCGTGGGCCGAGAAGATGGGGGCCTTCCTCAAGGAGTGCGACCCCTACGACCACCTGACCTCGGTACACGGCCACGGCGACTTCCGCTTCATGAAGTCCCCCTGGGCGGACTTCGCCATGTACCAGTCGTGGGACGAGAAGGGCGGGAACGCCTTCCTCCTCAAGGCCCGCCAGAACCAGGCCGCCACGGGGCGCCCCTTGCCGCAGGTGAACGAGGAATACGGTTACGAAGACCACTACCCGAAGGGCTGGGGCGGGAACCGCGTCGCCCCCGCGCGGTCGGCGGACAACCGCCGGCGGCTCGCGTGGGCCATGTATATGGCGGGGGGCTACCAGACTACCGGCGAGCGGGCCGACACGGGCACGCACTGGGGCCCCGATACGGGTGGAGGCTGGATCAACGGCCGCGGGGACGACTCGATGGTCATGTTCAAGGGCTACGGCCGTATCGTGGACTTCTTCACGGGCTTCGAGTGGTGGAAGACGGAGCCCCGTAACGACCTGGTCTCCGAGGGCGCCCTGTGTCTGGCCGAGCTTGGGAAATGTTACGCCGTCTACCTGCCCTCGGGCGGCCGGACGACGCTGAAGCTCGTGCCGGGGACCTACCGTGTCGAGCGGTTCGATCCCGGCACGGGGGAACGCCGGGCGATCGATCCCGCCGCCGGGACCGAGTGGACCGCCCCTGAGACGCCGGCAGGCGAGGACCGGGTCTTCCTGCTCCGTCGTTCGGGGGGATAGCCTGGAATATTCACGCGATCACACCGCCTCCCCTTCCCCCTCCCCCGTCCCTCATCCCCAATCCCCCCCGCGGCCGCTGACGCCTCCCGATTTGTCCCCCGTCGGCCTGCCGGCCGGATATAATCCTGATCGGAGGGCCTTTTGAAATTACTATGCCTGAAGGCGCCTCAGGTCTATATGGATTTCATAGAGAGGTTGGATCGGCTGGGAGGATGGGCGGGACCCGAGAAATGAGGAGATTCAAAAAGGGATTGCTTGGGGTCGATAGGGACGCCAGGATATTTACAGGTACTTAATAGATGGGCGGATTTCTGCGTCGCCCCCAGAATGCCTGTAAGCATTGCGGCTGGACATGGAGCCCCAGAGGACATAATGTCTCGCGAAGGTGTCCGGAGTGTGGTAGTCCCGAGGTAGAAATCGTAAATCAGGGCACACCCATAGCCCTGGTGGGATGCGCGGCCATCTTGGTAGTAGCGTTCGTGGTAGGCTACGGGCTCACCAAGAGCCAATTGTCCGGACCCTCTACGGTAAAGGATTTACCAAAGAGAACGGTCGAGACTCCCCCCATAAAGGACAAGAGTCCGGAGCAGCAGAAGCCCCCCATCGTCAAGAGTGAGAAAGGGAGCATCTCCGTTCTGGTCACGGCGGATGGCTCCGAGTGCAATGATGACGGTATGTGGGTATTGTATTCCACTTCCGGCAAGGTGGGTGAAGGTCGAGTCACATTCATGCAAGCCTTCCTTCTGGAGAACCTGGAGCCGGGGGAAAAGACGTTACATGTCTTACCTTCATGGCGGCGGAGTGAACTATCGTGCATGAGCCTTCATATTAATGTCGAGCCATCACAGATGACGAACGTGGTCGCGCCCTTAGTGCGTGGCAGAGTAGCGCAAGGGAGAGTAAGTGATTCTCGGGGAGTCAACCAAGCATACGTCTATGTCCAAATAATTCAGCCGACCATTGGAGGCAAATCCTTCCCCTTCTCGGGATCGACCCAAGAGCGGTTGATGCAGCAAGCCACAGCAGGAGGTCCCTTTGAGACCATAAAGCAACCAGAAACAGCGCGGCTGGATAGATGGAATCCGATCCGAATCATCCGGTCCGAAGGCATAATGCTCGGCACATTCACCGATGCCGATGGCAAATATTCGATTACCGGCCTGCATGATCGGCTTGTGAGAATTCAGGTCTCCAATAGCAAGGAGTTGCTTTATGACCGTCTCCACATTCTCGATAACCAAGAGCTGCGTTTAGAGGTCCCCGTCGCAGAAACGGTGACAGATACGAATACCCGTATAGTGGCCTTCTTGGACCGGCTGCCGATAGAGGGCCTCGACGTAGCCATTAGAAATCATCTAGCAGGATTCCCTTCAAGCAGGCCCGCCATCAGGATCGCCCTTCTGGAGGCAATCCAAGGTGAGAAGAATCCAAGCCGAAAGGTGGGCTTGGAACGGATTCTCTCGGCGTTCAAGTAGAAGGCCGACGAAAAGTCCGCGGATGGGCACTTCACCCCCGCTTAATCATGATGGATTTATGCGCCGGTTGTGGAAAGGGATTGCCAATCTCGCTCAATGTAGGGATATTGGGGGCTGATACGTGCGATAGGTGTAAGAAGCGACATTGTGCCATCTGTATGCCAGAAGCCGGGGCGATTAATTATCTGGGTCGAAGAAGACTCTGTCGTAAGTGTAGAGCTTTGGAACCCGGAGAGGGAACCGAAATGGTGTTTGGTTGATGTCTTGCGCCACAGCCATACTCGTGACGCTTGGCCTGCAGTCGCCTCCACCCGGAATGATCGCTGAATGGGCGTCCTTCCTGCTCCTGGCCGCCTTCCCCC
>CAYNDR010000090.1:8587-9019 GCA_964395295.1 uncultured Planctomycetales bacterium
GGCCCCGCCACGGGAGTTCGTCAATTCGCTCGGCATGAAGATGGTCCGTATCGAGCCGGGCGAATTCATCATGGGACAGGGGGAGGCGCCGCCCCGCACCCGCGAGGAATGGATGGAACGCGACTGGGACGAATCGCCCGCCCATCGCGTGAAGATCACGCGCGCCTTCCACCTCGGGGCTTGCGAGGTCACGAACGCGCAGTACGAGCGGTTCGATCCGGGCCACCGGGCGCTCCGCGGAAAGGCCGCCGACGATGAGCCCGCCGTCTTCGTCACCTGGCGGCAGGCGTCCGACTTCTGCGCGTGGCTGGCCGGGAAGGAGGGCAGGCCCTACCGGCTCCCCACCGAGGCCGAGTGGGCATAGGAATGGAGGGCGGGAGCGCGAAGCGGAGGGAAAGAGGGTGGCGAGCTGAGTAGAGAACGGGGGAAGCT
>CAYNDR010000090.1:9029-19330 GCA_964395295.1 uncultured Planctomycetales bacterium
ACCGCAGAAGAGGCCAACTGCGGGCTCTCCCCGGAGGGCAAGCCCCGGAAGGCCAGCCCCGCATGCCGCTGTCCCCCGGACGCCTGGGGCCTCTACGACATGCACGGCAACGCCGCGGAGTGGTGCCTGGACTGGCACGGACCGTACGAGGCCGGCGAGGCCGCCGATCCCGCCGGCCGCGCCGACGGCATCGCCCGCGTCGTCAGAGGCTGGAGCACCCTGACGCCGTCCTCGAAGGGCCCGCCCCGCCACGGCCGATCCGCCAACCGCTCGGGCCACCTCCCCGAGGACGCCAACCGCTGGACCGGCTTCCGCGTGGCCCTGGGCGAACGGCCATCGACGGCGCCCCTGCCCGCCGTCCCCCCGGCGGACGTGCGCCAGGGCCCTCCCCCCACCGAGGGGCCCGATCCCTCGAAACCGCACTACGTCAACTTCACCCGCGCGAAGCTCAACCCGTCGATGCCCTCCGACTCCTGGGGGCCCGTCTTCCGCCAGCACAACCACTTCGCGGCCGTCTGCGTCTGCCCCAACGGCGACGTCCTGGCCGCCTGGTACACCACCGTAAGCGAGGAAGGCCGCGAGCTGGCCCAGGCCTCCAGCCGCCTGCGCGCCGGCGCCGACCGCTGGGACCCCGTCTCCCCCTTCTTCGACGTCCCCGACGTGAACGACCACGCCCCCGTCCTCTTCTGCGACGGCCGCCGCGTCTTCCACTTCTTCACCCAGTCCCTGGCGGGCTGGGATGACGCCTCCGATTGCGTGCGCTTCTCCGACGACAGCGGCGCCACCTGGTCCAAGCCCGCCATCTTCCTTTCCCGCGCCTCCCCCGACCGCCTCAGCCAGCCCTGCTCCGCGTTCCGCGCGAAGGACGGGACGCTCGTCCTGGCCTGCGACGGCGACAACCACCGCGACGAGCGCCTGGTCACCAGCGCGGACGGAGGGAAGACGTGGAAGGTGGCGCGCGGCGACATGAGAAAGGCCGCGAGCAAGTACGCCATCCACCCCGCCGCAGTCCCCCGCGCCGACGGCGCCGTCCTGGCGTTCCTCCGCGGTCCGGACCCGATGCCGATGGCGCTCTCCCACGACCTCGGCGATTCCTGGGAGGTCCGGGAGACCCCCTTCCCCGGCATCTCCGTGGGCCAGAAGGCGGCGGCCCTGCGGCTGGCAAGCGGCGCGCTCCTCCTCTGCAGTTTCGACAACAAGAAGAAGCTCGGGATCGGCGGCGTCTTCGCGGCCCTGTCAAGCGACGACGGCAAGACCTGGCCGCACGTCCGGAAGCTGGAGGGAGTGGACGGTTATCTCGCCGCCGCCCAGGCGCCCAACGGCTTGATCTATGTCGTGGGCTCGCGGATGTCCTGCGCCTCCTTCAACGAGGCGTGGGTCCGGGAATAGGGCCGCCCCGGCCTATTCCGGTTTCGTCTCCTTCGGTCTCAGGACGACCAGGTCCTCGTGGATCTTGAAGAGGACGATCATCGTCTCGCAGAGGATCCGCCACCAGACAAGGCTCAGGATCATGATGAAGAACGAGATGATCCCTCCCACGATGAACCTGCCGAAGCTGAATTCCGACTCCACCCGGGCCCCGAACTGGCTCATCCTGATATCCTGGGACTGCGCGTACGAGAACGGAAACCAGACCGCCGCCGCCAGGATCAGCAGGATCCCCAGCACGAAGAAGACCTTGATGAGAAAGGGCAAGACCATCAGGTCGAACGCAAAGAACTCCTTCACCTTCATGGATCCCTCCTCTAAGAACGCAACGAGATCATACCTTCAACGGGCAGACAGGCCTACGGATTCCCCCAATCGGCTCAGGGCCGGAACGCGACGCCCACCTGGATGTCCTCCCCGAACGGGACCCTGATCCCCTCGGCGTAGGCCCAGCCGGGCGGCTGGGTGAAGACCGCCGTCGAGACGCCCGATGAGCACTTGCGGCCGTCCGCCAGCTCCAGCTCGATCCAGAACCGACGCACCTTGAAGCAATCCTGTCTCGGATTCCGGAGCACCACCCGGTTGCACCGCCCGAGTTTCGCGATCGCCCCCGCCGTGAGGGGAATCCCGACCTTCTCGGCCCAGACGCCACGCGCCTCGTCCCCGCCGGCGCCCGCGACCCGCCCCAGGTCCGCGCCGTTCAGCGACGCCTCGCAGGCGTGGGGCAAATCGCCGCCCTCCATCCCCATGCCGTCGTAGCGGAGCCAGCCGCGCCTCGCCTTCCGAAGGTCCTCGACGGATATCCCCTGGATCGGGAACGGCCCCGGCTCGGAACGGTACTTCTCGACCACCGGGTCGAGGAAGAGGGCGACGACCCGGTCCCGGCTCTCGATCCGCATGCCGGCCCAGCAGGCCCAGTCACCGCCGGAATTGTCCTTCGGCCCCACGTCGGAGACGAGCTTGATCCGCACGTCCTTGCCGGCCCACCGCGACAGGTCGGCCTCCACGGGCACCCACTCGTGCTTCAGGACGCTCACCTGGGCCGCCGCCGTTTCCCGCCCGTCCTCCGCCGCCACGACCTTGAAGAGGATTCCATCGCCCGGGTCACTGCCGTCCCGCTTCCCCGCCCACGCGCGGAAGGCCGCGGGCGGCGAGGCGGGCAGGTGGATCGGGTCGTACTCGGCGAAGGCGTACCCCACCCCGCCCTGCCACGGCGGGTGCATGAAGAGGCCCCGCCGCTCCACGCCGCCGCACGCCATGGACTGCGCTTCCACGGTCGTCCCCGTCTCCTCGAAGCCGGCCTGCTCCCCTTTGCCGCGGAGCGCCATCCCGGGACGCCACTTCTCCGGCACCGCCGCCAGGGGCCTCCAGCCTTCGATCCTCTGCAGGCCGCGCTCGACGGACGCCTCCAGCCCCCGGGCGAGGATCCGGACGACGAGGATGTCGTCGGCTTCCTCGGCCGGTGCGATCCGGTCCAGGACCGCCTCGCCGCGGACGCCGGGCTCCAGGCGGATCGACTTCTTCCGCCCCGCCGCCGCGACCTCGAAATCCTCCGGCCCCGGGAGCCGGCTCACGAGCCCCACCCGCAGGGCGTCGCCTTCCAGCGACAGCTCCGCCTCCGCCAGCGGGACCACCGTGAAATCGATCCACGATCCCTCGAACTCCCGCCACAGCCGCGTCCCCGGCCGGACGTCCCGCGGGACCTCCAGGGCGTGGTCTTCCTTCCCCTTCACCACGACCCTCTCGCCCGGAACGACCTCCGTCCGGCCGCACCGGAGGTCCGGGCCCGCCGGCGCCTCTCCCGGATACAGCATGTAGCTGAACGCGCCCTTCACCGGCGCCACGCAGGTCAGCCCGCGCGAAATCCGGATCTCCGCCGGGCCGATCTCGGCGCCCTCCCTGTCGAGCGCCGACGCGCGGCCCGCCCGTACGGCGAACCCGCACTCCGCGCCCCGGACGGGGATGACTTCATGGCGGCCCTCCGGGAGCCTCCGGCAGATCCCAATCCCGTCGCCCGCGGCCTTCGCATGCCGCGCGAACCTGCCCCGCCCGTCCACGAAGAGGTAGGCCGGCGTGTCCGCGTAGCCGCCCCGGTCGCCGTTCACCACCTGGATCGCGCCGTCCTCGGTCCAGCCCGCGAATCCGTCCGGCGGCAGGTCGATCTTCCGCCCGTACGCCTCCACGGACATCCGCTCCGTCCGGTGTCCGTTCGCCGCGGTCACACAGCCGTTCCGGTAGCGCGTCACGACCTGCGACCGCTCGAAAATCCCCGAGGCCACCGCGGCGCTGGTGTCATGCAGTCTCCCGGCGGCGTCCGCGTACCGGATCTCCCCGGCGCTCGAAAGCGCGTAGCTCGAATGGAGTTGCTGAAGCAGGTAGTAGCTCCGGAGGGCGTTCTCGATCCCGCCCTCGTAGGCCAGGAAGCCCGTGTGGCCGAAGGCCACGGTCGCCGCCAGGAACCGGTCGAGCGGCTGTTCCCGGGCGCCCTCGCCGTAGAACATCTCCAGGCTGCCCATCCCGAAGTTGCAGGAGAGGTCGTGGAGCTTCCGGAGGTCGAAGTCCACCAGCCACGGCCGCGAGGCGGGCCGGTACCGCTGGTCCTGCGCGTAGTTCCCGTCCGTGAGGCCGCAGTAGGGGAAGTGCATGTTCCCTTCCGAGTACACCGGCCCCTTCCACGCGGCTTTCTGGTGGAGCATGATCTCGCCGAAGGAGTAGAAGGTCGCCGCGAACGTCCCGGCGCCCGGGACGCGCGCGTCGTAGTCCACGCGCTCCCAGGGGGCCACCGCGGTGTGGACGTCGCAGTAGGCGGTGCTGAAGCGGAACTTCTCCTGGATCTTCGGGGCCAGCATGGCGCAGAACTCCACGGCGCGGGCGGGCTTGGGGGCGTAGCACCGGAACCACGCGCCCGCGAGCCGGTTCTCGGGCGTGCGGCTCACGAGGTCCGCGCTCCAGTATTCGTTGACCGGCGCGAAGTCGGTGAAGTTGTTGTAGGGGCCGTAGACGAACCCGAGCCTGTCCTGCATGAGGCGCGCGTAGTCGAACTGGCCCGGGTCGCCGCCCTTCTTCGGGGCCGCGCGCGTGCGGAAGGTGAAGCTCTCGCCGCCGTCGCGCCACATCGTCTCGTGGTCCGTGACTACGACCTCGGTCATCCCGTAGCGGCGGCACTCGGTCCAGTGCCGGGCGTCCTGCTCCCGGTTCCCGGCGCCGTGGGCGCGCCACACGCGCGTCCCGGTCACGCGCTTCCAGGGCGACACGGGATTGGGGACGTTCGGCAGGACCTCCTCGAAGCGCGGCGAGAGGACGAGGAAGAGGCGCTCGAAGCAGTCGTTCCGCTTCCCGTCCGTCTTCGGGACGTAGCGGACGCCGCCGTTGCAGGCCGCGCCGTCCTTGTCCACCCGGTTGACCGCCCAGGGGAGCGAGGCGTTCGAGAGGCACCAGTCGGTGTGGCCGGCCAGGAAGAGCGGGGACTCCACGGGACCGGCCGCCACGACGGCCGGGCGGGTGCTTCCGTAGAGGTAATACGGGAGCGTGACGAGCCGCGGGTTCTCCAGCCCCTCCGCGCGGCCCCAGCGGACCTCGCCCACGTGCCCGCCGGGCGCCAGGATGTCGACGACGAGCGACTTCTTCCAGAGCCGGTAGACGTAGGTGACCTCGCCCCCGGCGGACTTCCAGCGCGACCGGACCTCGTCTCCTTCGCGCCGCGTGCCCAGGGCCTCGATCGCCGCCGGGAAGACGCCTCCCCCGACGCACGGGCGGATGATCCCGCCGCGCCCTTCCCACCGCACGCTCAGGTCCCCGAGCGTCCCGGTCTTCGGCTCCAGGCGCCAGGTCAGCCGGCCGTCCTGTCCCTCGTAGGTGAAGACGAAGGCGTCGCCCTCCGCATCGAGGCGCGTGGCGAATTTGCCGGTGAGGTTGTCGGGGAGGATCGTCTCCGGACGCGTCGGGAACGGGAGTTTCCCGGGGCCGGTGTTCGTTCCCAAGCCCTGCCCCGGGAACATGGGGATGCCGCGCTCCGGGCGCGGCTGGAACGCAAGAGGCTTGAACTCCTCCGTGAAGACGGCCAGGTTGTCGAAGCAGAGGACACGGTCGGCCTTGTTCCGTCCCCCGCGGATCGTGAAGCCCTCGAAGGCCGCGCCCTTCGCGACGCGCCCGATCTCGGCGGGCGACAGGCGGCGGTGGCAGAGGAACCACTCTTCCCAGTTGACATGCGCGAGGGGCACGGAGAGTTCCGCCCCCTGGGAGTCCCTGAAGACCGCCGCGACATCCACGGCGGGGGTGTCCGGATTGCGGGCGTACCCCCAGTTGTTCCCGTAGATCCAGCAGGTCACAGCGTCAAAGGGCTTGTCGATCCTGATGGGCGACGGGGGCAGGACCCGAACGACGGGGCGCGTCCCCGTGGCGCGGTAGGTCACCTTGGCGACGTGCTTCCCCCATATCTGCTGTTCCCGGGTGCGCTCCACACGGGCTTCGGAGTCCTCGCCCGCTGTCTTCCAGCCGGCGAGGTCCTCGAAGTCGACGAGGGGGGGATGGTCGTCCTCGCGTCGGCCGGCCCATTCCAGCTCGTAGGGCCGTTCCCCGACCTTCTCCTGGGGCAGGACGGGGATCCCGAGCAAGAGGATCGCCGCGTGGATCATGATACTAATACAAAGGCGGGGCATCTGAGGTAGTGGGCACTCCTTCGAGTATAATCCTCTGAGGCACGATTGAAGGGTCAAGACATGCCAAGCTTGCCGACCTTGAACCGCACGAATCCAATTGGTTGATATGGTTCGTCGGGCTTGGCGGCGATTTAAAACGCCTGGAGAAGTTCGCCGAAGGGAATGATTCTAATTCAGACGTGGCTCGCTATTATCTTGGGCGAATGACTCTTGAACGGTTGCTGGACAAAACCCGGCAGTCAGCGCCGGAATCCCATTCCCGGGAAAGGTCATGCGTGGCACATGCCTTCATAGGCCTGTTTGCCGAGCGGAACGGTGACGCCAACCTGGCCCGGTCATCTTACCGGGCGTGCGTTTTGTCCGGGATTACGACCTCAGAGGAATACATCTGGGCCAAGGCACGTCTTGCAGCGTTGTCCGCTGCTGAAGACAAGGATTGAAAACCAAGATACTCAACCTCTGCTCGAAGCTGGGCGTTTCTTGCTTGGAGAATGGAGGACCGCGGACCTAGGATTCCCCGCCGGCCGAATCGTCCCGGGCGAAGGATTCCCCCGCGGCTCCCTGGGGATCCCGATCCATCGCTTCCCGCGACCGCAGGAGGTCGGCCACCCTGCGCCGCGGGATTTTGTACGCCTTCTCGATCCTCAAGGCCAGGAAAGACCCCAAGTGCGGCGAATGCCCGGGCTTCCCCAGACAGCGGCGGGCGATCCTGAGATAGTCCCCAAGGGCGGGCCTGGGCAGATCCCCGGACCTCGATATGACCCTCGAAATCCGGCGCAGGAGCGTCTCGTCTCCCCACGCCGCGGCCTCGATGCCCCGGGACGACCGGACCCGATGCTCCTCGGGGATCCTCGATCCGCGCCCCAACTGGCGCATCACCGCGCGGTAGATGAATCCCCGGGTCTTCTTCTTGCGTCCCCCCAGGATGGGCTGGAGCGTGCTGATGCCGGCGCTGTACCCCATCCGCCGGACGGACCGCGCGACCTGGAAGGCCAGCCTCCGCATGGAGGCCCCGGGGTGATTCGAGGCCCATTCCCGGGCCATCATCGCGATGGGCTCCACCCGCACCCAGCCGAGGTCCGCAAGCCTGGCCGGTTCGCAGGAAACTTTCTCGATCTCTTCCTCCACGTCCCGGGACCCCAGCTCCTTCCGCAGGAGGCCTTCCATGGCCTCGAGGATCGCGCCTCGGACACGCCGAAGCTTGCCATCCACGAGTTCCTGGAAGTGATGGAGTGAAAGGGGGACGCCACGCCGGGCCATCTCCTCGCGAAGCCGGGACGCCAGGCGCCTGGAGGAGGGCTCCCGCCGGAGGACCTGCCAGAGGCGGCAGAGGCGGACGAACCGCCGCAGGTCCGTGAACTCGCGCCCTTTCAACGACCGCAGGATTCCCTCCTCTTCCCTGCGGCAGAGCGCCAGGGCCTCGTCCTCGGAGCGGACCCCGCATTCGCCCAGGTATTCGAGGAGCTTCTCCTTCAGCTCGCGCCGGACCGTGCCCGCGCGGCCCGAGAGGATTGCCTGGAGGAAGTTGATGCCGAGCCCGCCGCCCTCCCACGGCAAGTCCCGGTGAAGCCGCTCCGCAAGCCTGCGCCGAGACCGCCCCGGATTGAGGTACAGCCAAAGCCGCGCCAGGGGCAGGATGCGCTCCGCGGGCAGACGCCGTGAAACGCGCCGGGAACGAGGGACCTGGAGTCCCGAATCATGGAGCGCCTTCTCGATGTCGCCTTCCGTGCGAAGGCCGTCCGACTCGATGAGGAGCCGGCGCATCAGGGCCTCGACCGCGCCGGGCACAGACTCGATGTCGCCTCGGATCTGCCTTTTCAGCGTCCTTTCGTGATAGGCAATGCCGGAAAGCACCAGCCGCCGTCCCAGTTCCCGGGCCAGGGCCCCCCGGGAAGTCCCCGGGAATTTCTTCAGGTAGAGGCACGCCATGGCGCGAAAGAGTGCCCCGGGCACACGTTCTTTCGCGCTTCCCCGTGATTCGTAATTCCGGCTTACCATTGCGCCTGTCTTATCCCGCGGGGGTCACTGAGGGCGCAGAGTCAGGGGGTGTTTGAAGGGAGTGGTCTCCTTTCGTTCGGCGTAGATGAATCCCCTGCGCCCTCGGTGTCCACCGCGGGTCATATCGTGCCTGACTCGCCTCCTTTCCCACACAAATATTGGCCTCCCACTTTCACCCACCATAGCACTCGAATTCGCAATATCCCTGCCAGGTGGAAGGCCAATTGTGGCCTTTTTTTACATGTGACAGCATTGAAAACACCAAAAAATTGGTGTATCATCAATATATTGATGACGGAGACACCTGAAGTCTTGGTGCAGAGGCTTCAACTCATCGGCCGCGTCATTGACAGGATCAATCGAGGGCGCGGCCTGGAGGAGGTCTTTCAGACCCTATACCAGGAGCTCCAGGGATTGATCCCCTATGACCGGTTGTCTCTCGGATTCTTGAAGGAGGACGGCCTCACCCTGGAGTCCGGGCTCGTGCGCAGTAATGGCCCCATCCTCCTGGGAACGAATTATTCGGAATCCATCGACGGTTCCAGCCTCAAGCCGCTCCTCGAAGGGGAGGACGTCCGGATCCTCAACGACCTGGAGGAATACCTGGCCAAGAAGCCCCTGTCGGAATCGACACGCCTGATGGTCCAGGAAGGCATGCGGTGCAGTCTCACGGTGCCCCTGGTGGCGGACGGCCGGCGGCTGGGCTTCATGTGGTTCTCCTGCAGGGAGCGGGGGGCCTATTCCCCGGAGCACGCCGGCTTCATGAAGACCATCGCCGGCCACCTGGCCGTGATGATCGAGAAGGGACGTCTCCTCAGCCGCCTGGAGGCGCACAACAAGGAGCTTGAGGAGGCCAACCGGCTCAAGGCGTCCTTCGTGGAACAGCTCAAGGGGGAGGTGGAGCGGCAGATGGCGGCCCTGCGGCGCGTCCAGCAGAGGCAGAAGGTCCTCATCGACATCGCCCGGGCGATCCACGCCACCCTCGACCTGGGGCAGGTCTTCCGCACGCTCGTGGAGGCCCTGCGCCCGATCCTCCCCTTCGAGCGGGCCAGCATCCTCATGCTCTCGGAGGCCGACCGGACCCTCCGGTTCCGCGAATTGGAGCCCCCGGAGCGCGAGTTCCTGGGCCGCGACTCGGTCATCCCCATCGAGGGCAGTGCCGCCGGCCAGGCCATCCGCGACGCCCGGCCCCTCTACACGCCGGACCTCGAGGCCGGCTCCTCCTTCTACGAGGACGCCTTCCTCCGCCGCGCGGGCATCCGCAGCCGCGTCGCCGTCCCCCTCTTCGTCCAGCGCCGCCCCATCGGGACCCTCAACCTGTCCGGCAATGCCCCGCATCCCTACACGCCGGAAGACCTCGATTCCCTGGTCCAGCTTTCCGAGCCGATCAGCGTCGCCGTGGCCAACTCGGAGGCCTACCGGCGGATCGACGAGCTGAAGGACCGCCTCCAGGACGAGAACCTCCAGCTCCGGGAGGTCATCTCGCGCTCCCCTCCCCTGAACGACATCGTGGGCGAGAGCCCCGCCTGGCGGAAGGTCCTCCGCCAGGTCGAGATCGTGGCCGCCACGGACGCCACCGTCCTCATCCGGGGCGAGACGGGGACCGGCAAGGAGCTGGTCGCCCGGGCCCTCCACCGGCTCTCGCCCCGCCGGGACAAGCCGTTCGTGGCGATCAACTGCGCCGCGCTCAGCCCCGAGCTCGTGGCCAGCGAACTCTTCGGGCACGAGAAGGGGGCCTTCACGGGCGCCGTGCAGAAAAAGGCGGGCCGCCTGGAACTGGCCGAACAGGGGACCCTGTTCCTCGACGAGATCGGCGACCTCCCCCCGGACATCCAGATCAAGCTCCTGCGGTTCCTCCAGGAGCACGAGTTCGAGCGCGTGGGCGGGACCCGCGCCCTCCGCGCGGACGTGCGCGTGGCCGCGGCCACGAACCGAGACCTCGACCGCGCCCGCGCCGAGGGACGGTTCCGGGACGACCTCTACTTCCGCCTCAACGTCTTCCCGATCCTCCTGCCGCCGCTCCGCGAGCGCAAGGAGGACCTGGAGCCGCTGGTCCTCTGCTTCCTCCGCCGCTACGCCCAGAAGGTGAACAAGAAGTTCGACCGGGTCGACCGCGCCAGCCTCGACCGGTGCGTGCGCTACCCCTGGCCGGGGAACGTGCGGGAGCTGGAGAACCTGGTGGAGCGGTCCGTGATCCTGTGCCCCGGCCCGGTGCTG
>CAYNDR010000091.1:0-756 GCA_964395295.1 uncultured Planctomycetales bacterium
GGCAGTTCGAGAGCGTCATCGCGCAGAAGGTGGACGCGATCATCCTGAATCCCTGCGAGGTGGAGGCCAGCGCGCCCGCGGTGGACAAGGCGCTCGCGGCGGGCATTCCCATCGTCAACGTGAACTCCGAGACGCGCACGGCGCCCACGGCGTTCGTGGGCTCCCCCGACGAGGAGTCGGCGCGCCCCGCCATGGAGTTGGTCGCTCCGCGGCCGGGGGGAAAGGGCGGCGCGGTGATGATGCGGACGCGCATCTTGTGGACGAGGTCGAACATCTCCTCGTCGCTCGACCATTCGTCTCCGGTGTAGCCGTAGGCCTTGAGCGCGCCCGGGGTCGACCCGCCGCTCTGGTCGAGGGCCGCGATGAAGCCGCGCCAGGTCCTGGCGAAGAATCCCGGGCTGAAGCTGCTGGCCGACCAGACCGCGGAGTGGAGCCGCGCGAAGGCCCTGAGCCTGATGGAGAACTGGATCCAGGCGCACGGGGAGCGGATCAACGCTGTCTTCGCGCAGAACGACGAGATGGCGATGGGCGCGCTCCTCGCCCTGGAGCGGGCGAAGATGAAGGACAAGATCCTGGTGGTGGGCGTGGACGCGATCTCGGACGCGCTCGCGGCGGTGAAGGCGGGGAGGCTGGACGCGACCGTCTTCCAGGACGCGCGGGGGCAGGGCGCGGGGGCGGTGGAGCCGGCGGCCAGGATCATCCGCAAGCAGCCCTGCGACACGGAGGTGATCCTCACCCTCCAGCACGGCACGCGCG
>CAYNDR010000091.1:766-19249 GCA_964395295.1 uncultured Planctomycetales bacterium
AAGGGCCTCGCAGGCCTCGGCAGGAGCCAGCCCGCCAGGAAGCCCGCCGCCGCCCCCGCCGTGTGCGCGGAGAGGACCGGCGCCCCCATGTCCCCGAGGCCGGCCGAGGGGAAGATGAACCCGCCCGCGACCTGCTCGTAGAAAAGCTTCGAGGCAAAGGCAAGGCCGAGCCCCGCCGCCAGCAGCGGCCGGCGCCGGCCCTCCGCCAGGATGGCCGCCGCGAAGGCGGTGCAGTCGAGGCCTGAAAGCCCCCGATAGGTCGACAGGTGCGGTTCCATGAGCAGGAACGCGCCGCTCACCATCCCCACGCCCGCAAGGAGGAGCAGGGACCACAGGAGGGGGCCGTAGGAATCCTCGTAAAGCCATCCGAGGAAGAGGAGCGTCGCCCCGTCCACCAGGAAGTGGTAGGGACTGTAGTGCGCCAGGTGGCCGGTAAGCAGCCTCCAGAACTCCCCCCTCAGGAGGGCCTCCCGCGTCAGCTCGATCGCCCCCGGGACCGCGAGCGCCAAGAGGGAGAGACCCACGACCCCCAGGGTGGCGAAGGGAGCGCGGGCCCCCCCGGGCGCCACGCTCCCTTCCCGGCGCACCTCCTCCATCTACTTGCGCCTCCGGAGCAAGCGGCTCCCCGCGAGGATGCCGAGCAGCGCCAGGGCCCCCGCTTCGATGGAGCCTCCGCCCCCGCCCCCGCCCGACTGCGGGGCGGAAGCCGTGCGCGAGTCCCAGCGGTTCTGCTGCGCCGCCCGGTCGCGCCCCACCTGTGTCGCGTTTCTCTGCTCGATGCCGAACTCCAGGTACTGCTTGTCGCTTTCCAGGACCAGGAACGAGGTGTAGGGGGTCACGATCGAGTGCTCCTGGCCCAGCCGGATGACCTCCTTCACGAGGGAAGGGGACTCCCCCTTGAGGCGGATCTCCTGCATCAGATCGTCCGTCCGCTTCCAGGCCCACATCCGGCGCACCTCGGGATTGTCGGACTCCCGCCTGGAGAACTGGACTTCCTGGGAGATGGTCCTGTCCTCCCCGCCGATCCGCCCCTTTACCGCGACCGTGGCCGGCCCCGGCTTGCGGTAGCGCCCGTAGAGGGTCACCTGCGATCCGCGGAAGAGGTTGGGGACCGCGCGCGGCGTCACGTCGTAGACCTCGACGCCCGCGAAGGAGACATCCACGTTGTCGGCGGAGTGGTTGAGCATCTTGCCGGCCAGGAGGCTGCCCTTCCTCTTCACGTCGTCCGAGGAGGAGACGAAGTCGCAGTACCCCCCCGTGGCCTTCGCCAGGGCCCCCAGGAGGGGCCGGTTCACCTCGTTTCCGATCCCCACGGAGAAGACGCGGGTGCGGGTATTCCGCCCCTCGAGGAGGTTCCGGTACCGGGAGTGGTCCTCCGAGGAGGTGGCGTTGCCGTCGGACAGGAGCACGACCACGTTGGGCATCCCTTCCACCTGCTGGGCGGCCGCCGCTTCGAGGGCCGGGACGATCTCGGTGCCCCCCTGCGCGCGCCGGCTCCGGAGGAACTGCGCCGCGCGGGCCCGCGTCGCTTCCGTCAGCGCCTCAGGTCCGTCCCTGAAGAGCGTCTCGGGGGCGATGTTGAAGGCCACGATGTTGAAGCGGTCCTTAGGGCCGATCTTCCCGAGGAGTTCCTCGGTCAGGCGGACGGCCTGAGGGAGCTTATGGTCTTCGCCCATCGATCCGGAGACGTCCAGGACGAAGGTGTAGTTCGCGGGGGTCCCCTCGCGGTCGAGCTCCCGTCCCGCCGTGAGGAGGAGCATGAAGTATCCGTCCTCGGAGTCCTCCCGGTAGGGCACGAGCACGAGGCCCGACCGTTCCCGTTCCTGCTCGTAGACGATCACGAAGTCCCGATCCAGCTTCCCGCGCGGGATTTCCATGGAGGCCCGCCACAGCCCGGGAAGGGTCTCCTTCACCGCCAGCACGTCCCCGTGGCTGGGGGAGCGGACGCCCTTGAGGGGGATGTCGCTGAGGATCCGGACGTTCATCGTGAAACTGCCTCGGACGCGGGAGCCGGTCCGGGTCCTGGACTCCATGGGGTAGACGTAGGTGCCGAACCCGGTGTCGACCTCCACCGGCTGGTAGTACGCGATCTGCATCTTCTGGGTCCCGTTGGCCGGGACGGGGAACACCCGGATCTCGAAGAGCTTGTAGGACACCTGCTCCATGAGGCCGGGGTCGCGGCGCTGCGAGGTGATCTGCTCGTAGATCTGCCGGGCGCGTTTTTTCTCCAGGACCTCCCCGATGACCTCCTTTCCGTTGATCCACATGGAGAAGTTGGAGACGCTCGCCTCGCTGGGGACCGGGAAGGAATAGACCGCCTCCAGGGGCTGGTTCCGGTTGTTCCGGAAGACCTGCGTGATGGCGGTGACGGCGATGCCGTTGTTGACGCGGACGTCCACGTCCTGGCTCTCGATCTCCAGCGGCGCGCCTCCGTCGGTGGGGATGAGCGTGCCGGACGTGTCCTGGGCGAAGGCGGGGCCGGCCATCGCGGCCAGGACGGAAAGGATTACAGAGGCGGATCGCATGGAACTCTCCTTAAAATCACGGGGGGAGGAACAGCAAAGGAGAGGCCAACGCATGGGCGGCCCCAAAAGAGGGGGAGGTGTGCAGGGGATTTCTCAGCCTGGACGCAGGCGGCTATTTCGCGGCCCTCGCGGCGCACAGCCAGCCGAAGGTCGCCGCCGCGTAGCACGTGTTCTGGTGGACCGTGAACTCCCCGCTCAGCGGGCAGTTGCGGTTGTCGAACCAACGCTCGTTGCCCGGCCACTGGTCGATGCCCGGGTGGACGGTCTTGTTCGGCCAGTCGGTGTCCCACGGCCCCTGGCCGAGGGCCTTGGCCTTCTTCCAGGGTCCATAGGGGATCACGCCGGGGTGGATCCGGCCCTTGCCGTTGTACCAGGCGTCCATGTGGAAGGCCTCCCGGACGTGGCGCGCGCCGAGGCCGGTGACCCAGGTCTGGTTGAGGGCGTTGGTGCCGAGGAAGTAGTCGCAGGTGGTGGCCACGGCGCCGCGGAAGGCCGCCGCCTTGGCCGGGTCGGAGTCCTTCGTGAGCGCCCAGCCCAAGATGCCATCGAGGATCCAGGGCGTGGTCTGCTGGCCGATCAGCATCGGCATCCACCAGCTCCCGCCCCAGCGGAGGGGACGCTTCTGGCTCGACGTCAGCGCCACGGCCTCGGCGCTGGCCAGCATCGCCTCGCGGAGGCGCTTCGCCAGCTCCGGCCTCGCGGGGGCGGCGCCCAGGCCGAGGCAGTAGACCCAGGGGCCGTAGGCGCGGTCCCACAGGATCTCCTCGCCGGCCTTGAGGCCGGCCGTGTCCTTGTCCAGCTGGGCCTCATAGGCGGCGTCGCCAGTCATGCGGAAGAGGGCGGCGGCGGCATAGGCGCGGCCTTCCTTCACCTTTCCCTCGTCCGCGGGCGAGGTGTGGGCGAGCGCCCAGGTGTAGGACTCCTTCGCCTCGGCGAGCCAGTCGGCCCCCTCGGGGTCGCGGCATCCGGCGAGCTTCAGGCACGCCGCGAGGTGCGCGGCGGTCCCCGCGTACCGGAAGGTGGACACGGGGTCCTCGCCGGAGACGATCCACTGCCGGTCGACGTCCTCCCAGGACCCCTTGGTGGTCTGGTCGGCGCGGGTGTCGCCGCCGAAGTGGTCGCCGCATACGCGCAGACCGACGCCGCCCGTGCCCCATCCCTTCTTCTGGATCTCCCGGCGCAGGCGCAGGCAGAAGCGCGGGAGCCACGCGGCCTCGTCGAGGATGTCGGGGACGCCGTTGCCGCTCTCGGGGATGTTGAGCTCGCCGTCGGAGAAGTTGCGCGGCGCCGTCTCGAAGGCCAATAGCAGAGTGGTCGCCACGGTGGTGTGGCTGGCGTAGGAATCCCAGTCGCCCGCGTCCTGGTACCAGCCCCAGACATCGATCGGGCCCTTGATGCCCTTCTCGATCGCCGGCCGGTCGGCCCCGTCCGCGTCGGCGTTCTTCCAGTCGATGAAGCGCGACGCCGTGTAGACCAGCTTTCCGGCGAAGCCGGGAGTGAGGAGCGGATTGTGCGGTGCCGGGCGTTCGAACTCGGTGTACGGCTTCTTCAGAGCGATGCCGCTCCGGTTGTGGTAGAGGCCGCGGCAGGTGACGCGGAAGGCCTCGCGATAGACGTCGGCGTCGATCCGGAAGGGGAACGAGCAGCCGACGCCGTCCACCGCCGCGACGTACGTGCCGGGGGTGGAGAAGGCGCTGAAGTCGCACTGCCAGACCTCGGCGCCGATGTAGCTGCCCTTCGGAGTGTCCTGGACCTGGTGGGTGTCCGGCTGGACCGAGGCGGCGCGGGGAGTGGCCGTCCCGGCGAAGGCGGCCTTGCCCGACTTCGTGTCCACGAGGCGGAAGGAGCGGTCCTTGAGGAAGGACAGGTCGGTCGATCCCAGGTCGCCCGCCCAGTGGTAGACGTAGGCGAACTTGCCGGGGGCGTCGGGGAGGTAGCCGATGAGGTTGACGTGGACGGCCTCCGAGCGCGACTTGTCGAACGAGTAGGCCAGGGTCATGGGATCGAGGCCGGGCACGCCAGAAGGGGCGACCGTATAGGTCCGCCCCGGCTTCATCGCCTGCGGCAGGACCAGGTAGAGCCAGTGGTCCTTGGCGTGGTCGGGGTCGCGGTTGACGGCGCGGTTGTTGGCGCCGTCCCAGCCCTGGACCATCCAGGCGAAGTCGGTCCCCTTGCTCTTGCGGCCCACGCGCTGGGGTTTCAGCCCCGCGGCGAAGTCGGGGTCCTCGGGGCAGGTCACCGTCCACGTCTCGGGCCGGCCGGCCGCCGCCGCGTCGAGGGGGGCGATCTCGACGCGCTCGCCGTCGGTGCGTTTCTGACCCTTCTGGTGGTGGACGGCGCGGCCCTCCGAGACGTGCACCATCACGATCCGCTCGGTGAGGGGCAGGACCTCCGCGCGGGACGGCCCCTGGTGGGCGGTGGCCAGGACAAGGGCCAGAAGGACTCTAGTCATCGTCGGCTCCTCTACTTGAAGGCGGCCGTCACCTCGTCCGCGGCGGCGCCGGCCTTCTCGAGATAGGGTTTCGCCCGCTCCTCTTCGCCTGCGGCCAGGAGGTAGAACGCCGCCAGGGCGCAGGTCATCGCCAGGATAAGCACGTTCCGTTGCATGTTCCGTTCCTCAATTCCCTTTGCCGGATTCCTTCGGCGACTCGATCTCCAACGCGTGGAGCCTCAGCCCCCCCGCGTCGTCGCCCCACGTCTGCAGGAAGATCTGAAAGACGCTCAGCCCGATCGTGGCGTCCGGGGCGGAGCCGGCCGCCCCCTGGAAATCGCCCCACGACAGGACCACCTCCTGGCGGTCTCCGGCCGGGAGGTCCCGGATCGCCTGCAGGTTCGATGTCCAGACGGCCGGCTGGTCCGGCGGCCGCACGAGCAGCATCAGGCCGACCCGGCGGGGGCTCCGGAGCGACAGGGTCAGGGAGGCCTTCAGGCGCGGGCCGACGCGGACCAGTCCGGGCGCGGGCGAGGGGGGAGTGACGAGCAGCCATGCCTTTGGCGGGCCCTTCCACTCCGCGTCCAGCGCGGGGGCAAGGCCATCCGCCTCGGCCGTGCCCATCCAGCCGGCGGCCCCGGACGCGCGCGCGGCCTCCAGGTCCAGGCGCCAGCGTTCCGGCGCCGCAAGGGGAGCGGGGGGGGCTTCGATCATGGCGGGAGGGGCCGCGCCGTCCGTCCGCGCCTGCTGGCCCGTCCCGACCCGTACGCGGCCCTCTCCGGAGCGGTTCGCCAGCTCCACTGTTCCCCGCTCCACCTTCAGGATCGTCTCCTTCGCGTCCACTACCAGCGTGAAGCGCGTGCCCACGACCGTCGCCGCTCCATGCGTGGTGAGCAGGACGATCGGCCTGCCCTTCGATGGCGGCGCCGCGTCCACCTGGACGACGCCGGCCTCGACGGCCAGCCGTTCCCGTGCGCCCTCCCGCGGGAACCGGAGCCGGGAGTGGGGCTGGACCACCGCCAGCAGGCCGTCCCTGTCGGAGCGGAACGTCACGCAGGCGTGGCCCGTGACAAGGCGGTCCCCCGCCGCCAGGGAGACGCCCGCGGCGGCCGTATTCAGGAGGCCATCCTCGCGCTCCACTCTCGGCGCGGCGAAGCGGGCCTCAGCCCGTTCAACGCGTTCAATCCGGGCCAGGGGCGGAGCGCCGCCGGGACCCCACGCCCGCCAGACCACCGCGACGATCCCCGCCAGCAGGATCGCGGCGGCGGCCCATTTCCAGGTTCGTCTGCGGGACGCCGGGGCGGCCCCTGCCGCCAGGCGGGGCAGCCGCAGGGCCGCGTCCAGGGCCAGCGTCGCGCAGAACCGCTCCCGCGCCTCGGGGCGGGCCCCGAGCGACGATGTGAACTCCCGGCGGTCGGACTCCGAGAGCGTCCCGTCCAGGTATCGCTCCACCAGGAGGTCGAACCGCTCCGCGGGGCTCATGGGGACGCCCCCTCGCCCGCGCGCTGTTCGATGCAGCGGCGGAGCTGGATCCGGAGGCGGCTGAGGGTCTTGTAGACGGCCTCCAGGGTCTGGCGGAGTTCCCGGGCGATGCGCTGGCAGGACCAGCGGTCGGCGTAGCGCCACTCCATCAAGCGGCGGCCGGCCGCGGGGAGCCGTCCCAGGCAGTGCGCGAGGGCCTCGCGTTCCCGGCGGGAGTAGGCGCTGTGCCGTTCCCACTCGGCCTCGTCCACGGGGAGGGCCCCCGCGGCCTCCGCCCGCGCGCGGGACCGCTTGCGGAGCGTCTCCTTCAGGAGGTTCCGGGCGATGGCGCGGGCCCAGGCGGGGAAATCGGTCCCGGGCTGGAAGTCGCGCCAGCGGGAGCAGATGAATCCGGCGGTCTCCTGGAGGGCCTCTTCCGCCGCGTCCCAGTCCTCGCACAGCATGAACAGGAAACCGCCCAGCATGACCTGGTGCCGGAGCAGGAGGGCATGCACCTCGTCGCGGGCGGCCGTGGAGTCGCTCTTGGGCATCACGGATAATAATGAAATCCGGGCGCAAATCCTGACATGAAAAACGCTCGTCCAGGGAACTCCCCCCCCCTGATCCTCCCGCGGGGGAGGGGATGGGAGGGGGATCGTGTCCGGCTATTGCCCATGGCCTGAACCAAGGACGGTTATAATTGTATTGGCATTGGGCTTGCGCCATGGACTTCGGCGGCAAGAAGCGGCCCGCGATCCTGGCATGGTGGGATGGCATTCCCAGGGATCTGAAGGTATCTGCGGCGGTCCTCCTGGGCGGGATTGCCATCGTCCAGGTGGACCACCTCGTGGCAAAATGGATTTGGTGGCATTGGCCGTCGATGGCCCTGATGCATGTGACGATTGCGAATGAGAACGGCACGTACTCGGTCTTCGACAGGCAGTGTTATGCGAGCAAGTTTTTGCTTGCCGGCGCGCTCCTGGCCTACGGAGGTATTGTGGGAGTGGGAGCCGCGGCCGCCGAGCACTTCATGGCCAGGAGGAAAGGGGAGTGCAGCCTGAGACGGCGGGCGTGGGGATGGGTATCCCTTGGGGCGGGTGGCCTGGCCCTGGTCATGGCGCTCTTGACGTTGGCATGTTTCGATCCGGATTTATCGAGGGTCGCCCTGAAGGTCAGGCTGTTCATTATCGTGTTCCTGATTTGTCCCATAGGATTCGTGACGGGAGTCGTCGGCTGTCCCCTTCGGGAGAGGTTCGCGGCCGGGGGCATGATTTTAAACACGGTGGAGTTCTTCGGAGTGGTTGTCTATACCTTCTTGACTCCTTCCTGAGAGTCTTTGTGGTGCACCTTGTTTCGAATTCCGGGGGAGGTTCATGGCGATGAAGACGGGCGGACTGGCGCTCCTCCTCCTGACGGCGTGCACGGGGGTTCCGGAGCCGCGCGAGGAGACGGTCGCGGTCCCCGGCACGGAGATCCGGATCGAGATGGTCCTCGTCCCCGGGGGCCGCCTCAGGATGGGGGACCGCGTGGTCGAGGTCCGCCCCTTCTGGATCTCGAAGCGCGAGGCGACGTGGGGGGAGTTCAACCCGTTCTACGACAGCCCGGAGGAGGAGCGGGTGGACGGCGTCACGCGGCCTTCCCGGGGGAAGGACTTCCTCGGGCTGAGCGGGATCCCGCCGGACTTCCTGGGGGAGGACCGCCCGGTGACGAACCTCAAGATCCACTCCGCCCTCGCGTACGCCGAGTGGATCTCGTGGAAGACGGGCCAGGCCTTCCGGCTTCCCACGGAGGCCGAGTGGGAGTTCGCCTGCCGCGCGGGCTCCGCGGAGCCGGAGCCGCTCGGGGACCACGCCTGGTTCGAAGGCAACAGCGAGGGGAAGACGCACCGGGGGGGAGGGAAGAGGCCCAACGCGTTCGGCCTCCACGACATGCTGGGCAACGTCTGGGAGTACTGCCTGGAGCCGGCCCGCCCTCCGGAATTCGGGCCCGTCCTGCGCGGCGGCGCCTGGAACACCCCCGCGGCGGACCTGCGGGCGGACCGGAGGAAGACCGTCCCCGGAGAGTGGCTTGAGCTGGACCCGAGCCGGCCGTTCAGCGTGTGGTGGTTCCGGGGAGACTTCACGCAGGGATTCCGCCTCGTCCGCGTGGCGGGGGCCGCCGGCCGGGAGGAGCGGGAGGCCGGCGCGCGGAAGATCGAGATCCGGGGGCTGGAGGGGCGGGAACAGACGGTCAGGGAGGGAGGCTCCGTGAGCTCCTACCACCGCGTCCGCGGAGAGGTCCGCAACGGCGGCGACCGGGCGATCGACGAGCTGGGGATCAAGGTCTACTGCCTGGCGCCGGGCGGGAAGCCCCATCTCAAGGACGTGATGGACTTCTGGGCCGGCCGCGCGACCTGGGGCGTGGTCTACCCCGTGTTGCCGAACAGCGCCCACCCTGGGGACCACGCCCGCCCCCTCAGGCCCGGCGAGACCCGCGCGTTCGTCGTGGACATCCCGGCGACCTTCGACGACGAGGAGGCCGCCCTGCCGGGCCGGTTCGGCGGATCGGTCCTGAGCCTGCGGTTCGGCCCCGAGTAGGCAGGGCGCCCCCGGGCCGCGTAATATATTCATGCAAAAGATCCCGATCCTGGCCTGGGCTTTGGCCTGTGGTTGGGCGGCCGGCGCCGGCGAGGACGTCACGGCCCAATACATCCGCGTCGAGAATCCGACCGGGTTCGCCATGGAATTCCGCCAGATCGAGGTCTATAGCGGCGGGAAGAACGTCGTCCGCGGCCGCCGCGACATGGTGAGCGGCACCGTCCCGCCCCGCCAGGGCGACGACCGCTCCACGCCGCAGAGCATCGTCGCGGACGCCCCCCGCGAGGGCGACGACATCACCAACGGCGACACCGACATCAGCCACCGCGCCTCGGAATGGCGCGCCTACGTCAATCCGGCCGACAACGCGCACGGCCTGAACCCCTGGTTCGAGATCAACCTCGGGAAGCCGATGCCGATCGAGAAGGTCGTCCTCTACGCCTCCCGGTATCCCAGCCGGTTCTACCTGGACAAGGGGCACCGCGTGGTCTCGGCCCTGGACCGGGACCGCAAGGTGGTCTGGGCGGACAAGTGGCCGTACTACGACCAGGCCCGCTTCCCGAAGGGAGTCTTCTCCTTCGTCCCCGTCCCGGGAAAGGCCGGCCGGGGGTCCGTGATCGGCACCGTCGTCCCGCCGCGGGCGGACAACTGGGTGGCGATGGGCTGGCTGCTGGAGGCCGAGAACAGCGCGCCGCCGCCGGACGCGGCGCGCCGCCGGGCCGCCTTCGCGGCGCGGAACGCGCCGGGCGAGGTCGCGAAGCTGGCGGACCGCGTCTTCGCCCTGCTCGACGACCGCATCCCCGAGATCGCCGCGGCGAAGCGGCTCCACCGGGCCGGCAAGCCCGCGGAGGCGCTGGAGGCGTGGAAGGCGTACTGGTTCGCCAAGATGGCGCGCGCGAACCTGCACGCGGCGTTGCACGGCGATTTCGTCACCTACAACGCCCACGGCCGGGACCTGCTCGACGGCCTGATGGTGGCGATCACGCCCGGCACGGCCCGGGCAATCCGCTACGAGCCGGGCTGCATCCACTGGATCGACCTCCCGGCCGGCAAGGAGGGGCGCGAGCTGAACGCCGCGATCGAGGACTGCAAGGCGAAGGCGGCCGTGGGCAAGGTCTCCTGGCCCCTGCTCCATTCCTACCGGCGCGCGCCCGATCCCGCCTGCATCCGGCGCTGGGCCGAGATCATGGACGACTGGTCGATCAACTTCTTCGAGGACGCCGCCAAAGTGCCCTGCGAGGTCGAGGACCTCTTCACCTTCAACCCCTGCCACGCCTGGGGGACGATGATGGAGGACCTCTCCGACATCGCGAAGGAGCGCCCCGCGCTGGTCGACCTCGTCCCCGCGGCGACGCTGGCCCGCGTCCAGCTCGTCTGCCTGGAGAAGTACAGCACCGCCTGGTGGCGGCAGGCGCGGGAGACCGTCTTCAACCACACCACCGGCGGCGTCTACGCCTGGGACGCGGTCCTGCCCTACATCGACGAGTTCCACCCCGGCCAGCGCGCCCGCCGGGAGTGGCGCCAGGCCTTCGAGCGTTTCATGACGCTGGCCACCGAGAGGGACGGCTCGCTGACCGAGATCGGCGACGAGGGGCACCAGGAGATCCCCGTCCTCTTCGGCTTCAACTTCCAGCGCGCGGAGAATGACAAGCCGGCCTGGTACACGCCCGGCTGGCGCAACCGCGCCATGGAGTGGTACGACAACCTCTACTACTACATGTTCCGCCACCTGGCGCCGGGCGGCTACGAGCACCGCTTCGCCGTGGACTACCGGCCGAACCGCTGGGAGAGCACCGTCAAGCCCTACTTCGAGCACCACCCGCAGGCGCCCCCGATGCTCAACCGCGACAAGGCCGTCTTCGGCAACCCGGAGGTCCGCCGCCTGCTCGACGCCTGGGGGCACATCTCCTCCGGCATCCCGCCGCCCGCCGATCCCGTCTTCAAGCCGATCGCGGAGGCCCGCCAGCGGAGCCAGGAGATCGTCAAGCGGGCGCTCGGGAACGAGAAGCCCGGCCCGCCGCGCGTGGTCTCCGACTGGATGCCCTACACGGGCTCCTACTACTTCCGGAGCGGCTGGGAGGACGACGCCGCGTTCCTGGCCATGATGGCCTGCGGCTCCCACGGCGGCTCCCAGGCGCCGCAGTGGCCCTACACGATGTGGTACCACTACGACTACGGCTATCCCCTCGTCGCGGCCCAGCCGGTCCTCGTCGACGGCCAGCCGCCGGACTACCTGCAGGGCCGCCGCCATACGTTCCAGCCGGGCACCAAGACCATGGCGCTGACGAACGCCGACGAGAAGCCGGCCGCCCACCGCTGGCTGAGCACGAAGCGCTTCGACTTCGGCGAGGCGCGGTTCCGCGGGAACTACCACAATTTCCCCGGCTTCCGGAAGAACTGGGACCAAACGCTGGAGATCGTGCTGGACGACGGGAAGGGCGTCCCCGGCGTCGAGTCCATCCGGCAGGTCATCCAGGCGCGGGACAGCCGCCTGTTCATCGTCGCCGACGCCCTGCGCCTGGGCGACGCGAAGCCGCGGACCCTGAGCGTCCCTTACACCGTCTCGCTGTCGGCGCGGCAGAGGAATCCCGGCCGCCCCTTCGGCCCCGACCAGCTGCAGATCGACGAGAAGGCCGGCCGGATCCGCAGCGACAATCCCGACGGCCCCTCGGTCACGCTCCACCAGTTCTCCGATCCCCCGCTCGCGTACCGGAGGGGTCCGGAGGCGAAGGTCGATACGCGGAAATACTCGCGCCGGCTCACGGAGGCCGTCGGCATCGCCGAGCAGGCGGTCTCGGCCGAGGCGAAGGGCGACCGCCTGTGCCTGGTGAGCGTGATCTCCTCGCGCGGCAAGGGCGCCCCGGAGCGCATCGCCTCCATCGAGGCGGCCGGCGGCGGAGGGACGGCGGGCTTCCACGCCAGGCTCGCGGGCGGCGGCGAGATCTGGTGCCGGTCCGGCGGCCTGGGCACGGCCCGGCTGGCGTGCGGGCCGGCCGCGGCCGAGGGTCAGCTCCTGCTGGTGGTCCGGGACGGGAACGGAGTGAGCGGACTGCTCCTGGGCGGCGCGTCGCTGGCGCTCGACGGCAAGGCGGTCCCGCTCAGCCATCCCGACTGCGAATTCTCCGCGGGCGGCGGCGCCGTGACGACGGCCGCCATCCTCAAGCCCATCGACCCCGTGCGCTTCAAGCCCGAACGCCGGGCGTTCGCCTGCGCCGAGCCGGTCGAGATGGTCAGCGACACCCCCGGCGTCGAGATCCGCTACACCACCGACGGCACGCCGCCGGGGCGCGCCTCGAAGCGGTACGCCGGCCCGATCGCCATCGCGGAAACCACGGAGTTCGCCGCGCGCGCGTACCGGCTCGGCCCCGACGGGAAGCCGGTGGAGGCCGAGGACTTCGAGATCAACGGCACGAAGTTCACCGTGCCGTCCTACGCCGAGTTCGTCAAGCGGCCGCTCCTGCCGGCGGCCCCGGTCGCCGAGAAGGACCTGGAGGCGGGGCTGGCCTTTGACCGCCTCGAGGCACCGTGGTGGAGCCTCTACGCGAGCGCCCACTGGCTGGCGGCGGCGGGCACGGGAACGGCGGACCGCGAGATGGAAGGCTTGCGGGAGCCGGGCCCCGAGCCCTACGGGATGCGCTACAGGGGATACCTCCGCGTCCCCGCGGACGGCGTCTACACCTTCCACGCGCCGCGGGAACTGGTCCTGATGGATTACGCCACAAGCTACGACCTCCGTGTCTACGTCGATGGCGAGGAATGGGACCTGGCCCAGGGGTGGCATGCGCACGGGACGTGGTCGATCCCGCTGGGGAAGGGATTCCACGCCTTCCAGGTTGACTTCGCCGACGCCCGCACGAACCCGTGGCGGAAGTCGGGGATCTGGAGGTACTACCCGCGCCCCTGGGCGATCTATCCGGGCAAGCCCGGCGACATCCTCGTTTCCGGGCCTGGGCTGGACCGCGTCCGCATCCCCCGGGAGTGGCTTTACCGCGGGCGGCCGGGCGTGAAATGAAGGCCGGGCCTGCGGCTTCAGGCGCCGTTCCGTGTGCCCCAGAGGCCGGCTCGACGGCTCACGATCGGATCTCCTCTTCCAGCTCGGACGGTTCGGTGACCGGCCTTCGGCACGTTCCGTTCTCGCAGACGTACGCGGCCGCCTTGCCGCCCGCCGCCGTCCGCCCCTCCGCCAGGGGGGGCACGGCCTTCCCTCCGGCCAGCGCCACGACCTTGTTGGGCACGAAAGACCTCCGGACCGCCCGGAGGAGCGCCTGGGGGCCGGGCCCGGCCACCACGATCTCCTTCACCGGCCCTTCGAGGAAATCGATCGCGACGAGGAAGGAGGGGCCGGCCGCGGGATTCGCCTCGATCTCCGCCTTGAACGAGCGGATCGTCCGCTCGGCCCGGTCGCGGTACGAGGCCTCTCCCGTCAGGGAGTGGAGGCGAAGGAGCGTCGTCGCCATCACGGCGTTCCCCGGGGGGATCGCCCCCTCGATGTCCTCCCTCATCCGCGCGAGGGGAGACTCGTGGGCGATCCCGGAGACGAGGAAGCCGCCCGCGTCCTCGTCCCAGAAGAGGTCCACCGCCTCCGCGGCCAGCCGCCGGGCCTCCTCGAACCAGCCCTCCTCGAACGTGGCCTCGTAGAGGTCCAGCATCGCCGACGCGAGGTGCGCGTAGTCCTCGAGGTATCCCCCGATTTTCGCCGCGCCCCCGCGCGAGACGTGCAGGAGCCGGCCGTCCTGCCGGTGGGCGCGGAGGAGGAACCGTGCCGCGGTCTCGGCGGCCCCGAGGTAGCGCGGCTCCTCCAGCGCCTGCGCGGCCCGCGCCAGGGCGCCGATCGCCAGGGCATTCCAGGAAGTCAGGACCTTGTCGTCCCGCAGGGGCCGGACGCGCCTCGCCCGCGTCTCCCCGAGCCTCCGCTTGAGGTCCTCGAAGTCCCCTTCCTCCGCGACGTGGAGCACGCTCTGGCCTTTCGGGATCGACTCCTCGTGGGGGTCCCAGTTCCCGTCGGGGGTCACGCCGAAGGCCCGGCAGAAGCGCGCGCCGTCGGCGGCGCCGAGGGCCTCCTCCACCTGGGCGGGATTCCAGGCGTAGAACTTCCCCTCCACCCCCTCGCTGTCGGCGTCCTCGGCCGCGCAGAAGGCGCCTTCCGGCGTGACCATGTCCCGAAGGAGATAGTCCAGGGTCTCCCGGGCGATCCGTGCGTAGAAGCCCTTCTTCGTGGCCTGCCAGGCCTCGATGTAAGCCTCGGCCAGGAGGGCGTTGTCGTAGAGCATCTTCTCGAAGTGCGGGACGAGCCAGCGCGCGTCGGTGGAGTAGCGGTGGAATCCCCCGCCCAACTGGTCGAAGAGCCCGCCGCGGGCCATCCCGCCGAGGGTTTTCTCGACCATCGCCAGCGTGGTCTCCGACCCCGAGCGGCGCCAGCGGCGGAGGAGGAACCGGAGGGCCGCCGGCCGCGGGAACTTTGGCGCGCCGAGGAATCCGCCGTGGCACGGATCGAAGGAGCGCTCGAGGATGAGGGCGCCGCGATCGAGGGCCTCGCCGGCCCGGACGTCGCCGGGTCCGCCCGCCCGGGCCGCCTGGGCGAGGGCGCGGGCCATCTCGCGGCCGGTCTCCCGGAGGCCTTCACGGCGGGTTTCCCAGAGGCCGGCGAGCCAGAGGAGCACCGACTTGAAGCCGGGCAGGCCGTGGCGGTCCTCGGGGGGGAAGTAGGTCCCGCCCATGAAGGGCTCGAGGCCGGGCGTGAGCCACGCCGAGAGCGGCCACCCCCCCTGGCCCGTCATTGCCTGGACGGCGGTCATGTAGACCTGGTCCACGTCCGGGCGCTCCTCCCGGTCGACCTTGATCGGGACGAACCGGGAGTTCAGGATCCTCGCGGTCTCCTCGTCCTCGAAGGATTCCCGTTCCATGACGTGGCACCAGTGGCAGGTGGAGTAGCCGATGGAGAGGAAGATAGGCCTGTCCTCGTCCCGCGCCATGGCGAAGGCCTCGGGGCCCCAGGGGTGCCAGTCCACCGGGTTGTACGCGTGCTGGAGGAGGTAGGGGCTGGTCTCGCCGGCCAGGTGGTTGGGGGGGCGTCCCCCTGCCGGCCCGTGGGGAATCCCTCCGCCGTGGGTGGCCATGCCCTCCTAACGCCGAGGCGCCCGCCGGGCATCCGCTTTCGTGGTCGGAGGTTCAGGAGCGGGCGGATTCCGCAATGACCTGACTCAAACCGCCGATTTCCGGGGCCGTTTCCGGAGGTCGATGACGAGTTCGGCCCCCAGCGCGTTGGCCACCTTCTCGAGGGTCTTGATCGTGAATCCCTCGTACCGGCCGCTTTCAAGACGCGCCACCGCCTGTTGGCTCGTCCCCATCCGTGAGGCCATCTGCTTCTGTGTCAGTCCCAGCCTCTCCCGAAGCTCCAGGATGCGGTAGGCCAGAAAAAGGCTTCGGCGATCCCGTTCGTAGGCCTTGAGGAACTTGGGATCCTTGATCTCTTTTTCCATCAGGTCATCGAGGCGCCCCAGCTTGATCTTCCTCTTCATGTCAGCTCCTCCCCGGCCTGAAGCCTGGAGTTCAACTCCCTCATCCGGTCCTCAGCGACCTTCATCTCACGCTCCGGGACTTCCGGGGTCTTCTTCAGGAATCCATGCAGCAGGATGATGAAGTCGCCCTTCACGAAGTAGTACAGGACTCGATGCTCATGCCGCGCCAAGCTCACCCGCAACTCCCTTAACGGCCCTCGGAGCACATCCGAAAACGGCCGGCGGAGATTCGGCCTCTCCCGAGACAGCAGGTCGGGATGGACCAGGATCTTCCGCCGGTGCTTGTCCTCCAGGCCGCCCAGGTAATTCTCCACGGGCGCTTCACCGCGCCGCGTCCGGTACAACCGGATCTTGTACAGGGTCCTCCCTCGGAGGCCATTATACATCATATGTGATGTAATGCAAGATCGGATACGATGAGGCATCCGCCGCGGCCGCCAGGCTGGAGGAGAAGGCGCTCGCGTGGCGGCGGGCGCTGCCGGGGCCGCCGTAGGATTCGAACCTTCGGGGGCCGCCCCCGTTGGTAGGAGCGGGGCCATGAAGAGGTCGTTCGGGCCGTTCCTGCTGCTGGTGTTCGTCCTTCTCTTCGCCCGCCCGCCGCGCCCGGGCGAGGGGCGTCGCCATCGTCTCGATCCGCTGGGAGGGGGGGCTGGACCGCCTCCGCCCGGCCTACGAGAGGAGGGAACTCGCGGCCCCGGACGCCGGGACGGCGCTCTTCCGGGTCTGGATTGACGACGCGAAGGGGGACGATCGCGTCCGTCGGGCCGCCGAGATCGTTTACTGCCGCTCCTCCGCGGCCGGGATCGGGAGCATGCAGGAGATTTACAGGGATTCCCTGGCCCTTTTCCGGGGCGACGGCCCTTCCGGTGAGTTCTGGAGGACGTGGAATCCCGCCTTGAGGGAGATCCTACGGCGGGTGGATGCGGGCCGGCTATGGGAGATCTCCCCCGGCAACGCCTCCGTGGTGGACGCGGCGCTGGCCGCGTTATGCTCGGAGATCTGCTGTCGATTCTCTCGTTAGTCCCTGCCGGTGGAAACGTCCCCCTCCGGCGGATCAGTCCCTCTTCAGAGTCTCATGGGGGGGGCCCGGCGGGAGCGCCGGCAGCCTTGCCCAGGCCCCGGCATTTCTGCAGGAGGTCCTTCCCGAAGGATTCAAAGGCGCGGCTCGTGGATTTACGGGTGACTCTCTCGTCCTCGACATAGGCGTACGGCAGGATGGTGGAGGCCGTCCCTTCGCCCTCCGCGATCAGGTAGAGATATTCGTTCCGGTTGTCCAGGAGCACGCCTTCCATGAGGGTCAGCGCATCCCGGTGGTGGCCGGGGAAGACCCACATCCCCGCGATCGTGAGATTGAAGACGCTCAGGGGATTGAGGTATCGATCCACGTCGGTGACGCTTGCGAGGTAAAGGACGGCGTCGGCCCCACAGCGCGCGGCCGCGGCACGGATCCCAGCAAGCCGCTCGGAGGGGCGGGCATAGCTCTCTGCGGAAATGAGCAGGCGCGGCAGAACGGTCAGCTCCGTGATCAATCCCTCGGCCTTCAAGGCCTTGCCCCACGATTCGATCTCCGAGCGGATGCCTTCGCCCGGGATTTCCAGTCCATGCTCGAACGGGGTCGCCACGGCCATCTTGAAAGGGATCGCCAGCTGGGGCCGGAGCTGTTCGATGCGCCGGAGGTCGGGATCCGTGAAGACCGGCTTGTCGGCCCGGAGCCGCTCCATCATCCCCCGCCGGTTGAATCCCGAGGCGCATCCGGCCGAGACCGCGGCGATGAGCGCCAGCGCAAGGGCGGATTTCATGGTTCCTCCAGTGGCCTGAACCGGGCTTCTTCGGCCCGCCCCGCGCCGGGCGCCAGGGGACCCAGGGGTCCGTTCATGGCGCTTCTTCAGCGTGGCGGGGCCCGAAAAGGTTCGCCGATTCGAAAAAAAAGACCTCCGGGCGGGATTCCGCTATCATGGACCGGCCGAGGGCACGGACGATGACCGCTCAGCAGGCCGACTTCTCCGCCACGAAGCAAACCCTCGAGTCCGCCGGCATCCCCATCGTGGGGAAGGCGGCCGCCGGCCGCGAGGAGGCGCTCCAGGCGGCCGCGCAGGCCGGCTACCCCGTCGTGATGAAGCTCCTCTCCCCCGAGATCGTCCACAAGAGCGACGCGGGGGCGGTGATCCTGGACATCGAGACGCCGGAGGAGGCGGGGGCGGCGTATGACAGGCTCCTGGAGGGCGGCCGGAAGGCGGGGGTCCGGCGCGTCGACGGGGTCCTCGTCCAGAAGCACGTCAAGCCCGGCTTCGAACTCCTCATCGGGGCGCGGCAGGACCCGCTCTTCGGACCGCTGACGCTGGTGGGCACGGGCGGGAAGTACGTGGAGCTCTCGAAGGACGTGGCCCCCGGGGTCGGAGAACTCTCGCGGGAGGACGTCCTGCGGATGCTCTCCGGGACGGCGGCGGGCCGCGTCATCGACGGCTTCCGCGGACAGCCCCTGGACCGCGAGGCCGTGATCGACCTGGTGATGAAGGTGTCCCGCCTCATGGAGGCCCGGCCGGAGGTCAACGAGCTGGACCTCAATCCCGTGATCCTCTACCCCAAGGGCTTTTCCATCGTGGACGCGCGCCTCATCCTCGGCGAGCCCGTCCAGCACCCCCGGATGGAGGACCTCTCCCCGCGGCGGCTGAAGAGCCTGGAGGCCCTCTTCGAGGCGCAGTCGGTGGCGGTCGTGGGGGCCTCGAGGCCCGGGACGATCGGGGGGATCGTCCTCAAGAATTCCAGCCGCCTCCCCAAGGTCTTTCCCGTCAATCCCCGGCACGAGACCCTGCTCGGGCTCAAGTGCTACCCGGCCATCAAGGCCCTGCCGGAGACGCCGGACATCGCCGTCTTCGTGATCCCGCCGGAGGCGACCATCCGGGGGTTCCGCGAGTTCTGCTCGGCGGGGGGGAAGGGCGCCGAGAAGAAGCCCGACATCGCCATCAAGGGAG
>CAYNDR010000092.1:0-3796 GCA_964395295.1 uncultured Planctomycetales bacterium
GTAGGTCCCCGGGCGGGAGCGGTCGAGCGTGGCCGGGGCTCCCGGGGAACGGATTTCGAACGACGCGATCCGGTTCCATCTTTCGCGGGGCGCGAGCTTCCAGAAGTCCTCGTCCTTCGCCCCCGGGGAGGACGCCGCCAGGGTCGCCCGCCGGGCCGTTCCCTCGTCGATCCGGTAGAGGGTCATCTGGCTGGGGGGCCGGGTCTCCCGCGACTCGTTCCCGTAGTGGGTATAGGAAGACGCGAAGGTATAGGAGGCGTTGGGCGGGATCGCCTTGTCCGGGACGTGGAGGAAGGTCCATCCCAGGAGGAGGGCGGCGGCGCTGTCGAAGTCTGGGCTGGTCGTCTTCCAGGGGAAATGGTTCTGGAGGTGCCGCAGGTATTCCAGGCCCGCCCCGCGCTCCAGGCCCCGGGCGCGGTTCAGGCGGTGGGCGACCTCGAAGACGAGATCCGGCAGTCCCTCCCACTCCGGTTTCAGCCGGATGATTTCATCGAGCGCCCCGCAGGCGTCCAGCGGCCGCCTGCCATCGAAATGCGTCCGGACCTCCTGGGCGAGCTTCTCTTCCCGGGCCTGCGCAAAGGCCGTCCACGGCACCAGTCCCGCGATCATGAGGGCGGCCATCATGGGCTTGTTCCTCCCTTCATGCGACGACGTCCGCGCGACCCGGTAAAGGGCAAACGGCGAGGGTCACGCCGGCCGTGGACATTTCAAGTTGAACCGACGGCTCTTTTGTTTTGCAGATCGGGCCTGCGGATGCAATCTTAGGTGGCAATCGTTCAGGACCATCATAGAATCGAGAATAGAGAATCAAGAATGGGGTCCCCCTCCGGCCCCCCCCCCAAGGGGGGGGCAGGGGGGCGATCCCTCGATTCTGGCTTCATTCTTGATTCTTTGAAATCCCTGAACGGATATCCTGAGTGAGCCATGGCAAACGGGGCGTTGAGGATCTGGCCGGGCAACACCTACCCGCGGGGCGCCGTGTGGGACGGCTCCGGGGTGAACATCGCCGTCTTCTCCGAGAACGCCACCCGGGTCGAGCTCTGCCTGTTCGACTCCCCGAACTCCCCGCGCGAGTCCCATCGCCTCGCGCTCCCCGAGCGGACCCAGATGATCTGGCACGGGTACTTCCCCGACCTCAGGCCGGGCCAGCTCTACGGGTTCCGGGTGTACGGCCCCTACGATCCGAAGGCCGGCCACCGGTTCAACCCGAACAAAGTCGTCCTGGATCCGTACGCGCAGGCCGTCAGCCGGGACGTCCGCTGGGACGACAGCCTCTTCGGGTACCGCATCGGCGATCCCGCCGGGGACCTCTCCTTCGACGATCGCGACGCCGCCGCGCGCGCCCCCCTCGGGGTGGTCGTGGACACCGCCTTCAGCTGGGGGGACGACCGCCCCCTGAAGACTCCGTGGCACCAGACCGTGATCTACGAGCTCAACGTCAAGGGCTTCACGAAACTGCACCCGGAGGTCCCCGAGTTCCTCAGGGGGACCTACGCCGGGCTGGCGAGCGAGGCCGCGGTCCGGTACCTGACGGACCTCGGCGTGACCGCCGTGGAGCTCATGCCCATCCACCACTCCCTCACGGGGCGCCACCTGGTCGATCGCGGCCTCACGGACTACTGGGGATACGACACGCTGTCGTACTTCGCCCCGGACACCCGCTTCGCCCACGCGCGGGACCCGCAGGACGTCGTGCGGGAGTTCAAGACCCTGGTGAGGACCCTCCACGCGGAGGGCATCGAGGTGATCCTCGACGTGGTCTACAACCACACGGGGGAGGGGAACCACCTGGGCCCCACGGTCATGTTCCGCGGGATCGACAACGCCTCCTACTACCGGCTCAATCCCGAGGACCGCCGGTACTACGAGGACTTCACCGGCTGCGGGAACACCCTCAACATGCAGCACCCGCGCGTCCTGCAGATGGTGATGGACAGCCTGCGGTACTGGGTCCTCGACATGCACGTGGACGGGTTCCGGTTCGACCTCGCCAGCTCCCTCGCCCGGGAGGGCGGGGGCGTGGACAAGCTGAGTTCGTTCTTCGACATCCTGACCCAGGACCCCGTCCTCTCCCAGGTGAAGCTGATCGCCGAGCCGTGGGACCTCGGCCCGGACGGGTACCAGGTGGGGAACTTCCCGATCAACTGGGTCGAGTGGAACGGGAGGTACCGCGACTGCGTGCGGCGGTTCTGGAAGGGCGAGTGCGGGACGCTCAGCGAGTTCGCCACGCGGCTGACCGGGTCGAGCGACCTCTACGAGCAGAGCGGCCGGAGGCCGTTCGCCAGCGTCAACTTCGTGACCTCCCACGACGGGTTCACGCTCCACGACCTCGTGAGCTACAACGAGAAGCACAACGAGGCCAACGGGGAGGGGAACCGCGACGGGCACCCGGACAACTACAGCTGGAACTGCGGCGCGGAGGGGCCCACGGACGACCCGGGCATCCGGGCCCTGCGGGAGCGCCTGAAGCGGGACTACCTGGGGACCCTCCTGTTGTCCCAGGGCGTCCCGATGATCCGCGCGGGGGACGAGATCGGGCACACGCAGAAGGGCAACAACAATCCCTATTGCCAGGACAACGGGATCAGCTGGATCGACTGGAACCTGGACGCGGACCGCCGGGCCCTCCTGGACTTCACGCGCCGCGTCATCAGCCTGTGGCTGCACCAGCCGGTCCTTCAGCGCCGCAAGTTCTTCCAGGGGCGGCCGATCCGCGGATCCGGCGTGAAGGACATCGTGTGGCTGGGGTCCACGGGCGCGGAGTTCGACGATCCGTCGTGGAACGCGCACAACGCCCCCTGCCTGGGCATGCGGCTGGAAGGGGACACGGGGGAGGTGGACGGGCGCGGTCGCCCCATCCTGGGCGAGACGCTCCTGCTCCTCATGAACGGGGGGACGGAGCCCGTGGAGTTCCGGCTCCCCACGGAGGACTCCGGGCGGAAGTGGGTGCGCCTCCTGGACACCGCCTACTCCGTGGCCCCGGCCACGTCCTTCATGTCGGGCGACGTCTATCCCCTCATGGAGCGCTCCCTGGCGGTCCTCGTCCTCTGGGAGTCGGCCGACAAGGCGTGACATGGCGGGCCGCCCCGCGGCGTTCCATAGGTGTCCGCGAACCGAGGACTGATCCATGACGCGCCTCTTCGCCGTCCTCCTGGCCCTGGGATCCCTGTCCGCCGCGCCGCAGGCCCGCGACGAGGGGAAGGCCGATTCCTCCAAGGGCGAGCTCAAGGACGAGCAGGGCCAGTTCGTCATCCGGTACGCCCTCTCCCTTCCTCGTCCCCTCCTGCCGCGGAAGACGATCGGCATGATCGTCGGGATGCACGGCCTGGGGGGCGACGAGCACCAGCAGATCCCGGCCATCCAGGAAGGGCTCACCCTCGCCCAGCTCTCGCGGGAGTACATGATCCTCGGGCTCAAGGCCCGCGAATCCGGCTGGAAGGACGAGGACAACGAGCGCATCGCCAAGGCGATCGCCTGGGCGCTCAAGCAGTATCCCGTGGACCCGCGGCGCGTCTTCACGTGGGGCTACTCCAGCGGGGCCTTCGGGACGGGGCGGTTCGTCCCGCGGTACCCGAAGCTCGCGGCGGGCGGCGTCCTGTGGGCCGGCGGCCTCTGGGACCCCCCCAAGGCTGCGAATGGAGGCGAGCCGGATCCCCAGCTCTATCTCATCCACGGCGACAAGGACCAGACCGTCAAGGTGGAGACGGGGCGGAAGAGCGTCGAGGCGCTCCAGGCCGCGAAGTACCGGTTCGTCTACCGAGAGCTTGCCGGGGCCGACCACGGCCTGAGCGGGCCG
>CAYNDR010000092.1:3806-19182 GCA_964395295.1 uncultured Planctomycetales bacterium
AGCTGAACTCCAGCACCGAGGTCTGGCTGACAAACGGCCTTGGCGGGCCGGGCAACGCGCCGTGCAAGAAGGACGCGGTGCGGTGGCTTCATTCCCTGCGCAACCGGACCGTGCCGCTCTCCGACGACGACCGGAAGGCGGTCGAGGAGCTGGCGGAGAAGATCAAGGAGGGGAAGTCGCCGCCCCCGCCGTCCGCCCTGGCGCGGCTCCTGGATCTCTCCGGGCCGGAGGTCGAGGCGGCGCTGGCGGCGGCCTTCGGATCGGACCGTCCCGAGCTGAAGAAGGCCGCGGCGCTCCTGTGCCAGCAGAGGCTCTTCGGCAGGGCGGTGATGGCCGCGCTCGTCCCGCTCCTCGAGGACAAGGACGCGGCCGTCCGCGCCGCCGCGGCGCGCGCCCTGGGGGTCGCGGCCCACTGGCAGTACCCGGAGGCCCTGGAGGCCCTCGCGGCGCACGCGAAGGACGCGGAGAAGCCCGTCACCGACCGGTTCAACGCCGCCGCCCAGCTGGGCCTGACCGTGCCGATCCAGCTTTTCTGCGCCAACCGCGAGCCCCGGGTCTTCGACACCCTGAACGCGCTCGTCGAGGACAAGAGCGGCCAGCTCAAGGGGGTCGCCCGCATGGGCCTGGACGGCAAGCTCGTGGCCGAAGGGCAGGGGGTCAAGGTCAAGCCGTGATGATTCGCGTGCGGGGAATCACTCTGCGGATCGTGGGCGTCCTTCTCCTGTCTCCGGTGAACTCATCGGCTCAGGAGCCGTCGCACGATGATGCCGCGGGGAGGTCGTCGCTGAAGGCGCAGGAATGATGTCCCCCGGCAGCGCGATGATGAATGGGCCGAGGCCATGGGAGGCTCTTTCTTCGATAGCCCTTTGACCTCCGAAGATGTGCTTGCAATCCGCGCGCCCGCCGACATACTCCACGTTGTGCCGTTGGGGCTGTCACCCGGCTCGCGCCGGGGCTTGAACGGCTGGGCGCAGCGTTATGGAAAAGAGAAGCACAATGAAGAGTGTCGTTCTCCCTGGCGCGCCCATCCTGGCACCTAAGATGTACGCCTTCGCGATGCCGTGAACCGGAGGAGCCCAAGCGCCAGCAGCGTCTCCAGGCCCGTCAATCCGCAACCTCCGCCGGACGAGCCCCCGCCGTCACTCTCGCCGGCCCCACCGCCGCTGCCACCTCCGCCGGCGCCCGAGCCGCCGCCCGCGCCGCTGCCCGCCGGGGAGCCGTACTCGTAGGCGCCGATGTCCCAGGCCGCCGTGCCGTCCCCGTTGCCGTCGAAGGGACGAGCCGCCTGGTCGGCGTCGAGCGCGGGCGCGTCCACGGACGTCCCCGCGTCGATCGCGGTCGAGCTGGCCTTGAGATGCAGATCGTGGCCGGCCCAGTTGACGAAGTGGGCCCCGTAGTTCGTCGTCACGATGTTGTTCGACACGGTCGCGGCGCCGGAATCGATCGCGAGGTCGCTGACCAGGTTGTTGCGCACGATGTTCCCGGTGCTGGGCGTGCCGTCCTTGTGCGCGGTCACCATCAGCCACGCCGGGCCCGCGCCGGTCGTGTTGATGTCCACGACCGTGTTGTTCACGAACTTGCAGTTGCGCGCCCCGTAGAACGAGATGCCGTGCCAGTGGTCGACCATGACGACGTTGTTCTCCACGACCCAGTCCTCGAAGAACCCGTCGAAGCAGCCGATGCCCTGCATCTCGCCGGGGAACGGCAGGTTGGGATCCTCGTAGTTGATGATCACGTTGCCGCGCAGGACGACCCCGCGGACGACGCCCGTGCCCACGCCGCCGGGACCGCTGGTCCAGGACTGGAACCCGTCGTCATGGTTGGAGTTCGTCGCGACGCAGTTCTTCACGACGTTGTACTCGAAGGCGCAGTAATCGGCCAGGCCGCGAAGGCCGTCGCCGTTGAAGGTGTCGATCGTGTTCCCCTGGATGAGGTTATGGGCGCCGGGCCGGTCCACCGCGATGCCGAAGTCGATGTTCCGGAACACGTTCCTGCGGACGACATTCCGGGAGCCGGACATATAGACCGCGTCGCAGGGCAGCGTATTCCAGTCCGTCGGACTCCAGCCGTAGGCATTCTGAACCGAATAGCCCAGGCAGTCCTCGATGATGATGTCGGAGGCCCCCGCCATGTCGATCAGGGTGTCCGCGGCGTAGGTCGGCGCCGTCTGGGGGGAGATCTCGATCCCCTGCACGCACCAGAAACGGGCGGCCGACGCGAACGAGAGCTTCTTCAGCGTCGCCTTGGCCCCGGTCTGAGGCCGGATGGTGACGAGGCCCGGGTTCGCCTGCATCAGCTTCGGGCTGCCGTGATGGCCCGCCAGCAGGATCAGGACGTCTCCCGGCTGGAAGGGGTGGCCGGACGCCGCGACCGTCTGGAGGGACGGCCAGGGAGACGCCAGCGTTCCCGGGTTGCTCATGCTGCCGCCGCCGGGGCTCAGATAGTAATCCCCTGCCGCCGCCGGGAGGGCGAACGCCGCCAGGGTCAGGGTTGCGATGCCGAGGGCAAAGACAGATCGTGTGGTCTTCATGATGCCTCCTATGACCGGCTCGCCCGCTTCGCCTACTTCGGTCGGGGAACCGCGATCTCGACGTTGTCGACGAAGAGAACGCAATTCCCCTGGTTGGTCTGGATGGTCAGGTTCTTGATGAAGTCCCCCTCCTGGAGCCCCCTGCCTCCTTCGTGGAGCAGTGAGAGAGGCAGCGTCGCACGCGTCCACTGGCGCCGCGTCAGCGACCGATTCTCATAGCTGCCGATGCTGAGCTGCTGGGTGCGGTCCCAGACGTAGATGCTGAGGATCGACGTCTCGCCGTCCGCCCAGTAGTCGAAGGTCAGGACGGCGCCCTCGCGGTGGATGAAGAGCCCGTTGGCGTCGTCGGACAGCATCACGCGGGTGAGACGCTCCTGGGGCAGATAGAGTCCCTTCAGGCAGCCCCGGTTTCCCGGCCGGGCCGGACCCGCCTCTGCCGCGCCGACCCATTCCGAGCCGGTCTTCCCATCGTCAAAGGCGAACTTCGCCAGGGGGATGGGCGGAAGCGGCATCGCTTTGAGGTCCGTCCCCGCCGCCGCGATCGCGAACTGGCCGGCGCCGACCACGACGGTCTTGCGATCCGAGAGGCGCTTCAGTTCGACCTTGCCCTTCTCGACCTCGAGCAGGGTCCCCTTTTTCGGATCGCGATCGACCACGAGCCGGAGCTCCGTGCCCAGCACCTTGGCCTCCGCGTGCGGTGTGGCAAACATCAACGGCTTATTCTTCGGTTGCGAAGCGGCGTCGGCGCGGACCGTGCCCAACGCCAGCGCCAGGCGCGTGCCGGCATCGACCGTGACGTCGGTCAGAGCGCTGTCGGGACCCAGCTCGAGGCGGGTCTTGTCCGGGAACGCGAGCACGATCCGGCTCCCGGCGCCGGTTTCCAGTCCCTGTCCCACGGCATATTCCGTGCCGGCCACGGCGGGGGACTTCCCTTCCTTGGCGGCGACGAAGGCCACCCCTTCGACCTTCTCGATGCGGGCGACCCCGACCACCTGGGAACGTTGCGGCGGAGGAGGATCCGGCGCGGGCTTGGTCTCGGGCGGCGTCTCCGACTTCGCGGGCTTGGGCTCCGGCGCCGGGGGCTCCTGGGGAGGCGTTGGCCGCTGCGGAGGTTCGACCGGCCGCGGCTCCTCCCGGGGCACGGGCACCGGCACGGGGCGCAGGTCCGGCCCGGGTTCGGGCTTCGGCAGCGCCGGCTTTTCCAGGACCGGCACGGGCGGGGTCTGGATCCTCGCGGTCGGCTTCGGGCTTTCCTTGGGTGACGAGGTCAGCAGCATTGCGAAGGCCGCCGCCAGGATCCCTGCCGCGACCCAGGCCCAGGTCCGCGACGGGCCCTGCGTGGGCAGGCGTCGTGTCCGGACGACGCGGCCCCGCGGAACGGCCTTCCCTTCCGGCGCGGCGCGGAAATGCCCCCGGATCGCGGAGCTCATGAAGAAGCCGTCGACGAGCGCCGCGCGGGCCTCGGGGCGTTCGAGGAGGGCCTCCCATTCCCGAAGCTCGTCGGGGCTGGCGACCCCATCCTGGAACTTGAAGAGGAGTTCTTCGAGCCGGCTCACGCGTCGCCCTCCGCCGGCTTGATCTGCCGCTCGATGCAGTCGCTGAGGGCCTGGCGGACGCGGCTGAGGCTGACCATGACGCCGTTGGGCGAGCGCTTCAGGAGGCGCCCGATTTCCGTGATGGGGCGGCCCTGGTCGTACTTCATGCGCAACAGGTCGCGGGCGCGGTCCGGGAGCCGGTCCATGCACCGGGCGAGGGCCTTGTGGCGGTTGAGCCAATGTTCGGCCGCCCCGTCCTGTTCCGCGAAGGCGGTTTCGACGTACTCCACGATGCGGGTATCGGCGAGGGCCCGGTCGCCGCGCTTATCCCTCCAGTAATGGAGGATGAGGTTCTTGGCGACGCCCCGGCACCAGCGGGGGAGGTCCTGGATCTCGGTGCCCTTCTCCGCCGCTTCCGCCAGACGGATCCAGACCTCCTGGAAGATGTCCTCGGCCGCGGCGGGATCGCGGACCAGGCCCTCGATGAACGCGGTGAGGGCATGGCGCTGCCCCATGTAGCGTGCCGCGAGTTCCTTCAACAGGCTCATGCTTGCCCTCCTGTTCCAACGGCCGCAGTAACCTTAACACGAATTCCGAAAGCGGGGCCGTGGAAGGATTCAAAGAGGAATGCTGGAAACCGCCTGAGGGCGGCCCGAGGCCTCCCTGCCCCAACCGATAATGCCTGTTATTTGATGTTCCGACGGGGAGCGCGGTGATAAAACACCATTTCTCCGACCGAGGCCTTGAGAAAGGATCCCTTTATCGATGTCGCTTAGTGTCAATAAGGGAGCCGGTCCTGTAGTGAAATGAAGGATGGAGTATGCGCCCGGCTATAATCGAGGGGGCTAACAAGCCCCTGAGCCGCCACAGGCGTGACATACTGCTGGACCACCACATGGCCCTGAACGCGAGCGTGGCTCTACGGAGGCTGGATGATCGTCCGAGAGGTCTTGGCCAAGAGCGTCCTGTCCAAGTCCCAGATCCACGACTACGTGGTCAACCCCTACGTGGGCTGCGCGCACGGCTGCAGCTACTGCTACGCCCGCTTCATGAAGCGCTTCACCAAGCACAAGGAGGCTTGGGGGGAGTTCGTCGACGTCAAGGTCAACGCCGTGGAGCTGCTCGGCAAGGAGATCACCCGCAAAAAGCCCGGCCGCACCTGGGTCAGCGGGGTGTGCGACGCCTACCAGCCGCTGGAGGAGCGCTGCCGCCTGACCCGGGGATGCCTGGAAATCCTGTTCCGGCATCGGTGGCCGGTGACCGTCCAGACCCGTTCGCCGCTGGTGCTGCGGGATCTGGACCTCATGCGGGGCGCCCCGGATCTGGAGGTGGGATTCAGCGTGACCACGGCGGATGAGGAGATCCGGAGGCTGTTCGAGCCTGGCGCCCCTCCTATCCCGGCCCGGCTGGAGGCCTTAGGCGAGCTGCACACGGCCGGGATCCGGACCTTCGCCATGATCGCGCCCTTGCTCCCGGGGGCGGAGGGGCTGGGCGAAGCACTGCGGGGGAAAGTGGGTCGGGTGCTGATCGACCGGATGAACTACGCGCACGCGCACGGGATCTACCGCAGGCACCATCTCGAGGACAAACTGAGCCCGCGGTTCTTTGAGGAGGCGACGCGTGGCCTGCGCGCCGCCTTCGAGGAGCAGGGCGTGGAGTGCCAGGTCCTGTGCTGAGGGGAGGACTGGGATGCCCACTGAGATCCGGAGAGTTGTGGCGGCTATGCCGGCCCGGCCGATGGTGTGCATGCGCCGCGGCAGTCTCGGGTGGCCTCAGCGGGAAAAAGCAACGCGGGGTGGTTGCGGTATCTCCGCCGGGCCTCGGGTGTAGTGTGGAATTTCAGAAAACGGCAGATTCAGGCGGTCGTCCAAACGACGCCGTGGGAGGGACTCCCCCGGCTGACGCGGGAATGAGGCCGAATCCGTCGATGAAAGACCCTCTCGGCGAGCGAAGGATCGGCGCCGTCTGGTTCCGGCACCCGCCTCATTTTTGCTGGGACGCGAACGGATCCCTCGCCGGATCCCACTTGCCGCCCCGCCCAAGCACCGGGTAGATGGACGCCGGGTAAATCAGGCTCTGGTAGACGGAGAATTCGTTCATCTGGTAGCTGCCGAGATGATCGACGTAACGGCGTTCGCGCGGCAGATCCTTGGGCGAAGGCACCTGCTCGCCGATTCCCGAGAAGACCGGGCCGTAAACGACGATCCCCGGCCGCGGGCCACACCCCTTGTCCTGCGCGTAGAGGGACTCCCGCTCGTGCGGATTCCGGACGCAGTCGAAACCGATGCCGCTGACGTAGCACTTGCCGATCGGGTTAAGGCCCTGGATATAATCCATGAGCTGGCATGCCGCATCGATGTACTTCTGCTCCCTGGTGAGCGCCCACTGCATGAGACACGGATACGCAAGCTGCCCCTGCGACGTGAAGGCCCCATGGTTCCAGTTGTACCGCTTCAGGTCCAGGTCGGCCGGCCAGCCGACGGGATACGCGGTGCCGCCGAGGTATCCGATCTGCTTGTCCGCCGCCGCCTTCAGGGATCCCCGGAGTTGCCGGACGACGGCGGGATCGGTCGGGCGGGTCTTCTCCACGAGATACGACATGAAGAAACTGGCCAGCCAGCACCGGCCGTCGCTCACAAATCCCCCGGCCTCATTGCAGTAACCTTCTTGAAACGAGGCCGCTTCCCGCGCCAGGGACTTGACGATGCCGTGAGCGCCCTCCTCTCCGGTCAGAAGATATTTTTGGATCGCATAATAAAGCTTATTCCCCGGTCGAATGCGGTCCCCGACGGCGTTGAAGGCCATCTCCCCCCGCTTCATCAGCTCCACGCAGCGCTGCGGCTTGTAGGGCTTTATTAGCCGGGCCAGGTGCATGAACAGGCCCGCCGCGAATCCGGTGGCGCTATCATGCGTCCTGAGGGTTCCATAACGTTTGCCGTCCCGGTCATAACTGATCCCCCAGTCGGCATACCCAAGGGTTGACACGCCCCAGCGGACATCCCCGCCGGCCGTCTGCATGTACTCCCAGAACATGGCGCCCCAGGCGGCCTCGTCCAGGATGTCGGGGATCCCGTTGCCCTTTCCGACGATGTTGAAGTTCGCGTCGAACTTGTCGGGGATGTTGAACTGGTCGTCCGTGAACATGTCCGGAAACGTCTCGAAGGTCGTCAACAGCACGGCCGGGAGCATGAGATGCCAGAGGAGGCGATCCCCGTCGCCGGCATCGTGATAGCCGCCGTGGACGGTCAGCTGGGGCTCGGTTCCCTTGACCTTGACGTTGTCCTGGCCGGGAGCTTCGTTGGTGTCATACACGACGGTATGACAGGGCTTCAGGCGGATGTCCGCCCTCGCGTACGGCCTGACGATCGGGCAGCCGCATCGCTGATAGTACATGGAGCGGAACATGACATGCCCAAGGCGGCGCGAGAAATCGCACCCCACGCCGAACGGCCAGGAGCAGCCGAAGCCCTTGACCGAAATCCTGTAAGGACCTCCCTCGGGCACGCCGGAAAGATCGATCCGGTAGGCGAAATCGCCGGAAGACGCGTCCTGGCCGACCTCCTGCAGCGTGCCCTGGGCGACCTGTTCTCCCGTGAAATGCTTGAACACCGAGTAGGCCGGAAGGGGCCCGCCCAGCTTCCTGGCTCCACCCGTGCCCAGCCAGACGGCGAAGTTGGCGTATCGCGCCTTGGTCAAGGCGCTGTAGGCGTTCTGGTTCACCTTGATCGATTCGCACAGCACCTGCCTGTCGTCGAAGACGAAGCTCCTGTGCCCGTAAGGCGTCTCCAGCACGTAGGTTCTTCCGCCGACAAGCTTCGGCACCTGCAGGTAGATGTGATGGTCGCATGTATCCGACAGCGTCACGAACCTCTCGATCGCCTCCACCGGCCGGCCGTCGAGCTTCCACAGCAATTTGTCATCGACGTTGACTTCGCCTGCCTTCATGGCCCTGTTCCAGTACGGACCGATGGCGTTCGAGCTCTTGAAAAAGGCCACGAGGACGGTGTCCGAAGCGGTGCGGATCTCCTTGAGTTCAGGCCCGGCGTTCCCCGGCTCATGGCCGCATACCAGAAGAAAGCCAAACAGCATGTGTTTCATGAAACCATCCGAGCCATCCGCCCTGGCCGGTTCCAACTAATATACGCCCGCGGCGGCGCGCGCGAATCCAGGGAGCCAGGAAGACCTGCGGGAAACCGTCTGAGGGGGCGGGGGTTCGTTTTCCCCGCAGGTCGAGCGCTTTCGGGACGCTCGGGCGGCCTTGCCGCTATTGCCGCGGCAGGCGGCGCTCCTCAAGGAGGTGCGGTCGCGAATATAGCAGGAGAAAGCTGTCCCCCCGGGAACGCGGTGAGCCGAAGGAGGGGTCGCAGGAGGACGCAAAAGAGCGCTGGAACGGACCGGGTGGAAGGGAAGCCCCTGCCGGGACATCCCCCTGGATCCCGACCGCGAGCCGCGGGGGAAAGGGCTTCCTCACAGGCCTGCCGTCAGCTTCCTCCAGGCCTCCATGGATCGCTTCAGGTGCTCCTCGGGCGGCTCCTTGACGCTCCAACATTGCAGGCCCACGGGCCCCCGGTAGCCGCTTTTCTTCACCAGCCCCAGTAATCCGGCAAGGTCGTAATCGCTGTCGTCGAGCGGCCGGATCTGCTGCCGCTTGTCGGCGGGACCCTTGAGGCCGTTGAAGGTCACGAGAAAGAGGTGCGGCAGGACCTCGGACAGCGTCTCCTCCAGCGTCCGCGCCTGCTTCACCCACTGCCAGTGGACGAGGTTGAAGTTCGTGCCCACGTTCTTACGGCCCAGCTTCTTCGCGAGGCGGGCGCCATCGTCCACGCGCTCCGTCCAGAATCCCGCGTGCGGGTAGGCCGAGACGACGGGGCCGGTGTCGGCGCAGAGGTCGGAAACGGCCTTGAGGACCGCCTCCCCCGCGTCGTCGCCGGCGGGGTCGGACGGTTTGCGGGACCGGCTGCGGAGGCCCGTCTCGATGCGCGTCTCGCGGCCCTTGAGGAGCTTGATCCACTCCCCCCAGCCTGCGGGCAGAGGATCTTCGATGAAGGGGGTGGTGTAGATGCCGTACATCCGGAGGCCGTGCTTGTCGAGGGCATCGAGCATCCGGGGCATCTCGCCGGGATTGACGTGGTACTCGATCCCGTCGTAGCCGAGGTCCTTGAGCAGCCTGGCCTTCTCCTCCGGGGTGCCAATTCCCGCCAGGCCGTTGTCGAAGGCGTAGAATGGCCAGGGGGCCGCGGGGCGGGCGCGGCCGGCGCGGGCGGCGCCGGCGGCGGAGAGGGCCAGGACTTCCCGGCGCGTCGGATCGAAGGACATTGTCACCCTCATCACGCCTCCAGCTTCCACGGTCCCCGGTAGGTGCCCACAAGCAGCTTGTTCGCTTCGGGATCGTTGGTGAACTGTTCCTTGACCGGGTCCCACTCCAGGCGGTGTCCGCGGCGGATCGCGATATGGCCGATCTGGCAGACGGAGCAGGTCCGGTGCCCCACCTCGGCGTCCGCCATTGACTCGCCGGGAGCCTTGTTCTTGATGCAGTGGATGAAATCCCCCTTGTCGGTGCGCTGTGGAATCTTGAGGTCCGACTCCTTGAACTTGAGCCGCAGCAGTTTCGGATCGCTGGCGGAGATCCCTCCCTCCGTGCTCCAATAGGCCTGGACCCAGCCCTCTTCGCCCTCCACCCTCAGGTAAGGCTTGCTCATGATGTAGTCGAGGACCACTCCGCTGGCATAGCGGTACTGAAGCTTGAACCGGATCAGCACATTCCAGAGGCCGGAGCCGGGCGCGGGATACTCGCCCTCGCCCTCCACGGATACCGGCCCGGTGCGCTCGGTGTCGTTCGCGAGCTGGGCCACGTCCAGCAGGTGCGTGCCCCAGTTGCAGACCATGCCTTCGCAGGTGTCCAAGCAGCGCATCCAGCCGGGACGGCCCATGATGTCCCGGACCGGGTGTACCCGGTCCAGGGTGTATTCCTTCATGGGCGCCGGCCCCAGCCAGAGGTCATAGTGAAGGTCCTCCGGCACCGGCATGGGTGCGGGGTTGCCCCCGGGCTCATCGCCTTTGGGCACCCCGGCCTCGATGCGCTTGATCTTGCCCAGGTACCCGTTGCGGGCCAGCATGGCTATCTTGTGCATGTAGCTGTTCGTGCGGCATTCGGAATCAGTGCGGAAGACGACACCCTTCTCCTTCGCGGCGTTGGCCAGCGCCCGCCCCTCGGCCAGCCAGCGGGTGAGCGGCTTCTCGGTGGAGACATGGTACCCCTTGCGGATCGCGGCCAGCGAGACATGGGCGTGCCAGTGGTCGGGCGTGGAATCCATGACCGCATCCACGCCCTCCATCCCCAGCGCCTCGCGGAAATCGGCAAAGAGCCGGCATTCCTGGTCCTTATAATGCTTGTCTACCAAGCCCTTGGCATTCCGGGCGCGCCAGCGGTCCACGTCGCAAACCCCGACCACCCGCACCTCTTCGAAGCCGAGCAGCGTCCGCAGGTTGGCATTCGTGCCTTGGCGTCCGGTGCCGACCATGAGCAGGTTGATCCGGTTGGACGGCGCGTTCGCGCCCCACAGGCGGGACGGAAGGACCAGAGGCGCGGCCGCCGCGGCGCCTGCAGCCCGGATGAAAGTTCTGCGGGACAACGTGCTCATCGCATTTTCTCCTCGAACTGCATAATCCCGGAACCGGCCTCCATTATTTCACGGTCCCGGGAATCCCCGCAAGCAATTACGCGGCTGGACGAACGGCTTCCGGACCGCCCTTCCGTTCCATCCACGGGGCGGGGCGCATCCAGAGGATGCGGCCGGGTGTGATGGCTCCGTCGGCGGGAGAGAGGGCCGCCGATCAAGGGAGGGGACGGGCTCCCCCCGTAAGCGCGGTCGGTCGGAAGTTGTCCAGGGTACTAACGGCGTATTCCAGGACCTACGGCTCCGGCCTGTGCCCGCCGGCCGACTGGCCGCACAAGACCTGGCTCCACATGTGGATGACGTACGACAACGAGGGCCCGCCCAAGAGCAAGGACGTCAAGGCCCTTTTCGACCGGGCCCGCCGGCAGCTGCCGGGCGTGCGCATCCGCTTCGGCCAGATGTCGGATTTCGCCGAGGCCATCCTGCGCGAGAAGCCCGGCCTCCCGGTCGTCCGCGACGACACGCCGGACACGTGGATCCACGGGATCGGTTCGATGCCGGTCGAGACGCAGATGGCCCACTCGACGCGGCCCCGCATCGCGGCGCTCGAGGCGCTCGACACGCTCCTGGGCGCGTGGGGGGTGCCGGTCGAGCCGGCCGCCGCGGCCGTGCGGGACGCCTACGAGGAGACGCTCCTCTTTGGCGAGCACACGTGGGGGCCGGATGTGGCGCGCTACGCCGGCTACGGCTGTGGAGACCGGATCCGACCGGTAACGCGGTGCAGAAGGCCGGGTGCAGCAGAGCCGGAGGGATCGGGCCAGATTGCCCCCGAATGGGCTTTTCGTAACCGTTCAGCATCCGAGAATCAAGGAGTAGTCCCCCCTGCCCCCCGGGGGGGCAACGGGGGGAAATCCATTCTCGATTCTTGATTCTCGATTCTGGCCACGACCAGGGACTGAACGCATACAAAAACGAAATTGAACGCGCTGCTTCGGAAGGGCCACTGACGCGAAAAGGAGGGTCTGATTGAAGTATATCTAATGGAGATCAAATGGGGAAGGCCAGGGAGAGAGGAACCGACCGAGACCCGGGGGTGTGGGCGGCCATCGGCTCGCCCGACGACTTCAACAAGCTCTGGCGGGACACGGGTCTTTACGACGGCAACGGAAACGCGCGACCCGCTTTGTCCTCCTGGAAGACGCAGGCCGCCTTCTTCCGCCGATAGGGCGGACGGGATCGGACCCGGGTCGGAACCAGGGAGGATCGCATGGGGATCGCATTCCGCGCCGCCGGACTCGCGTCGCTGTTCCTCCTCGGGGCCGCCCCCGACGGCGAGAACATCATCGAAGACCCATCGTTCGAAATACCCAAGGACCGCGACCAGTTCGGCCTCGTCTTCGCCAAGTGGGGCGGCTGGAAGTACGAAGGGGACTGCTCGTTCGAGGTCGGCCGCGTGGCGCGGACCGGGAAGTCCTCCGCCCTGCTGGTCGGCCTGAGCCAGCCCAAGATCCGCATCACCGCGCCGGAACGCGAACTGCCCCCGGGCCGGTACCGGACCACGGCCTTCCTCCGCGGCGTGGAGATCGGCCTCGGCGTCTGGAACCAGACGACCGAGTTCATGTTCGACGGGAAATACCTCCCGCTCAGCAAGAACGGCACGTTTGGGTGGACGAAGCTCGCGTACGTCGCGGAGGTCAGGGAGAAGAAGAAAGTCCTCGGCCCTTCCTTCGGCCTGATGGCGCCCGGATGGCTGTGGATCGACGACGTGACGCTGGAGAAGGTGGCCGACGCCACGCCTCTCACCGAGGCGCCGGTCCTCGACACGGAGGAGGCCCCGATCGCGGCGCCCGGCCCGCTCGGCCCGGCGGCGGCGCGCTGCCCCGCCTGCGGCTACCGGAACCTGCCCGAGTGGAAGTCCTGCTACGCCTGCGGGACGCCGCTCGAGGCGAAGAAGGCGGCCTTCACCGGCCCCCCGGTCCGGATCGTCGCCTCGTTCGAGGACCGGAATCCCTTCGCCGGAGGCACGGTCGTCGAGGAGCACGCCACGGGGGGGAACAAGGCGCTCCGGATCGACAAGTCCTACGCCATCATGGACGGGGATCAGGACTGGACCGGGTACGACTATCTCAAGGCCGACCTGTACACCGACGCGCCGGACCCCCTGCGCCTCTGCGTCGAGATCCGGGACAAGTCCACGAAAGACTACTGGACGCGCGTCAACTACGAAACGGTCATCCCGCCGGGGAAGAGCACGTTCGTCCTGCCGGTCCGGCAGATGTACGTGGGCGAGAAGTCCCGCCCCGGGCGCATGCTGATCCTGAACGGGATCATGAAGCTGGTCTTCAGCATCGGCGACAAGCCCGCCGCGCCGCTCTTCCTCGACAACCTCCGCCTGGAGCGCGACGACTCGGCGGACCGGCTCCTCTTCGACGGGCTTTACGCCTTCGACTTCGGGACCGGCGCGAGCCCCGTCATGGAGGGATTCGTGCCGATCACCCCGGCCACGGCGTACTCGAAGGGCCGCGGCTATGGCCTGAAGGACGCGCGGATCTGGCGCGCCTTCGACGCCCTCCAGCCCGATCCCCTCTACCAGGATTTCATCTGCATCGAGTCGGGGGGCCTGGCGATCGACGTGCCAAACGGCCGCTACCGCGTCTTCCTCAACATGGACAGCCCCTCGGGCTTCTGGGGGGAGTACCAGGCGTACACGCAGCGGTCGGTGCTGGCGCAGGGCGCGGAGGTCGTCCGCGACGTGATGGACTTCGAGGCCATGCGGAAGAAGTACTTCCGCTTCTGGGACAGCGAGGACCTGCCCGGCGAGAACACCTTCGACAAGGTCCAGAAGGCGTACTTCGGCGAGAAGCGGTTCGACGCGGAGGTGACCGACGGACGCCTGGGCATCGAGTTCAAGGGCGAGAACTGGGCCTGCAGTGTCTCCGCCGTCGTGGTCTTCCCGGTGGAGAAGGCGGCCGAGGGGGAGAGGTTCCTGAAGTTCATCGAGGACCGCCGGAGGTTCCACTTCGACAACTACTTCAAGCGCGTCCTGCGCCGGCCCTCCGGCGACCCCCTCGCGCCGACCGATGCGGACCGGGCCCGCGGATACGTCCTGTTCTCGCGGGACATCATGAAGGACATCTACTACAACGACGCCCCGAAGAAGGAAGAGATCATCGCGAAGCTTGAGGCCGACGGGTTCGCCGGGGAATACAGGCCCGTGACGGTCGCCCTCGTGCCCCTGCAGGACCTCGGACGGGTGACGGTGACGGCGGGAGCCCTCTCGGGGCCGGGGGGCGCGATCCCGGCGGGCGCCGTCGACGTCGGATGGGTGTCGTACCGCGTCACGCGCGTGACGATGGAGGGCTCGGTCTACACGATCGCCCCGCGCTTCGTCATGCCGGGGAAGGAAGCGGCCTGTCCCCCCGGGGTTACGCGGTGCTTCTGGTTGACGGTGAGGACGCCGCCCGACGCGAAGCCGGGCCTCTATCGGGGCACGGTCTCGGTCCGGCCGGAAAAGGGAGGCGCGTCGGAGGTCCCCCTGGAGTTCGCCGTCCGTGCCGGCACGCTGGATCCCGTGGACGTCCCCGCGGGGCCGTGGGGGCACACCATCGGCATCCCCTGGAGCGACGGCCGGGCCCGGGAATGGGAGGACCGGGTGACCGGGAAGTGCCTGCGGAAACTGCGCGAATACGGCTTCACCACGTTCAGCGGCCTCCCCGTCCTCACGTACAAGGGTTTCAAGGACGGGAAGCCCGTGATCGACTTCAGCGTCGGCGACGCCCAGATGAAGCGGGCGAAGGAGGCCGGTTTCACGATGCCGATCGTGACCTATTGCCCGTTCATCGGGCTGGACCTCTATTACCCGAACGCCGAGCAGGTCAAGCAGGCGGGGTTCAAGGAGCACTCCGATCTCGTCCGGGCGGTCTTCTCCGAGGTCCAGAGGCACGCCGAGGAGAACGGCTGGCTGCCCATCTGCTGGAACATCGGCGACGAGCCCATCGGCGACGACCTCCGGCGCTCCGCGGAGAACGCCGAGGCGTACCGGAAGGCCTTCCCGAAGGGGCCGCCCTTCTTCACGGCGGCCACGAGCTACGCGGGGAAGGACCCCAACGATCCCCACTTCCGCCTGGCCCGCGCGCTCCACGTGGCCGACTGGAACGACCACAGCGAGGACTCGGTGGCCCTCCTCCACGGGATGGGCGGCGACTGGGCCTTCTACAACGGCGGGAACCGGTGGACCTTCGGGACCTACATGTACAAGGCGGCCAAGCAGTCCGGCATGAAGTTCCGGATCTCCTGGCACTGGAACTGCAACGCGGGGGACCCCTACTACGCCCTCGACTGCCGCGAGGACGACTACGCGTGGTGCAACGCGACGCCGGACGGCGACCTCGTCCCCTCCATCCACTTCGAGCAGCTCCGCGAGGGGCTGAACGACTACCGGGCCCTGCTGACGCTGGCGCGGCTGGCGAAGGAGAAGGCGGGGACGCCCGCGGCCAGGGCCGGGGAGGATATCATCGTGGAGCGCCTGGGGGCGTTCAAGCTGGGCCAGCGGGAGCACGATCCCCTCTTCGGCGCGGAGGACTGGGCCGCCTTCCGCCGCCGCGCGGGCGACGCGATCGAGGCCCTGCGAAAATGATCCTTGTCCCGTATAGTCCATAGGGTGAAGGTCGTCGCTCGAAAACGCTGGGCCCTCG
>CAYNDR010000093.1:0-18949 GCA_964395295.1 uncultured Planctomycetales bacterium
GCGGCCAGATGGCCTCGGGGTGCCAGACCTGGCCCACGCCGATGTTCATCCGGATCAGGGGATATTCGCATTTCCCCTTGATGACCTTGCCGGTCTTGACGATGCTGGTCTTGGTCTCGCTGTCCGCCTTTTCGATGACGCCCTCGACGATGACCTCGCTCTCGTCCATGACCTGCTTGAGCGCGTAGATGGCCTCGACGTAGGTGCCCGCGCCGGCCGAATCCGGAAGGACGAGCGCCCCGATGGCGCCTGCGAGGGCCGCCCACCGCGCATGCCTCATACCCACAGCCTCCATTTCCACTTATATCATAAAATATGCCGAAGGCGATGGAATCGTTTCACGCCTCATGAACGAGCCGCCCCGCCTTCCAGGTCCGGAGGATCGAGAGCCGTTCCCCGTCCCAATCGAACTCCGCCAGGTCCGCCGGCGCGCCGGCCGCGAGGCCCTTCGCCTGCGGCAGGCCCAGCAGATCCGCCGGCAGGACCGAGGCCCGCTCCCAGGCCTCCGCGAGCCCGCAGATCCCCGCCAGCACCAGGCGCTCGATCCCCCGCGAGACCGGCTGAGCCGACCCCGCCAGGAGGTTCGGGTCCCTCTCCAGGTGGAGCTTCCCCTCCTCCGTGAGCACGACCTTCCCGCACGCCGCGGTCTCGTACGTCCCCGGGCCCAGCCCCGCCAGGGAGACGGAGTCGCTCACCAGGATCGCCTGCCGTCCCTTCGCCCTCAGGATCACCTTGAGGACCGAGTCCGGGAGGTGGAAGCCGTCGGCGATCGCGCTCGCCCAGAGGCGGTCCTCCGCCAGCTGTTCCCAGAGGTAGTTCGGGTGGCGGCGCAGATTCACGTGCGTGCCGTTGCCCAGGTGCGTGGAGAGGCGCGCCCCGGCCGCCGCCGCCTCGCGGACCTGCTGGGGCGTGGCCGCCGTGTGCCCGATGGCCACCAGCAGGCCGCTCCCGGCGCACCGCGCGATGAACGCCGCCGATCCCGGCCACTCCGGGGACATCGTCAGGATCCGGACCCGCCCGTCCGCCGCGCGCCGCCAGCGCTCCAGCAAATCCCAGTCCGGCGCCCGGACGTGCGCCGCGTCGTGGGCCCCCCGCGGGCCGTCCTCCGGGCAGATGAACGGCCCCTCGATGTGGATGCCCGCCACCGCGCCGCCCGCGCCGTCTTCCCCCGGGCACCCTTCCGCGACCGCCCGCACGGCCCCCTCCACGGCTTCGTCGCCCTGGGTGATGATCGTGGGGCAGAACGCCGTGACCCCTTCCTTCCAGAGCTCGCGCGCGACCCGCCCCGCCACGGCCCCGGTGGCCCGGGGCCCGTTGAAGTCGTGGCCGGCGAAGCCGTTGACCTGGAGGTCGACCAGCCCGGGACCGATCCAGGGGAGGTCCTTCGCGGATTTGCGGATGGCCTTCACCTCCGCGATCCGGTCCCCCTTCAGGCGGACCTTCACCGGCCTTCCCGTGCGGTAATGGAGGCCGGCGATCTCACTTGCCATGCGAGTCCAGTTCCAGGTAGAGCGTGCCCCCCGGGTGCGTCCGCAGGACGCTCGCGGGGCACGCGGGCGTGAGCGGGCCCTGGAGCGCCTGGCGGACCGCCTCCCGCTTGGACGTCCCCGGCACGACGCAGAAGAGGTGCGCGGCCGACATCAGGACTGGCACGGTCAGGGTGATGGCGAGGCGCGGCACGTCTGCGGTCCGGCGGAAAGGCCCGGTGTGGACCTGCTGGCGAAGCGAGGCCTTGTCCAGCTCCACGGCCTTGACGGCCTCCGGGTCCTTGAAGTCGGCGGCGTGCGGCTCGTTGAAGGCGATGTGCCCGTTGTTCCCGATCCCGAGGCAGACGATGTCGAGAGGGGCGTGCCGGACCAGGTCCGCGTAGCGCTCGCACTCCTCGCGCGGCGCCGCCTTCCCGTCCATGAGGTGCACCTCGCCGGGCTTCACGCGCGATAAGAGCCGCTCCCGGAGGTAGGCCCGGTGCGCCTTGGGCGACGACGTGGGGAGGCCCAGGTACTCATCCAGCTGGAAGGCGGTCACCCGGGACCAGTCCAGCCCGCCCGCGCGGGCCAGCCCGTCCAGCAGTTCGTTCTGCGAGGGCGCCGCGGCGAAGGCCATCCGGACGCGGTCCTTCTTTCCCAGCGCCTCCCTCATCCGCGCCGCCACGTCCTCCGCGGCGGCCGCCCCCATCTGGGCGCGGTCCTTGTAGACCCGCACCGTCAGCCGCTCGATCGTGAAGCCCTTCATGGATTCTCCAGGTCGACGGCCTCTCCGGTCTCCGACGAGCGGCAGATCGACTCCACGAGCTGGACGGCCCGGCGTCCGTCCTCGCCCGTCACCGCGGGCGGGCGCCCCTGCCCGATCGCCTCCAGGACGTCCTCGAACTGGAGGCGGTGGCAATGGTGCGAGATCGCCTTCGGGTCCCGCACGCCCCCGCCGCCGGGTCCTCCCGACGCGGGCTTCGCGACGCCGGGCACCGACCAGTGCACGATGTCGGCGCCCTCGCACTTGACCGTGCCCTGCTCCCCGTAGAGGTTCAGGGCCGCGGGGAAGCCGGGCTGGATGCTCGTGGAGGCCAGGACCGAGCCGTAGGCGCCGCCCTCGAACGCCACGAGCCCGATCCCCACGTCCTCCGCCTCGATCCGGTGCGTCCGCGTGGCCGCGTGGCCGTAGACCCTCCGGGCGCGGCCGGCGAACCACAGCATCAGGTCGATCGAGTGGATCCCCTGGTTCATCAGCGCCCCGCCGTCCTCGGCCTTCGTCCCCCGCCATGAGGCCTGCGCGTAGTACTCCGGCGCGCGGTAGAACGGGCAGGCCGCCTCCACGACCAGGAGCCGCCCGAGCGCCCCCGCGTCGAGCGCGCGCTTGATCGCCCGGTTCTGCTCCTCGAACCGCCGCTGGGAGACGGCCGAGAGGGTGAGCCCCTTCTCCGCGGCGCGGCGGATGATCCGCCCGGCCTCCCCGGCCGTCATCGCCATGGGCTTTCCCACCAGGACGTGCTTCCCGGCGTCCAGGGCCTCCAGGGCGATCCTGCCGTGGCTCCCGCTCGGGGTGGCGACCGTGACGAGGTCCACTTCCGGATGGCGCAGGAGGTCTCGGTAGTCGGCCGTCCCCAGGCATCCCTCCCGCGCGGCCACTTCCCTCGCGCGCTCCACCGGCTGGGCCGAGATCCCCACCAGCCGCGCGCCCGCGATCTCCTTGATCGCGCGGACGTGGAACTCGCCGATCGTCCCGCATCCGATGACCGCGATCCCCCACGCCTTCACAGCAGGTCCGCCTCCTGAAGGATCTTCTTCAGCCCGTCGAGCGTCATCTCCGTCCCCTGCATCGGGGTCCCTCCCTCGGGGACGTAGCGCGTCTCCAGCGTGTAGATGCCCCCGTAGCCGTTCCTCTCGAGGGCCGCGATCTGCCCCTTCAGGTCCGTGCGTCCGGACCCGATCGGCACGCAGTGCGGCTTCCCGTCGGCGCCGTGGACCGCGTCCTTGAGGTGGACGTGCGACACGAAGTCCAACACGCGGTCGTACCCGTCCGGATACGCGATCCTCCCCCCGTAGGTCTCGTTTCCCGGGTCCCAGAGCACGCGGAGAGCGGGGCTGTCCACGCGCTGGATGATCTCCGCCACTTCCTCGGCGTAGCCGCCGTTGCAGGCCGTCTCGTTCTCCAGGCGGAGCTCCATCCCCTCGCGCTCGGCGTCCCCCGCCGCCCGCTTCAGGTGGCGCGAGACCTCCGGCAGGTGCGGCCGGGGATCGCGCTCCCTCCAGAAGGAGAAGACGCGGACCCGCCGCGTTCCCAGTTCCCGGGCGATCCGGAACGCGCGGAAGAGCCTGGGGAACTGGGCTTCGACGCCCTCCTCCTTCGCCCCGAAGAGGTCTCCCGAGGCGACCGGACGCGAGGGATCGAGCGCGCACTTGAAGAGGGGGGTGGCGAGCGCCGAGACCGAAAGCCCCCGTTGCCGGAGATCCCGCGCGACGCGCTCCACCTGCGCGGGGGGCAGGTCCGCCACGTTCGTCCCGTCCACCGCGCGGACCTCGACGTGCCGGAAGCCGTTCCTCGCGGACCAGTCCAGGGCCTCGGCGAAGACGCCGGACACCTCGTCCGTCAGGACGCTCAGCCGATCCAGGATCATCCGCGCATCCCCCGGGAACCGCGGCCTTCTCGGGATTCCAAGGTCATTGTATATCACGTCCGAGGGATCGGTTGAAGAATCAGGGGGAACCGTCCGCACGGCGCCCCTCTGACCCCCTGGGGATCTGCGGGGGGAATCCATCCACGATTGTGATCCGCCCCCTGAACGATTGCATAATCCGGTGCAGTTCCAGGCATCGCTTTCAGTTTTCATCGTGTAATATAGTCCTTAGTGCGACGGGGTCCGGGGACCGCCTTCCGGCATGGCTGAACTCACGGTCGACGTCAAGGAAACGCCGGGCGCAACGGGCATGGCGACGGCCACGCTCGCCGGCTCGATCGACGCCCGGACCGTAATCTCCTTCAAGAGCCAGCTCGAATCCGCCAAGGGCCGCGGGACGCGGACCTTCGTGCTGGACATGGAGCGCGTCACCTACATCAATTCCACCGGGCTCTCCTATCTCATCAGCCTCGCGGACTCGAGCGATCCGAACCGCCCCGGGCTCGTGCTGGTGAAGGTCCAGGCGAAGGTCAAGGTCCTGTTCGACATGATGGGCCTGGGCTCCCTCTTCAGGTTCCACGCCTCCATCGACGAGGCGGTCCAGGAGCTTTCGGGCGCGCCCCCGAAGGCGGCCGCGGCGGTCCCCGAGCCGGTGATCGAGAAGATCCCCGTCCAGCCCGCCCCGGCCGTCGAGCCGGCCCCGCCTCCCGTGGAGAGGCCTCCCGCGCCCCCGCCGGCCCCGCCCCCGGTGAGGACCGCCACTCCGGCGCCGATCCAAGTCCACGTCCCCGCGCCTCCGCCCGCGGCGGCGGCCCAGCCTGCCGCGATAAAATACCCGTCGCGCCCGGCGCTCCCGGTCCCGCCGAAGGCCGCCACGCCCCCGCCGGTCCGCGCGGCCACGCCCTCTCCCACGGCGGCCGTGAGGCCCTCCCCCTCCACCGTCCGTGTCATCGCCGAGCCGCCGCCGCTCCCGCCGGCCCGCAACGAGGACTGGCTGTCCCTCGGGCTGGGCGCCGTCCTCATCGGCCTGGTCATGGCGGGCCTGCGGCCGCCGATGGCTTCCTTCGAATGGGCCTCGGACGGCGATTTCTTCTCCGCGGCGGCAAGAAACAAGGCGCGGATCGACCGGCTTGGAGAGGAGGCGGCAACGAATGGGGAGGCCGAACTGGCCGCGGCCGCGATCGAACTCCGCCGGGCCTATGAGAGAGGGGACCGGGGAGGGGCGGCCGAGGCCTCGCGGAACCTGGTCGCCGCCGCCGGCAGATCGCTCCAATCCGACCTCCGCGCCGAGGCCCGCCGCCTGGACGCGGAGATCGGCGTGCCGGCGGGGGCCACGCTGGGCCAGGTCTTCAGCCAGCGGAACCTCCTGAATTCGTCCCTGCTGATGATCGTCCTTCTTATTTTCTCGTGCATCGGGGTCAGCCTGATGGGGGGCCGCCTGGACTCCTTCGCTCTGGGATTCCCCATCCTCTTCGCGCTGGGATGGCTCGCCCAGACGCTCGCCGGCAACATCCCCAACGGCCGATGGGGCGTGGATCACGCCCTCATCGCGCTTCTCCTGGGACTCCTCGCGGGCAACGCCGTGGGGGTCCCCGCGTGGCTGAGGGAATCCCTCCGGAGCGAGTTCTACCTCAAGGCCGGCCTGGTGATCTTCGGCGCGGGCCTCCTCATCCCGCAGGCCGCGCAGGCCGGCATCGCCGGGATCCTCCTGGGCGCGGCGGTCGTCGCGGCCGTGGGATTCGCGTGCTACTGGATCGCCCGGCTCTTCCGCGTGGACGAGGATTTCTCCGCGATCCTCTCGACGTCGATCTCGGTCGGCGGCGTGCCCGCGATGATCGCCGCCCTCCTGGCCGTCAAGGGGGACCGCCGCAAGCTTCCCTACCTCGTGGTCCTTTCCTTCCTGGTGTCCCTCCCCCTGATCTTCCTGCTCCCCAGCCTCGTCCATGAGCTCGGCCTCCCGGAAGCCGTGGGAGGGGCCTGGCTGGGCGCCACTCTCGACACCGCTCCCGCCATCTCCTCCGCGGGATCGCGTCTCACCGAGTCGGCGACCCGCACGGCCCTTTCCGTCAAGGGATCCCAGGACATGTTCCTCCTGGCGGCGGCCCTGCTCCTGGCGGCGGCGTGGGCGGTCCGCCACGCGAGCCGGCTCCGGGGCAAGGCCGGGGGCCGCCTGCTCTGGAGCCTCTTCCCGAAGACTCTTCTCGGGTTCCTGGCCGTCTCCCTCGCCTTCTCGTTCCTGGTCCCCCCGCCCCAGGTCGAGGCGACCCAGGGCATCCTCCGGAACCTCCGGGAAACATGGTTCGCCCTGGCCTTCGTCTCGATCGGCATGGAGACGCGCTACGGCGACCTGGTCCGCCTGGAGCGGGGGCGCCCCGCCGCGGCGTTCCTCCTGGCACAGGCCTTCAACGCCCTCTGCGCGCTCCTCCTGGCCTGGCTGTTCTTCGGCGGGGTGCTGTTCCCCCCCGCGTTCCCCCGGTAGCGGCCCGATCCGATTTCCCTTGGCGCCGCCATTCAGCCCATGGAAAGCCCCCCGTGGCCCCCTCGGGGAGGGGGACGATCCCGTGATTCGCGATTCGTTATTCGTATCCGTTCAGTATCTAAGAATCAAGAATGAAGAATCGAGAATCAAGGGGTAGTCCCCCCTTTCCCCCCGGGGGGGCAAGGGGGGAAATCCATTCTTGATTCTTGATTCTCGATTCTGGCCACAACCAAGGACTGAACGCATACCGTTATTCTTGATTCTTCGATACGCCCGATCCGATTTCCCTTGACATTTATTGAACCACGACATAATATATGGGTAGAGAGAATAGCGGATGGGCATGAGGGGGTGGATCATGGTGGACTTCAGCATCGACGTCCGCGATCTCAAGGGAATCCCCGGATCGGCCCTGGTCACCGCGCGAGGTTCCATCGACTTCACCACCGCCCACCGGTTCCGCGCGGAGGTGGACGCGGCCCGCGCCCGGGGCATCCGGCGCTTCATCATGGACATGGACGGCGTGACCTACATCAACTCGGGTGGCCTCTCCACCCTCATCGGACTCGCGGGCGCGGACGCCCCCGAAACCCCTCCCCTCCTCCTCCTCCGCGTCCCCCCCAAGATCAGGGTCCTCATCGACCTCCTGAAGCTGGGATCGGCCTTCCGGTTCTGCCAGACCCTGGAAGAGGCGGCCGAGATCCTGGAGAAGCCGAGCTCCTCCTCGAATCGCGCCGTGGCCATCCCCTCCGAGGATTCCGCGGATCATCGTTGAGGGCCCGCCCGGCAACCGTGCGCCTACCCGCGGCGCCGCCGCACCCACAGGAAGGCCAGCAGGCCCGCCAGCACCAGCGCGGCCGCCGCCTCGGTGATCCCGAGCCAGAACACCCCCCCCGCCTCCTCCCCGGCCGTCTCCTCCGCCGGCCCCTCCTCGTCCGGATGATCCGTCCCCGCCCGGGGCTTCAGCATCGCCTCGGGCGGCGCGGGCGGCTGGAAAAGCGAATTCCACTCGGCCGTGAAGAGGAGATCGGCGCCGGGACTCGCCCCCTTCGCCTCGCCTGAACTGCCCCCCGCGAGGCGCGCGCAGACCCCCGTGACCGACGGCCCGTCAATCCCCGGCCCCACCAGCGCCCCCAGCGACCGGCCCCGGCCGAAGACCGGGAACGCCATCGGCTCCCCTCTCCCCGGCGGGTCCGGCCCGATCCCCAACAGCATCCGGACGAAAACCTCCTCCGCCGGATCCTCCCGCGAAACCCTCACGATGGAAAAGGCCAGCCGCAGCGGGATCGACGGCCGGATCAGCCGGTCCGCCGCGTCGCCGGAAGGACTCGGAAGAACCAGCGTCGCTTCCGCCTCCCCCAGCGCGGCCTGGAGCCGCTCCGCCGCGTCGTCGTCCCTCCCCTTGTCCCCGCCCTCCAGGAGCACCCAGACCGCCGACTCCCCTTCCAGGATCCGGCGCGCCACCTCCCGGCGGGCCGGCGAATCGAGCAGACGGCCCACGGCCTCCCCCTCGAGGGGCCCGGCCCACACGACCTTGCCGACGCCCGTCCCCTCCGCGGCGCGCAGGACCAACCCCGGCGAACCGGCCGGCCGCCGGCGCACCTCGACGTTCGCTCCCCCGGCCGCCCGCTCCAGCACCTCCACGAGGGCCCGCCCCCGCTCGTCCAGCGTCCCGTCGCCCATCACCGCGGCCTCGTAGGGGTCCGCCGGCCACCGCTCCAGCGCATAACGGAACACGGGGACGTGGAATCCGGCGGAGGCTTCGATTCCGCAAAGGATCGGCTCCGAAAGACCGACCGGCGAGAACTCCACCACGAGGTCCTTCTTCACCGGGATCCCCGGGAACTCCTTCACCACCGCGCGCCTCGGGCCGCCCGCCTCGCGCACGACGTCGAAGTCCCGGAGCGCCTCGCGCCCCTGGATCGAGACGTCGAAGACGCGCCGCCCCGCCGGCACGTCGTCCGGCTCCGCGAAGTGGAGGCGGACGTCGTAAAGGCGTTCCTTCTTCCCGTCCTTGTCCAGCGTGAGACTCAGGGACCTCAATCCGCGGGCCCCGGAGGCGGCCACCCAGGGAAGGCCCGCCCCCTCGACGCTCAGCGCGTTGAGACGGAACGTCTCGAACGTCTCGGGCGACGTCCGGACCGGGACGGACGGCGATTTCCCGGCCGCGCCCGGGTGCTCCACCCAGAGCGTGCCGTCCTCGGCGCGGCGGTCCCCCGGCGCCCCAAGGTTCACCCCCACGCGCCGGATCGTGCCTCCCACGTCCGTGGAGCCGAAGTACGTCCACATCTCCGCCTCGGGCATCGGCGCGAGGGCCACGGAGGCCTGGATCTGGTAACTGCAGGTGCACGTCCGCGTGTAGTCCGGGACGCAAAGAACGCCGCCCGCCGCGACCAGGTTGTTCGTACAGCTCGACCGGAATCCGCCGAAGTTGCCGGTCCCCCCGTCGCGGGCGAGGTCGAAGTACCCCGCCGCCCCGGAGCGGAACGTCAGCAGGTGCCGCGAGGCCGCCGGCGTGTTGCACCCGTACTGGCGCGTCCACGTCCACTCGGCCGGCAGGCCGGTGAGGGGATGGAACCGCGACCGCGGCGCGCCCGTGCGCAGGTCGCAGGCCTTCCCCGCCATGAGGATCGTGTCCCCGTGGATCATCGCCGGCCCCTGGTAGTCCTTCTTCGCCCAGATCACGGCGCCGTCCGAGGCCCGCCAGGCCCTCATCCCCTTGGGTTCGTCGCTGATCGTGTCCTTCGCCACCCTCCCGGCCTCCACGAGGATGTCGCACGCGGCCGAATAGCTGAGCCACGTCCCGAAGACGTCCTTCCCGGCGCTCCAGAGCTCCCGCCCGGTCCGCAGGTCCAGCGTTACTAGGCGGGGCTCCGCCGCGGGGACCGTGCCCTCCTTTTTCATCCGGTCGAGCTGGAGCCCCGAGAGACGGTCGATGCAGTAGAGCCGCCCGCCCCCGATGCAGATCCCGTTGTGGCGGAAGCCGCTCCGCGACTCCGCCGTCCAGCGCACCTTCCCGTCGTGGCGGTCCATCGCGACGAGCCGCCGGCTGGACGAGTAGTTGTCCGGATCGAACTTGCTGAATCCCAGCTTGGAAATGGTCGCCTTCAAGTCCTGGGTCGGGTTGTCGTCCCCGATGCGCGGGTCCAGGGGGGGGACGGGCAGTCTCCCGATGAGCGGCTCCGCGCCGCCCACGAGGAGGTCCTCGTGGACGTTGATGCAGCCCCACAGGGGCGGCCCCTTCTCGCCGGGGAGCCGGAACTCGGACATCACGCGCCCCGTGGCGGGATCGAGCCGCGTGCAGGTCCTGCCGTTGACGACGTAGATGCCGTCCGGGGTCGAGACGTAGTTCGAACCGCTCGCGTTGGCGCCCGGCTGGTGGAGGACGTTGTTGAAGAAGCTCCCCACGCCCGGCAGTTCCGTCTCCCACAGCACGCGCCCGGTGTAGATGTCCATCGCGCGGATCAGGTCCATCCCCTCGATGAAGAGGCGCCCGTCGATCGCCTGCGGCTGGGGGCCGTGGCCGTGCCGGGGCAGGATGTCCTCGTTCGACGAGCCCCCGAACCAGAGGAGCCCGAGCGGCGCCTTGACCCGCCGGTCGCGCGAGACGCGCGTGTTGGCGGCGTCGGCATGCTCGTGCGTCCAGTCCCCCGCGCCCGGCGGCGCCCCCGGCCGCGCGACGAGGAGGAATCCGCCGCGCTCCTTCACCTCCGCCTCGGGAAGCCAGGCCGCGAGGTCCTCGACCTTCGCGGAGCCCGCGGGCAGGCAGGCGATCCCGCCGTACGGCCTCAGCGACGAGAACAGCTTCCCCGCGGCCTCCCGGTCCAATCCGATCGGCTCCTCCGAGACCATGAGGCCGGCCAGGAACGGAGGGAGCGGGAACGTCGCCGGATCCCCCGCATGCACCTCCGCGCGCTCGCCATAAAGGCCCGCCGCGGCCAGCATCGAGCGGGCTTCCTCGACCTTGCGCGCGTCGGGATCGACCGCGACGACGGGGAGATCCCCCTGCCGCGCCAGCTCCTCCGCCAGGCGGCCGTTCCCGGCGCCCCACAGCACGCAGTACCCTTCGCGGACCCCCGCCAGGTCGAGGATCGCTCGCGCCTTCCGGGTCCAGGCGTCCTCCGGGACCGGCCCCGCGGGCACCCAGCGGTGGACCGCCGGCTCCACGGGCCCCGCCCCGAAGCAGTAAAGGCGTCCCTCGCCGGTCGAGACGAAAAGGCGCCCGTCGGCCGCCGCGAGACCCAGCGGGACGCCCCCGATCTCGGCCTTCCAGGGGATCGCGTCCTTCTCGGGATCCAGCGCCCACACCAGCCCCTCGCTCCCGCCGTAGAGGCGGCCGCCCGCCCGGATCAGCGCCTGCGCCCGCCAGGCGGCGGACTTGAGCGTCGCCGGCCGGGTCTTGGGCCACTGCCGCTTGACCGTCTTCTTCCCTTTCTTGTCCGTGGTCTCGGTGACCTCGATCGGCGGAGCCTTCAGCGCCACGACGCCGCGGTCCCGGCCCGCGTAGTAGACCGTCTCCCCCGCGATCACCGGCTCCGCCCCGACTTCTCCGACCTGAAGCCGGGTCTCCATGTCGAAGGCCGCGCCGCCGGCGAAGTAGGCCTTGTCCATGGCGGCCACGTCGGAGCCCCCGCGCCGCGGCGTGTCCACCAGGCGGAAGTGGAGGAGTTTCCCCGTGAGGCGGTCGTAGCAGGCCGGCACCGAACGGCCGCCGGGGACGAGGAGGCGGTCGCCCGCCGCGGCCAGCGCCCCCTGGGGAGCCACCCCGGCGAACGAATCCGCGCGGTGGGGCTGTTGGATGAAGATCGAGCCGTCCCCCTCGTTCGACCAGAGGACGCGCCCCGTCCGCGCGTCCAGGGCATGGAGGAAGATCCCCATGAAGGGCCAGAGGCCGGCGGAAAAGTAGACGGCGCCGTCCGACACGACCGGCCCGCCGCGCGCGGGCCACAGGGAGATGAGCCGCCCGTTGCCCAGGACGCGGCGCTCCCGGGGGCCGCCCCGGAACTTCCAGACGAGCGCGCCGGAGGATCCATCCAGGCAGTAGAGGTGGCCGTCGTCGGAGACGAAATAGACGCGGCCCTCCCACGCCGCCGGCGCGAGCCGCACCGGCCCGTCCGCGAGGAACCGCCACTTCACCGCCCCAGTCCGCGTGTCGAGCGCGGCCACGGCGTCCTCGACCGAGGTTCCCACGAAGAGGGTGGTGCCCGCTACGACGGGCCGGTAGGCGGCGTCGAAGGGCATCCTCGGCTGATCCGGCCACGCGGGCTTGGGCGGGGGGAACTCCCGGACCCAATGCAGGTGGAGCGGGTCCGGCAGGTCGGCCGGCGAGAAGGCGGTCCGGGCGGCGTCATGGCGCCAGGCGGGCCAGTCGTCTGCCGGAGAGATCCTCGCGGACAGGAGCAACCGCACGTCGGCGACCGCCGCGCCCCTCCGTGTCATGCCCTTTCCGCTCACCAAGAGGATATCCCGAGGGGGCCAATATAATGGCACGAAACGCGGGGCCGCATGGCTATTCCCCCGGCGCCGTCCCGGCGCCGCCGGTCACGGCCTTCAACAGCGTCCGGCCGGCTTCCGGGGCCGGAGGAGCAGGGCGCCCGCCGCCAGGACGAGGATGGCCAGGGCCGCGATGCCCGTCCAAGGGAGACTCCAGGCCGGAGAAGTTCTGGAGGCCGGTCCTGGCCGCGCCTCGGGCTTCGAGGGCGCCGCCGGAGGGGGCGGCCCGGCCTTCTTCTCCGCGGGCTCCGAGAGCAGGTTCTCCCAGGGCGCGTCGAAGAGCAGGTCCAGCCCGGGATTCATCTCTTTGACCTGGCAGGAGCAGGCGCCGGCGAGGAACTCCGCCGCCTCGGCGATCTCCGGCGCGGAAAGCCTCTCGCCCTCCAGGGGCCAGAGCGCGCGCCCGCGGCCGAACACCGGGAGGGCCACCGGCCCCTTCCCTTCCGCAAGGGCGCCTCCGCTCCGGGCCAGCATCGCCACGAACTCCTTCTCGGCGGGGTCGCGCCGCGAGAGGCGCAGGACCGAGAAGGCGATCCTGAGCGGGACGTCCGACAGGAGCGGCATGGCGCCGGCGTCCTCCTCGGGGAGCTTGAGCGTCTTCTCCAGCGCCGCCAGCTCCGCCCCGAGCAGTTTCGCCGCCGCGCCGTCCCGGGCCGCGTCGCCGCACTCGAGGATCAGCCAGACCGCGGACTCCCCCAGGATGATCCTCTGGGCGATCTCGCGGCGGGCGGGCGAGTCGAGGAGGGCGCGCACGCGCGCCGCGTCCGGCGGCCCCGCCCAGGCGGACGGCATGGCCGGCTCGCTCTGGGGGAACCGGAGCGCCAGCCAGGGGAGCGCCGGATTCCCCTGCGCCTTCCAGATTTCCTGGACCGCCGCGTCCGGTTTCCCCTCCAGGTCCGCCTTCTCGACCATGACGTTCGCGGAGGACTCACGGATCCCGGAGAGGACGGCCTCGTGCTCCGCCGCCAGCGGGCCGCGGTGGAAGAGGATCGCCTCGTAGGGGGCCGCGGGCCAGCGCTCCAGGGCGTACCGGAAGACCGGGATACTGCACAGGCCGGAGGCCGGCGCCACCAGGACCGCGATGGCCAGGAACCTCAGGATCGATGCCATGGTTGTCCCTATTCTACCAAACGCGCGGACCGGCCTACTTCTTCTTCGGAAGCGGCGCCTCGATCTTCTGCCTCAGGCTCTCCTCCGATTCGCGCGGGACGAACCGGATCCCCGGGAGGACGAGTTCGCCCCCCTCGCTCTTCAGCGCGTCGTTGAGGACCCGGTTCGGGACCACCGGCTTCCGGTTCTTCGCCTCCAGGGGCACGGGCGCCTTCCGGATCGCGAGCTTCCAGCCCAAGGCGCCGGTCTTCGGCTCCAGGCCGTAGACGTGAATCCCGCCGCCGACCTCGGGATGCAGGCCGGCCGAGAAGCAGACGAGCCCCTCGTGCAGGACCACGCCGTACACGGGCCACGACGACTCGAGTTGGCCGTTGATCACCATCCTGCGCTCGCAGGGCGCGGCCATGAAGCGCCAAGCGAGCGAGCCGTCGGAGGCGCGGACCGCGTAGATCCACCCGTCATGAGAACCGAAGAGGCACAGGCCGTCGTGGACCACGGGGGGCGAGCTGATCCGGCCGCCGGCCGTGAAGGACCATAGCGCCTTGCCCTGCGGGTCGCGCGCCTCCATCCGGTGCTCGTGGACCACGGCCGTGAAGGTCTTCCCCTCGGCCGCCGCCGGCTCCGCCTCCGCACCGGCGGCGCGCCAGTCTTCCGCCACCGGGCCCGCAGGCGGCGAGGCAATCCGCGGCGGGATCGGCTCGGGCGGCCGGCCGCCCTTCTCGAGACGGCGCGCGTCGGGGACCGGCTCGCGGAGGGGCTCGGAGGAGAGCGCCATGTGGCCCCTCACCATCGTGAAACAGCGGCACGTGTTGGGGGTGAGGTACAGCATCCCGTGGGCCGGGACCGCGCCCTGCGCACAGCCGCCCCGCCCGATGCTCTGGTAGAGCCCGCCCCACTTCCGGTCCACGTAGGCGATGTAGCCGTAGATGAGGGTGTCCTCCGTGGCGCAGAAGCGGTTGCAGCGCATGTTGTAGCCGCCGTCGTCGAAGGGCCGGGTCTCCTCGCCGGTCTTCATGTCGTGGGCGTAGATGCGCCAGGCGTCGGCGTAGTACATGATCCCGTCGCGCACGAGGAGGTTGTAGCCGAAGCGGTTGTATTCGGTCTTGAAGGTGGAGCGCCAGAGGAGCTTGCCGTCGCCCGCGCGGAGGGCGCCGATGAACGGCTCCTTGCCCCCGCCGATCGCGCCCGAGCCGAAGACCGCCAGGTGACCCTCGGCGCAGACGAGCTGGCCGATGTCGCTTCCGGCGACCTCCTCGTTCCGCCAGAGATTCTTCCCGGAGGACAGGTCCAGGCAGACGATGGCCTTGAGCTTGTGGAACGGCCAGCGGCTGTAGTGGCCCTTGTCCTGCGGATCTCCCACGGCGGCGAATACCCTGTTGTCCCTCGCGGTGGCCGAGGGGAAAAGGACGAGGCCCTGCTCCTCGGAGTGCTTCCACTTGAGCGCGCCGCTCGCGGCGTCGAGCGCGTAGAGCGTGTCCCCGGCCGTCTCGAGGAGGATCTCCCCGCAGAGGCGCAGGCAGGTCTGGTTGACGGTCTCCGTCAGCCGCCCGCCCTGATCGAAGGTCCGTATGGCCTGGCCCGTGGCCGCGTCGAGGGCCACGGCGGGGCCGGCCTTCTGGAGGAACGTGTAGAGGCGGTCCTTCGCGGCGACGAACTGCCATTCCTTGCGCTGGAGGTCCGCCGCGTGTTTCACGGTCCAGATCGGGAGGCCGTTGTAGGCGTCGCGGCCGGTGTAGAATCCCTCGCGGCTCCGCTTGTCCTTTTCTCCGGAGGGAGACCACTCGAAGAAGGCGCGGCCGCCCGCGACGCGGAAGCCCGTGAGGACCCGGTAGCCGGCGGGATTGCCGCCGAGCGCCGCGGGCTGGGCGGTGAAGCGCCACTGGACGAAGGTGGCGGGCCGTATCGCCCGGTCATGCGAGACGCCGTTGCCCTCCGGGCCGTAGTCGAAGTGCGTCCAGTCGTCGTACTCGCTGGGCCAGGGCTTGACGGTTTTCGTCCACGAGCCGCCCTTCCGGAGGCACGCGGTGCCGTTCGGCGCCAGGACCCGGAGGATTTCCTGATCCGGGAGCGCCGGGAGAGGGGCGTCGGCCACGAGCAGGTTGACCAGGTTGTCCGCGTAGGGGAGCGGGTCGAGCGATGCGGCGAGTTCCACCGAGGCCAGGCCGTACAGCCCCTTCGCCTGGATGTTCCGGCGCGCCTCGGCGAGCGACTTCTCGTCGAGGGCGAGTCCGTGGACGAGGATCCGGGCGCCGTTGGCGAGGCCCATCTCGACCGCGCCGTCGGTGGTCCCGACGCGTACGCAGAGCCCCGTCCGGACGCCGGAGGTCCTCAGGATCTCGCCTGCCTCCTCCTGCCCGGATGAAAACGGACAAACGAGAAGGGACAGGACAAGATCCGCGATCATCGACATGGGGCTCCCCTCTTGTCCATCATAACCCGCCGCCGTCCGAAGGGAACAGTTTCGACGGCCTCTCGATCATCAGAGGCGACGTCCAGCCGCGCGACGTGGGAAGACCGGGGATTTTCAGAACTTCATCTTGCCCAGGACCGCCTCGCGGAATTCGCGGATGAGCTTGTCCATGCGGGCACGCGCCTGGGGATCGCGGTCAAGGACGTCCTCGATCTGCTTCAAGAACACCGTGTAGCAGGCATCGTGATAGGCTTCGCCCAAGGCACGGTACTCCACAGGCATGCCGTTGCCCTGGCCACGTTTGCTTTTCGCTCCCTTGGCTTTCCTGAATGCCATCGGATTGATTGTACGCCGATGCCTCCCGCGGGATCAAGCCGCGCCTTCTCCAGGCAGGCGCGGCCTACCGGCCCTTGGGGACGAAGACGATGGTGAGCTTCGGGCGGTTGGCGGGCTGGACGGCTTCGCGGGATTCGAATCCCAGCGCGTCCCCGTTGTCCGGGTTCCCGAGCCAGAAGCCGTGGTTGGTGAGCGGATTGTCGATCCAGGACTGGACGACCGCCACGCCCGCCGGGTTGAGCGCCGCCGAATAGGGCCCCTTGACCTTCGGGGCCAGCGCGCCCAGGATCACCCCCCCCCGCTCCTGCGGCCCGCGGGCCCCCGGCGCCTGCCAGGGACGCTTCGAGGCCGCGACGTTCCACGTGGCCTGGTTCTCGATCCACTCCCGCTTCATCTCGCAGAGATTGAAGGGCTGGCCGGCCGGGTTGTTGACGACCTGGATGGCGATCGACGCCGAGATCACCATGCTCCCCGGCGGGATCGCGGAGAGGTCCCACTTGATGAGCGCGTACCGGTCGTCCCCCTGCGGCGGGCGGCAGTCCCCGTCCACCCACACCTGGGCCCCCGTCCCGTTGTTGCGGTCGACCTCGGACTTGTGCTCCCCGAAGTGGGCGTCGCGGGTGCCCGAGTAGCGCGGCCCGGGAGAGACGTCGTCCTGGAAGGAGAGGGCGATCGCGTGCTCGTGCTTCAGCTCCGGATCTTGGCCCGGGCCGGCCACGGCGTAGAAGCCCGCGGGGACCTCGACCGCGGCGCCCGCCGGCAGGCGCGCCAGGCGCACCCGTCCCTCGCGGACGTCGAGCCGCGTGGAATTCCCCGCGACCGCGAGCGTCAGCCGCGTCCCGAGGACCGTGGCCTCCGCGTGCGCCGTGGTGAAGACCATCGGCTGCCCGGCCGGCTGCTTGCCCACGTCGGCGGTCACGACCCCCCGCGCCAGGAAAAGGCCCTTCCCCTTCCTCTCCTGGCGCTCCCAGACGCGCTGGACGGCGGCGTCTCCCGCCAGTTCCAGCCGCGTCCCGTCGGCGAACCGGACGGCCAGGAGGCCCTTCGGCCCCGACGTCTCGAACCCCTGACCGCCGTAGACCGCCTGGCCCGGCTTCGCGGCGGTCTTCCCCTCCTCCGCCACCAGGAAGGCCTCCCCCTGGACGCGCTCCACCGTGGCCGCCAGGAGGAGCGGGGCCTTCTCCCGGGTGGTGGTGGGCGCCTGCTTCTCCTTCCTCTCGACCCTCGCCTGGGCCTTGCGCTCCTCCTCGGCCAGCCGCTCCAACTGCCGCTTCCGCTCGATCTCCGTCTCTCCCTTGGCCTGCGCCTCCGCGGTCCTCTGCTGGCGGACCAGTTCCTCCCGCTCCCGCTCGATCCGGGCCAGTTCCTCCTCCTGCTTCTTCCGCTCCTGACGCAGGCGTTCCAGATCCTTGATCGCGTCGAGGCGTTCCTGATCCGGGGAGTCGGCGGTCTCCCTCCGTTCCTCAACGGCCGGACCGGGCGCCTGAGCGCTGCCGCCCGCCGTCCCCTCGCGCTGGCCGCGCGTGGAGGCGAACACCACGATGGCCACAACCGCCGCCAGGAGGCCCGCCGCCGCCAGGGCCGGGATGAATCCCCAGGGCCTCCCGCCGCTGGGCCGCCTCCAGGAGCGGCGCCGCGACCTCGCCTGCTCGATCCTCTCGAGCGTCTTCCCCACGAACTCCGGATCGTCCCGGCGGGTCTCCGTGGCGGCCATGGCCTCGGCCACGAAGCGCAGGTCGCCCTCCGCACGGAACCAGCCGGCGATCATGCCGCCGTCGGCGAGCATCGAGGCCGCCCGGCGGGAGGTCTCGTCGCCCGCGTCGAGCAGTTTCTTGAGTTCCTCCAGCTCCCCGGGGCTCGCCTCCCCGCGGAGGTAGGCCTGGACCAGTTCCTCGATCCGCTCGTCGTTCATGGATTCACCGCCCCCGCGCCCCCCAGGCGCCGGTCGATGCACTGCCGGAGGGCCTCGTAGAGCCGGCTGATCTGCTTCCGGAGCGCCGCCGCCGAGCGCTGGAGCCTCCGGGCGAGTTCCTCCAGCGGGAAAGTCCGGTCGTGCGCCTGGCGCAGGAGCACCCGCTGGCGGGAATCCAGGCCCTGGACGCAGTGCCTCAGCATCTCCAGGCGCGGGTCGATCTCCTCGGGGCGGAAGAGGTCGCCCGCCCGGCGGGCGATCTCCTCGCGGAGGCAGCGGTCCTGGTTGGCCCTCTGCTGGCCGCGGCGCTTGAGGTAATCGAGCACGTTGTTCCGGGCGATCGCCTTGAGCCACGCCAGGAAATTGGTCCCCGTCTGGTACTCCCCCAGGTGCTGGAAGGCGAAGACGAAGGTCTGCTGGGCGAGGTCGTCCGCGTCGTCCCGGTCGTGGACGAGCGCCGAGACGAGGGCGCGGACGGGGACGTGGCAGGCCTGGATGACGGCCGCGAATCGGTCGCGCTCGCCCCTGCGGACCGCCCGGACCGCCTCCTCGATTTCTTCGGGACCGGGCATGCTCTCGCCCTTCTTGATCTCGATCGTAGCGCCTGCCAGCACCTGCTTGTGGCCGAAGGCCTTATGTATGTCAACGAGACGGATCATTTGAACAACCACATTCTGAGGAAGTAATCGGATATGAGGATTATGTTGCGTTCGGCGGAGAAATCGGAGCGAAGGAAAAAGGAAAAGCGCGCGTTGAAGGGAAAGAATATGTTATGAAGGACGGAGATGTGGTACATTTTAGATTTAATGTGTAATTATGCTGATAATTCCGGCTATTTATCTTTCCGAGGGAACTGTCGTAAGCCAATATAAAGGCGAAAAAGAACAATTGACCGTTTTAACGCGTGATCCCGTATCCGCCGCGAAAAGATTTGAAAAAAATGGCGCGAAAATAATTCATCTTGTTGATCTTGATGGCAGTGAATTGAATAAGTCGGTAGCTGGGGCGATCGCAAAAAAGACTTCTCTTAAAGTTTGTTATGCCGATGGAATTTCTTCTATAAAAGACATGGAAGAGTTTTTTGATGCAGGAATTGAC
>CAYNDR010000094.1:0-18910 GCA_964395295.1 uncultured Planctomycetales bacterium
GGCCCTGTCGTGAACGCCAGGTTCACGGTCTCTTCCAAGGAGGGCGAACGGCAGGGCCGGACCGGCGTCGATGGCCTGGCGCGCTTCGATATCCAGGGAACTTGCTCCGTCGTGGCGACGTGGGGCTCCGAGGTCCATGCCCTCCGGATCGATCCCCCGCCCCCCGTGGAGGACTCGCTGGTGTACATCACCACCGACCGGCCCGTCTACCGGCCCGGCCAGGAAGTCTTCTTCAAGGCCGTCCGGCGCGACCGCCGGCAGGACCGCCTTCATCCCGCCCCGCCGGAAAAGGTCCGGGCGGGGGTGAAGGATCCCCTGGGCCGCATCGTCTACGCCATGGAATCCGCCTGGAGCGACGCGGGATCGATCTCGGGATCGTTCCGGCTGGGCGAGGAACCTCCCCTGGGCGGCTATCGGGTAGTCGTCAACGTGCCGGACAAGACCGAATCCTGGCGCGCCGAGGAAGGGGAGCCCTGGAGCCAGTACTTCACGGTGGCGGAATACCGGAAGCCGGAGATCCAGGTCAGCGTCTCGTTCCCCGGGGACGGGGCCCTGCTGGGGGAGCGCGTCCGCGCGGTCGTCAAGGCGGAATACTACTTCGGCGGGCCGGCGGCCGACGCCGAGGTCGAATGGACCGTCTCCCGCCGTCCGGTCTACTCCCCCCGGTGGGACGGCCGCCGCCTGCCGCCGGACGAGACGCGCCTCTGGTTTTTCCGGCGCCCCAGGAATCCGTACGACTTCGATCCCCCCGAATACGGCTTTGAGGATATCCACCAGGGAAAGGGAAGGACCGGCCCGGACGGGACCTGCGAGATCGCGTTCGACGCCTCCAGGTTCGAGAAGGAGCCCGACCTGGAGTGCGAATTCATGGTCCGCGCCGCGGTGAGGGACCTCTCCCGCTTCGAGGCCGAGGGGAAAGGGCGCCTGCGCCTCCTCCCGGCCTCCCTCCGCGTCGAGGTCGGCGCCGCGCGGATGTTCGCCCGCCCCGGCGACCGCCTGCGGGTCCGCGCCCGCGTGACCGATCCCGGCGGGAAGCCCGTCCGGGACCGGGACGTGGAGCTCATGGGCCTCGTCGCGGTGAAGGGGCCGGGGGAGAATGAATCCCTGGAGTTCGAGCCCGTCTTCCAGGCGAGCGCGAAGTCCGGCGAGGACGGAAGGGTCTCCTTCGACGTCCATCCCGACCAGCCCGGCAAGCTCCGACTCCGCGCGCGGGTCAAGGACGACCGGGGACGGACGGCCGTGGACCGGGCGGACCTCTGGGTCGAGGGCGAGTCGGCCTTCGACTCCGACTCCAGCGACTTCGAGGTCATCCCCGACCGGCCGATCTACGAGGCCGGCGAGACGGCGCAACTCCTGGTGCGGTCCCCGCAAAAGGGGCTCACGGCCCTGCTTACGGTCGAGGGCGACCGGTTCCACGAGGCGCGCCTCGTCCGCCTGGAGAAGTCCAGCCAGGTCCTGGAGGTGCCGATCCGGGAGGAGCACGCGCCGAACGTCTTCGTCAAGCTCGGCGCCTGGAAGGGAGGAAGCGCCTTCAGCGGGGGCATGGAGATCGGCGTCTTCCCGCGGCGGGCGATGATCGACGTGGAGGTCCGGACCGACAAGCCGGTTTACCGGCCCGGGGAGAAGGCGAAGGTGACCGTCGTCACGCGCGCCGACGGCCGGCCGGTCCCCGCCGAGGTGGAGCTGGGCGTGGTGGACGAGCCCATCTTCGCGATCGAGCCTGAGCAGGCCGACGACATCCGCCGCTTCTTCCACCGGCTCCGGGAGTCCCGGGCCTCGATAAACGGGACCGTCTGGATCGATGACTCCTGTGACAGTCCATTCGAGGAGCGCGCCCGCGGGGTCCTCTGCGGCGCCACCTTCGCCATGGCCCTGGACGAGCCCAAGTCCGCGCTGGCCATGGCTGGCGAAGGCAAGCCCGCCCGCGTGAGGAGCTTCTTCCCGGACACGCTTTTCTGGCGGGCGCACCTGAGGACGGGGCCGGACGGCCGCGCGGAGGCGGAAATCGAGATGCCCGACTCGCTCACCACCTGGCGGCTCACCGCGCGGGCGGCCTCGGAGGCCGACCGGTTCGGCGAGTCCCGTTCGAGCACGCTCAGCCGGAAGGACGTGATCCTGCGGATCGCGGCCCCGCGGTTCTACACCGAGCGCGACCGGGGCACGGTCTCCACGATCGTGCACAACGACCTGTCCGCCCCCCTGGAGTTCAAGGTCCGCCTCGAGGCGGAGGGCCTGGAGGTGGAGGGGGGCGAGCGGGCGGTGAAGGTGTCCCCCGGCCGCCCCGAGCGGCTGGACTGGAAGATCCTCGCCTCGCGGCCCGGAATGGCGAAACTGCGGGCGCGGGCATCGTCCGCGGTCGAGTCCGACGCCATGGAGATCACCCTCCCGGTGAACCCGCACGGATTCGACCAGCACGCGGCGCGGGCGGGGGCGGTGAAGGGGAAATGGGAGGCGACTCTCGTCCTCCCCGCCGAGGCGATCCCCGAGACGGCGCGGCTGGAGATGGCCGTCACCACGCCGGGGCTGGCGGCGGTGCTCGAGGCGCTCCCGTCGCTCGCGGGCTACCCCTACGGCTGTGTGGAGCAGACGATGTCGCGCTTCCTGCCCTCCGTGGTCGCGGGCCAGGCGCTCAAGCGCCTGGGTCTCTCCAATCCCGCCCTCGAAAGGGAGCTCCCGTCGATGGTGGACCAGGGCCTCCGGCGGCTCTATGACTTCCAGCACGAGGACGGCGGCTGGGGGTGGTGGAAGCACGACGAGACGCACCCCTTCATGACCGCCTACGTGGTCTACGGGCTGGCAACGGCCCGCGCCGCGGGATTCCGGATCGAGGAGGCGGCGATCAAGGCCGGGGCGGACCGGCTCAAGGGGATGGCGCCCACGCCTTTCGGGGCCTACGCGCTCACGCTGGCGGGCGCCGCGCCGGACCTGGCCGGGATGGAGGGAGAGAAGCCGGAGGAGGACCTGGCATACCTCGTGCTTGCCGGCCGGCGGGACCTGGCGGGCAAGCTCCCGGGGAAGCCGCCGGAAGTAATCCACAGCGAGACCATCCGGAGCACCGCGGCCGTGGTCCGGGCGCTCCTCAGGGTGGACCGGAACGACCCCCGCCTGCATCCCCTGGTGGAGTGGCTCATGCTCCGGCGCCGCGGGGCGCAGTGGCTCTCCACCCTCGACACGGCCTATGTCGTCTACGCGTTCACGGAACTCGCGGCGGAGGAGAGGCCGGCCTCGTTCACCGCGCGCGTGAACGGGCGGGAGGCGCGGCCGGAGGGCGGGCGCATCCGCGTCCCGGCGGACTCCCTGCGGGTCGGGGAAAACAAGATCGAGGTAACGTCGGAAGAGCCCCAGCCCCTCTTCGCCTCGGCGCTCCTGAAGTACCGGACGCGGGAGGAGCAGATCCGGCCGTCGCCGGGCCATCTCATCGTCGCCCGCCATTTCCAGCGTGCGGCCGCCGCCGAAGACGGGGGCCGTTCCTGGGAAGACATCGAGTCCGGCTCGGAGGTCTCCCTGGGCGAGGAGATCCGCGCGGTGGTGACGGTCCGCGCGAAGGACCGGGCGGAGTACGTGATGCTGGAGTGCCCGATCCCGGCGGGAACGGAGGCGCGCGAGGGCGATCCTTCCTCCTGGGATTCCTGGGAGTCCTGGTACGTGCGGCGGGAACTGCGCGACGACCGGGTGTGCCTGGCCGCCCACGACGTGGAGGACCGCCGCAAGGAGTTCGCCTTCCGCCTCCGGCCGACCCAGCCGGGCGAATACCACGTCATGCCCGCGCACGCGTTCGCGATGTACGATCCCGACCAGCGGGGGACGTCCGGGGAGTTCCTCCTCCGCGTCGTCGACGGGGGCAAGCGCTGATCACGCCATCTTGTACGTGACCAGGTCCTTGATTCCCCGCCGGGGCGTGGGCCCCGGCGACTCGGCGGGATAGCCCACGGGGAGGACCGCCACGGGCACCAGGTCGCCCGGTGCGCCCACGGCCCGCGACACCGCGCGCTCGTCGAAGGCGCCCACCCACACGCTCCCCAGCCCCAGGTCGGCGGCGCGCAGTTGGGCGTAGGCGCACGCGATCGAGGCGTCCTGGATGCAGAAGAGCCTCCGGCCCGGCTCCCCGTACCGCGAGGAGGCCCAGGCCGGGTCCGCGAGGAAGACGATCGTCACCGGCGCCTCGGCCACGAAGCCCTGGCCGAGGGCGGCGGCCGCGAGGGCCCTGCGGACGGCGGGATCCGTCACGCAAACCATACGGTAGGCCTGGAGGTTGCCGGCCGAGGGCGCGGCGTCCGCCGCCTCGAGGATCGCGCGGACCTTCTCGGGCTCCACCGGCCGCGGCTCGAACGCGCGGATCGAGCGCCGTTGCTGAAGAAGCGCCTGGAACTCCATGCCTGACCTCCCGTCTCCATTCCCTCTCGCCCGACGAGTTCAACTTCCAGGAAGATCCTGGATATGTCGATTCCTACCGAACTCCTGGCCCTCTTTCCGGGACGCCACTAAAAATCGAGCGGTTCACCGCAATCCGCTGGCGCACAACAGATTATGCAATGTCGCTTTAAAGCGACGCAAGGCAATTACGGCCCCCCTGGAATCAGAGGCCTCATTGTGTTCGCGCCGGCCGCATCGCCCTGAGCATACGTCCTTGCCCCGGGGGAAACCGAAACCTCAAAGCCGATACCCGTGCCGTATCCCCTACGGACTCATGAAATCCGGCACTCGGGCTTATTCAGGCCTTCATCTCGGGAACGTCCACCCAGCGGCGTGTCTTCCAGGATTCCATCCCCAGTTCCGCCAGCTGGACCCCCTTGGCGCCCTCCAGCAGGGTCCACCGGAACGGCTCATCCTTCACCACATGCCGGAGGAACAGCTCCCACTGCACCTTGAAGGCGTTGTCGTAGGCCCTCTGCTCGGGGAGCTTCGTCCAGGTGTCGAAGAACCGGATGGGCTGGTCGATGTCGGGATTCCAGACGGGCCGCGGCGTAGCCGACTGCGGCTGGATCCAGCAGTCCCGCAGGCCCGCCACGGCCGAGCCCTTCGTGCCGTCCACCTGGAGCACGAGGAGGTCGTCGCGCCGGACCCGGACGCACCAGGAGGAGTTCAGCTGGGCGATGAGCCCGCCCTCCATCTCGAACGTGGCGTAGGCGGCATCGTCGGCGGTGCAGGCGTACGGCTTCCCCTTCTCGTCCCATCGCTTCCGGATGTGCGTGGCGCCCACGCAGGAGACCGCACGGACCGGCCGGAAGAGGTTGTCCAGCACGTACCGCCAGTGGGCGAACATGTCGAAGACGATCCCTCCGCCGTCCTCCTTGCGGTAGTTCCACGAGGGCCGCTGGCAGGGGACGGTGTCCCCCTCGAAGACCCAGTAGCCGAACTCGCCGCGCACGGCCACGAGGTCCCCGAAGTAGCCCGTGTCCATGAGGATCTTGAGCTTCATGAGCCCCGGGAGCCACAGCTTGTCCTGCACGACCCCGTGCTTCACGCCCGCCTTCTTCGCCCGCGCGTAGAGGTCGTAGGCCTCCTTGACGCTCGTGGCCGTGGGCTTCTCGCAGTAGACGTGCTTGCCCGCGGCGATCGCCTTGCGGACGTTCTCCGGGCGCAGGTTCGTGGAGAGGGCGTCGAAGTAGACGGCGTTCGCGGGGTCCTTGAGGGCCTTGTCCAGGTCCGTGGTCCACGACGCGACCTTGTGCTTCTCCGCGAGGGCCTCGAGCTTGGCCGCGTTGCGGCCCACGAGCACGGGCTCGGGAAGGATGGCCTCCGTATCGCCCAGCCGCACCCCGCCCTGCTCGCGGATGGCGAGGATCGAGCGGACCAGGTGCTGGTTCGTCCCCATGCGTCCGGTGACGCCGTTCATGAGGACGCCGACGCGGTGGACCTTGGCGTTCGCCATGGCGGTGATCCCTCTCAAGGCTTCTTCGTGCACTGGGGACGCGCCCCGTCCGGCAGGGGCGGCGCCTCCGCGCCGGCGCGCGGGAGGGTCCCCTCCAGCTCCTGGCGCCAGTGCGCCACGTCCCCGGCCGGCCCGTAGCAGTAGATCATCTTCGCGGGCGACGGCCCGACGTTCGTGACCTGGTGGAACACGCGCGGAGGGATGAAGACCGCCTGGCCGGCCTTGAGGACCTGGCGCTCGGCCCCCAGGCACATCTCGGCCTCTCCCTCGATGAGGAAGTAGACCTCCTCCTGCTCCTGGTTGTGCCAGGGGACCTGGCCGCCATCGGGCTCCAGGGTGACGAACCCGATGGCGAACTGCTTCGCCTGGATGGGGGCCAGGCCGCCCACCAGGTTCTGCGTCCTTCTGCGGGCCGGGTAGCGGCGCCCCTCGATCGTGGACAGGTCGGAGATGATCATGCGGCCATTCTGCAAAGGGGTGGGAGGAGCGTCCAGCATTTCGTCGGGCCAGGGATGGCGCCGGCCCCCCTCCGCGTTATCCCTGAGGGAAGGGAGAGCTTCGAAAGGAGAAAAACGGACATGATCGGGAAAACGGTGGAAGCGGCCCTGAACGACCAGATCCGGAAGGAGTTCCACTCCGCCTATCTCTACCTGGCGATGTCGGCGCACTTCGAACGGAGCTTCCTGCCCGGCCTGGCGCACTGGATGGAGGTGCAGTCCAAGGAGGAGCAGGATCACGCCACGAAGCTCCTCAAGTACCTCCAGGAGCGCGGCGGCACGGTCGAGCTCCAGGCGATCGACGCCCCCCCCGCGAAGTGGAAGACCCCTCTGGAAGCCTTCGAGAAGACCCTCGAACACGAGCGAACGGTCACCGCCTCCGTCCACAAGCTCTACGAACTGGCGGGCAAGGAGAAGGACTACCCCACCCAGGTCATGCTCCAGTGGTTCATCACGGAGCAGGTCGAGGAGGAGAAGAACGTCGAGGATATCCTCGCCCAGCTCAGGATGATCGACGCCCACGGGACCGCCGTCCTCATGCTCGACCACCAGCTGGGCAAGCGCGGCAAGGAGTAGGCGGCCGCCCGTCCCTCATTATCCCGGGGCGGTGCCCGCCGGCTCAACCGCGGAGACGGCGGGAGGGGGAGATGCTCCCCCCTCCATCCTTCCTTTCCCCATTATTTCCCCGCGCCAAGGCGACTCCGCCGTTAGTAGAATAGGGGTACCCGTTCAGGCTGTACCCGGAGATCAAGAACACCGCATCGTATGGGCCATCCGCAAGGACTGAACTCCGTTGGTCTGAATCACGAATCGCGAATCCCGAATCACGGTCCCCCGGAGGGGCCGCGACACCGTGATTCGTGACTCATAATTCGCGATTCGAATCAATCCCTGAACGATTACGAATAGGGATCGAACGATGGCAAAACTCCTCTGCGGCGCGTCCCTGATCCTCGGCCTGGCCCAGGTCTCCCCGGAACGACAGGCAGCCCGCGAGTGGACGGAGGCCTCCTTCTTCGGCGAGGCACCGAAAACAACGGCCGCCAAACCCGGCATCGAGGTCCGCCGCCAGGACCACGGCACGTTCCTCCTCAACCAGTCCGTGATGAAGACCCCGCTCAAGATCGGCGAGGTCTCCTACGCGCGCGGCCTGGGGACCCACTCGGTGAGCGAGATCGTCGTCCGCCTCCCCGCCCCCGGCCGGCGCTTCGAGGCCGCCGCGGGCATCGACAACAACCACGACACGAAGGGGAAGCTCGGTTCCGCGGTCTTCGCGGTCGAGGCGGGAGGCAAGGAACTCTACAAGAGCGGCCTGCATCGCGGCGGGATGGCGCCCCTGGCGGTCTCGGCGGACCTGGGCGGCGCCCCCGAATTCACCCTCCGCGTCCTCGACGGCGGCGACGGCCCCGCGTGGGACCAGAGCGACTGGGCCGACGCGAAGGCGATCCTCGCCGACGGTTCCACGGTCTGGCTGGACAAGCTCCCCCTCGCCCAGCCGGGCGAGGGACCGGTCCACGACATCCCCTTCTCCTTCGTGCGCGGCGGACGGCCGTCGGCCGGACTCCTGCCCGCCGGGAAGAAGGAAGCCTAGGCCCCGCGGGCCGAGCGCGGCGGGACGCTCCGCGCGCTCTCCTGGACCGACCCGGGGGGCGGGCTCCGCGTCTCCTGCGAGGTCCTCGAGTGGGACGACGCGCCCGCCGTGGAGTGGGTCGTCCGGTTCCGCAACGGCGGCACCGCGGACGCCCCGGTCCTCGAGGACGTCCAGGCCCTCCACGCGTCGTTCGCCCGCCCCAAGGAAGGGGAGTTCACGCTCCACCGCCTCCACGGCAGTACCTGCACGGAGAACGACTTCCTCCCCGTCGAGGAGCCGCTCCCGCCGAACCACCGCGCGGCGCTCGCGCCCAACGGGGGACGGTCGTCGGACGGGACGCTCCCCTTCTTCAACCTGGCCTGGCCCGGCGGCGGGGTGGCCGGGGCGATCGGCTGGTCGGGCCAGTGGGCGGCGTCCTTCCAGCGCGACGGCGGCCGCCTCGTGCGCGTCCGCGCCGGGATGCAGACGACCCGGATCGCCCTCCGCCCCGGCGAGGAGATCCGCACGCCGCGCATGCTCCTGGTCTTCTGGAAGGGGGACGACCGCCTCCGCGGCAACAACCTCCTGCGCCGCGCCATCCTCGACCATTACGTCCCGCGCGACGCCGGCGGCCCGATCATCCCGCCGGTCACCACCAACACGTGGTTCACTTTCAACCAGGGGAACGACGTGACGGAGGCGAACCAGCTCGACTGCCTCCGGCGGCTCGTGCCGATCGGGATCGACGCCTTCTGGATCGACGCCGGGTGGTTCATCGGCGGGTGGCCCTCGGGAGTGGGCAACTGGTCGCCGCGGCCGGAGGCCTTTCCGCGGGGGCTCAAGCCGATCGGCGACGCCGCCCGCGAGGCGGGGATGGGCTTCGTGGTCTGGTTCGAGCCGGAGCGCGTCTCGCCGGGGAGCCGGATCCACAAGGAGCATCCCGAGTGGGTGATGCGCGCCGGGGGCGGCGACGGCCTCTTCAACCTGGGGATCCCCGAGGCGCGGGCGTGGCTCACGGACCACCTCTCGAAGATCATCGCCGAGTCCGGCATCACCGTCTACCGCAATGACTTCAACATCGCGCCGCTCCCCTTCTGGCAGAAGGCGGACGGGCCGGACCGCAAGGGCCTCTCGGAGATCCGCTATATCGAGGGCCTCTACGCGATGTGGGAGGAACTGCGGCGGCGCCACTCGGGGCTCACGATCGACAACTGCGCCAGCGGCGGGCGGCGGATCGACCTGGAGATGCTGCGCCTCTCCTATCCTCTCTGGCGGAGCGACACGCCGTGCGACGCACGGGCCCACACGACCTGGGACCAGGGCCAGATCGCGGGGCTCACCCAGTACGTCCCGCTCCACGGCACCGGGCCGTGGGGCTTCGACCGCTACACCTGGCGGAGCGCCGTCGCCACGGGGGCGTCGATCGGCGCCGACCCCCGGGCGAAGGACTTCCCCGCGGATGAGGCGAAGCTCTGCATCGCGGAGACGAAGCGCCTGCGCCCGTTCTGGCTGGGAGACTTCTACCCGCTGACCCCGATCGAAAAGGGGGAGACGAGCTGGTGCGGCTGGCAGCTCCACCGGGCGGACCGGGACGCCGGGATGATCGAGCTCTTCCGGCGCCCGAAGAGCCCCTACGCGGCGATCGACCTTTCCGTCCGCGGGCTCGACCCGAAGGGCACCTACCAGGTGACGTACGAGGATGAGGGGCGCCCGGCGGAGATGAAGGGGGAGGCGCTCTCGCGGCTGAGGGTGGCGGTCGATTCGGCGCCCGGGACGGTGCTGATCACCTATCGGAGGAAGCCCTGATGGAATCCTGGTCAGTCATCTGCTCGCGGGAAGGAACGCTCCACGTCTCCTTCATGGGCCCTCCCGGCCGCGGATGGTACCCGGGGAAAGAGCCCCCGGAGGCCTCGGCACCCGAAGGGGATGTCCCGGCCCGGACCCTTGAATCGATCTACCGGCAGAGCCACAAACGGAATCCGTACGTTCGTGTCCGGGAGGAATCGCCGGCAAGAGATGCTCTCACACCCCAGAGGAAAGGCCTGGGATCCTATTTCGCTGAGACCAGGATGATCAGCGTCCACTTCCGGGAATCCGGGATCGGCGTCCAGGACTGGGTGTACAAGAGCGAGATGAATCCCTGCGTCCTTCGACAGGAAGACCGCAAGAATTGGATCGCCCTTCCGCCCGCGCTCGACTTCATGGCGATCGCCCGCGCCGTGATCGGAAAGCTCGACTCGCTGAATCCGCTCTGCTAATCCATATCGACCTGTCTCCCATTGCCGCATTTCCAGGGAGATTTGGAAGGATCGGGAAGGCGGGGCTCTCGGGACCGCCACCACAAGAGGAAAGCCTTCGCAGCGATGTCAGCGAACCGGATTCGGCACCGGCTGAACGATGGTCTGAACTTGCTTTACGAATGCCGTCCCCGCGTGATTCTCGATGATCTTGAACGAATTAGTATTCATGATGCTGTGCATGAAACAGTGATGCACGGTAAGCACGAGGTCTTGGAGTATGGGGTCATCCTCGATCGCTATCACCCTCAACCCTATGGACTTGCACTCGTCCATATGAATGTGGCGTTCATGAGTCTTGTTGCCCGTATAGTCTGTAAGCTTGCGAACGATCGACTTGGCCTTCTTCCTTGCTTGGGGTTCACCCTTGAACATCACCTGCTCAAGCTGATCCTGGACGAAGGCGTTCGACCACTGGATCGCATTCTCGCACTGCCCCAGGAAGGTAGGCCTGTACTGGCTGACGATCGATTGCCATACGGGAATCGTTGCCGGATCCTCTCTCACCTCCCGGCAGGCGCGTTGAAATTCGCGAATGACACCGTAGGCGGGAACTCCTTTCAAGTGCGGATCAATGGGCCCCAAGTTCGAATGCTTGGCCATCAGAATCTCGCGACACGAGCAGGCAATCATCGTCCCGGCGGACATCGCAATCTGGGGAATGATGGCGCGGATGTCACAGTCAAACATCTTCTGGAGGTAAGCGACGATGGATTGGGTGGAGGAGATGCTCCCGCCCGGAGTGTGCAAGATCAAATCCAGGCCCTGTTCCCTTTCCAGACGATGAACCGCCATCATGAAGCCGTTCTTGTCTTCGTCATTGATCTCAAGCTGAGCGATCCCCGGCTTCGAAAGGAATCCCGAGTAGTAGGCGATGATATTGCGCCCGGTGTGCTGATTAAGGAGTGCCAGGTATTTCCTGCGAATGACGTCTATCGCAAGAGCCGCATGCGTACGATGAGCATTTATTTCGCCGAGTACGTCATTCCAGTTGGGCATGCCTTAGCCAAGCCGATCCGGCGAGGCGGCGGGGTCTAACGCGCCATAGGTGGTCACGCTTGGAACAACATCGAGAAAGTAAGGCTGCTCAAGGCTGTCGGACTGATCTACACGCTCCTTCGACGTCTGCAGGGGCCGGAAAATCTTCACATACTGTTCGGCAAGACGGCCTCCACGTCCACAGGTTCTTCCCCTCTTGGTCTTTTTAATCCTTGCCTTCATACGGCGAATCCTCAAACTGCATTATAACAACCATGCTTCCTTGATCGAAATACTATTCTGCGTGCCCCTCCATAGGGGCATATCTCCCGAGATGCCTCATGACAACCGGCCCCCTCAATTCCCGACCCGAGGGGCCTCCGCGAAAACTGGTGGCACCGGCCACTCCGCCTCCTTGACGCACACTCCCGCACAACAGGGTAATATAATCAACACCGGGCCATCCCGGCATCCACAGGCAAGGAGGATCCATGGACCGCAGGACTTTCCTGTCGCGCGTCACCACAGCCGCGGGCGGTCTCTTCCTGGGCGTCCGCGATCCCGCCGCCGCGCAGGACCCGAAGGCCCCGCCGCGCGGGAAAGTCCTCGAGCCGGCCCGCGAGATCCCCGTCGTCGCCGAGGCCGACGTCGTGGTGGTCGGCGGCGGACCCGCCGGTGTCGCCGCGGCGAGCGCGGCGGCCCGCGCCGGCGCCTCCACGGTCCTGATCGAACGCTACAACCACCTGGGCGGCCTCTGGACGGGCGGACTGGTCCTGCCGCTGCTGGCCACGCACGGCACGGACCGCGAGAAGCGCCGCCGGCAGGTCATCCACGGAATCGGCGGGGAGATGGCCCAGCGCCTGGCCGCGATGAAGATGGCCATCCACGAGGTGGACCCCGTCGTGGACCCGGAGGCGGCCAAGTACGTGATGGAGGACATGGTCCAGGAGGCCGGCATCCGGATGCTCTACCACTGCTGGGCCGCCGGCGTCCTGATGAAGGGCAACGCCGTCCAGGCCGTGCTCCTGGAATCGAAGTCGGGACGCGTGGCCGTGCTCCCCAAGGTCGTGGTGGACTGCACCGGCGACGGCGACGTCTTCTGCTGGGCCGGCGAGGCCTTCGACACGATGCGCTACCACATCGGCCTGGTGCACCGCCTGGGGAACGTGGACCGCATCGACAAGACGAAGCCGGGATTCAGGAAGATGCCCCTGGGCGATCCCACGCCGCTGCGGAGCGTGAACTGGGTCAACATGCACGGGGACAAGGACCAGGACGGCCTGGACCTGTTCAACCTTTCGCGCCTCCAGCAGAAGTACCGCATCGAGATCTGGAAACACGTGGAGAAGATCCGGTCCACTCCGGGATACGAGGAGGTGTTCCTGCTGGACACCGCCCCCCAGCTCGGCGTGAGGGCGACCCGGATCCTGGACGGCCAGTACCGCCTGACAGTCGAGGATTCCCTGACCCACAAGCAGTTCGACGACGCGATCGGCGTGAGCGGCGCGTGGACGTCGCTCGTGCACGGCGGCCAGAAGATACCGGAAAAGGATCGCCCGATGTGGCAGATCCCCTACCGCTCCCTGGTCCCCAAGCGCACCCGGAACCTTCTCGTCGCGGGGCGCTGTTTCTGCTTCGAGAAGGGACTGGTGGAGGACACCCGTGTGATCGGCGCGTGCCTGGTGACCGGACACGGCGCGGGGGCGGCCGCCGCCGTCGCCGCGAAGTCGGGCGCGTCCGTCCAGGAGGCCGACATCCCTCAGATCCGGAAGATCCTGATCGACCAGAAGGTCTTCCTGGGTTGAGCGGCATGTCGCGCCCTGTCCGCTGGATATCTCTGGCACTGGCGTGCGCGCTGGCCCTGCCGATCCCGCTGGGGATCTTCGCCAACCTCCACCTGTGGCTCAGCCCCAACCTGCTTCTCCAGGCGCTCCTGGCCCGCGGGCACTTCGTCCTCTTCAACATCCTCGGGATCGCGGCGATCCTGCTCGTCCTCTGGCGGGAGCGCTGGTTCTGCCGGAACGCCTGTCCCACGGGGGCGCTGTGCGACGCGGCGGCGGCCTGCCGGAAGAAAGGGCCGTCGTGGGAGAAGGTCCCCTTCGTCAACCGATGGGTCGCGATCTTCGGGCTCGCGGCGGCCGCGTGCGGCCTTCCCCTCCTGGCGATGGCGGACCCCGTGGTGCTCTTCACCGGGGCGTGGGGCGTCCTCCGCACGGGGGCGACCCTCGCCGGCGGCCTGGCGCTGCTGGGGCTGGCGGCGGTGCTGGGGCTGAATCTCTGCTTCCCCCGCCTGTGGTGCGCCCGGCTCTGCCCGCTCGGCGGGCTCCAGGTCCTCCTCTGGGACCTCCGCCGCGCCCTCCGGCGCGGGACGCCCGCCCCGCCCGCGGGGCCGGTCCTCAGCCGCAGGAACCTGCTGGCCGCCGTCTCGGGAGCGGGGACGGGACTCCTCACGCGGAAGGCCGTGGGAGCCGGGGAACGGTCGGCCGTGCGCCCCCCCGCCTCGCTGGCGGAAGGGATCTTCAAGACGACCTGTTGCCGCTGCGGCACCTGCGCCCGTGTCTGCCCCACGCGGATCATCCGATCCTCGACCGACGTCCGGGATCCCCTCGGCCTGCTGTCGCCCCGCCTGGATTTCTCGCGGGCGTACTGCCTCCCCTCCTGCGACGCCTGCGGGAAGTCCTGCCCCACCGGCGCCATCGCCCCCTTCAAGGCCTCGCGGAAGGACCGGCTCGTCCTCGGGAAGGCGGAGGTCCGCCTGGATGACTGCCTGGCGGTCAACGGGAAGGAATGCGACCGGTGCGTTGCCGCGTGCCCCTACCAGGCGATCCACATAGCCGGCGGCGGGCTGGACGTGGCCCCCGAGGTGTCCGCCTCGCGGTGCGTCGGGTGCGGGGCGTGCCAGGCGATCTGCCCGCCCGCGGTGATCTCGATCCGTCCCGCCTGAGGGTCGGTCAAGCGCAACCGCGTCCCCTGCCACGAGTCCGGAGGCATCCCTGTATCAATAGTAGATCGGGGGACGATCCATGAGACGCGAATGCTCGACGCTCCTCCTCCTGGCGCTGGCGGCGGGGCCGCTCCCCGCACCGGCCGCCCAGGAGGCGCCCTTGGAGTTCGAAACCGCCCACGTCCGGTTCCGCCTCTCCCCGGCCACCGGGGGCTACGAGATCCTCGACAAGGACGCGGGGACGACATGGCGCTCCACGCCCTACCACGCCCGCTTCGGCGAGGCCACCCTCCGGATCGGCGGCCAGCCGAAGCGCCTCCCCCTCGTGCGTCCCGAGGCGCGCCGCACTGGCGACGGCCTGGAAGCGGCCTTCCTCCCCGCCCCCGATGCGCGGGTCGTCGTCCGCGTCCGGCCGCTCGCGGACGGCCGCACCCTGGAGTTCTCCTGGGAGGGGACGGCCGTCGAGGCCATCCGCCTCCTCGAGGACGCCCTCTGGATAACCTCCGAGGATAAGGGTTACGCCGTCGTCCCCGCCCGCGAGGGGCTCCTCGTCCCCGCCGACAGCGGGAAGACCTTCACCCATCGGTTCGACACCTCGGCCTACGAAGGCTGCCACATGCAGATGATCGGGCTCGTCAAGGGCGGCGCCGCGGCGCTCCTGACCTGGGACGACCTCTACGTGGCGGTGGACCTCAAGAGCGCCCGCAACGCCCCGAACCTCGCCGACCGCCAGGTCCTCTCGGCCTCGGCGGAGCTCCGGAAGTCCGCCTCCTCCCTGCGCGTGCGGTTCCTGGGCCGGGGCGATTACGCCGCCATCGCCCGGGCTTACCGGGACACGGCGAAGGAACGCAGGCTGTGGGTCCCCCTGGAGGAGAAGGCGAAAGCCCATCCGCCCTGCGCCAAGCTCGATGGTGCCGTCAACTTCAAGCTCTGGAGCACGCTCTCGCGCCGGATGAGCGAGGACAGCACCAAGGAGGAAGCGGTCAAGGTCAACTGGACGTTCGACCAGGCCGCCGAGGTCGCCGAGCACCTCCACCGCGACCTCAAGCTCGAGAAGGTGTTCTTCCTCATGGGCGGCTGGATCAAGCGCGGCTACGACAACCAGCACCCGGACATCCTCCCCGCGGCCCCCGAGTGCGGCGGCGACGACGCCTTCGCCGACTGCGCCCGCCGCGTCCGCCGCCTGGGCTACCTCTTCGGCCTCCACGACAACTACCAGGACATGTACCGCGACGCCCCATCGTGGGATGAGCAGTTCCTCATGAAACGCCCCGACGGCAGCATCGCCAAAGGCGGGAAGTGGGCCGGCGGGCGGGCGTACCTCACCTGCTCCCGGAAGGCCGTGGAGCTGGCGCGGCGCCCGCAGAACCTCCCCGCCGTCCGCGCCCTCACCTCCGCCGACGCCTACTTCATCGACACCACCACCGCCGCGGGGCTCTGCGAGTGCTCCGACCCGGCCCACCCGCTCACGCGGGCCGACGACCTGAAGTGGAAGCTGGAGATCTCCCGCTACGCGCGGCAGGTCTTCGGGATGTTCGGGAGCGAGTGCGGCCGCGAGTGGGCGGTCCCCGATTACGACTTCTTCGAAGGCCTCACGGGCGTGAGCGGCCGCTGCTACCACGACGCCAATCTCACCGGCAAGCTCGGCGCCTCGGTCGTGCCGCTCTTCGAGATGGTCTACCGGGACTGCATCGCCATGTACGGGAAGTACGGCTACGACGTCCAGAACGCCGCGGAGTATGTCCTCCATCACCTGGCGATCGGGCGTCCGCTCCACTACCATAACATCCCCCAGGGTCTCTACTGGAAGGCCCCTCCGCCGGAAGGGGGCGCGCCGCTGGCCCTGCGGCCCTCGGTGACGGACTTCAAGCCCGAGGGGCCGCGCGGCTTCAGGATCCTCTACCGCTGGAAGGTCGGCAAGCCCCCGGCCGACGACTGGCGCATCTTCGTCCACTTCACCGATCCGCAGGGGGCCATCAGGTTCCAGAACGACCACGCCCCCGACCCGCCCACGTCGCGCTGGAAGGCGGGGGACGCCGACCTCGGCCCCTTCACGGTGGACGTGCCCGAGGGGCTCTCCGGGACCTTCGACGTCCGCGCGGGCCTCTTCCGGGAGGAGTCGGGCCGCGCGCGGCTCCAGGGGAAGGACGACGGCGAGCGGCGGCACATCCTCGGGAAAGTCACCGTCGGCCGCGACGGGGCGACCTTCGCGCCGGCCGCCCCCGAACCCCTGCCGGCCGGCGATCCCGGCCTCTTCGCCCGCGCCGACCGCGGCTGGGCGGAGGGGATGCACCCGCTCGACCGGTTCGTCAAGAACACCTACGAGGTCCTCTCGCCCCTCCACGCCGCCACCGCCCGCGTGCCGCTGACCGCCCATGCCTTCCTCACCCCCGACCGGAAGGTCCAGCGCTCCGTCTTCGGCGAGGGCGAAGGCGCCCTGGAGGTCGTGGTGAACGGCGGGCCGGCGGACTACCGGCATGCCTCGAAGACCGGTGGAGAGGCCGTCCTCCCGCCCTTCGGCTTCCTCGTCGAGTCGCCCGGCTTCGCGGCCTTCCACGCCCGGGCGTGGGACGGGCTGAGCTACGACGACCCTCCGCTTTTCGCGCTGACGAGCCTGGACGGACAGCCGCTCGCGCGGTCGAAGAAGGTCCGCGTCTACCACGGATTCGGCGACGACCGGGTCCGCGCGGCGGGGGCGGTCCGCCGGGTCGCGAAGGAAGATGTCATCCAGCCATGAGGATTCTGGGCGCGCTGATCCTGGGGGCATGGACGCCCGCCCCCGCCGACGACCCTTTCTGCGAGAAGTCGGCGATCTTCCCGAGGGAGGGAAAGACCGTCCACCGCATCCCCTCGATCGTGACGGGGAGGAACGACGTCGTGCTGGCCTTCGCCGACCGGCGGAAGGAGAGCCGCGACGACTGGGGGCACGACACCGACATCGTCCTCCGCCGGAGCCTGGACGGCGGCCGGACGTGGCGGCCCGTCCAGGTGCTCGCCACGGAGACCGGGGTGAACTTCCACGGCGGCCCCTCCCTCGTGGACCGGCGGTCCGGCCGCGTCTTCAAGTTCTTCAAGAAGCGCCCCGCGTCGATCCGGAACCCGAAGCGGTACCACGCCGAGATGGCCGCCGACGCCGCGAAGTGGAAGGCCTGGGGCGTGGGCAGCTACGTCGTCCAGAGCGACGACGACGGCGACACGTGGTCCGCGCCGCGGCTCGTGCCGGTGGACCATCCGGACTCCTCCGGCATCGCCGACGTGGGCAACAACGTCCACGGGATCCAGCTGGCCGACGGCCGGCTGGTCATCCAGGGGTACTGCCAGGCCTCGAAGGGCTGGGAGAACAACCTCGACAACCCGTCGCGCTCCTTCCTGCTCGTCAGCGAGGACGGCGGGGCGACCTGGAAGCGCGGCGCGGAGTGGTCGCCGGGATACGCGGCGATGGAGTACTGCCTGCTCGCCACGGAGGACGGCGGGGTCTACGTCAACCAGCGGACCCTCGGCCCCCGCCGGAAGGTCGCCTGGCTGGATGGCCCCGAGGGGAAGAAGGTCGACCTGAAGGAGGACGAGGGCCTCCCCGAGCCCGTCTGCCACGCAGGGGTGGAGCGCCTGAGCTCCAGGAAGGAGCACGGGAAGAGCCGCATCCTCTTCGTCAATCCGGCCGTCGAGAACGCCGCGAAGCGGTACCAGGAGGGGACGCGGCGGAACCTGACGGTGCGCCTGAGCTACGACGAGGGCCGGACGTGGCCCGTCGCGCGCGCGCTGGAGGAGGGCAAGGCGGGCTACGCGGACCTGGCCGTGACGAAGGACGGGACCGTCCTGTGCCTGTACGAGAACGGGCCGGCGCGGTACGACGACCAGATCTCGGCGGCGCGGTTCAACCTCCGATGGCTAAGCGAAGGGCGGGAGGGTCCCCTGAAGGCGCCCTGAGGCCCGTTTTCCTCATTGGCCGCGATCAGTACCGCTTCCATAGGGCGCGCCGGAATGTGATTTCCCGATCGACGCCCCTAGGCCAGCGATTCATCAAGCGGCTTCAGGACGGCCCTGCGGAGGTCATCGGGGGCGTGCTTCAGGATGGACTCCGCGAAGGACGCAAGACTCGCCGGAAATTGAATGAAGGCGCGGAAGAGAGCGAGGATTTGCTTAGAACTGCGGAAATGGATTCCCAGCTGCCTAACCCGCCGCGCTCCGGACGGCGGAGAGAGCCCGTGCGTGATCGGGCGCCGGACGATTGTTGCTCCTCACCACCTCGTCGTAGGTCTTCTGATCCCCGAGGAGAAGCACGAGGAAATCGTCCACCGCATGCGAGTTGATCCCGAAACTGTCGAGTTCCGGATTCCCGGGGATCCCGACGGGAACCACAGTGAACCGAGTTCCCCCTACCTCGTACTTACCGCCGACACCGGTGAGCCCGATGCCTTCGCTTGCCAACTTGGCCTCGACCGTCTTGAAGAGATCCTCCGGTTTCTTGGAGTTCAGATCGAGCGCGAGAACAACCCTAGGGACGTTCAGCCTCAGGAGTCGGACCGCATCCATGAGCGCCGTACGGTCGCCGGATCGAGGTTTCGCCGTGCAGGGCTTTGGCTTTTCGGGAAGAACCTCATAATCGGCGCACCGAGGGAGATGCCGAAGAACCTCCCTGTCGGTATCGCCCTCGCAAACAAGGAATTTATCCGCCATGGTCCCGAGCCGAGATCATACCAGGGGTGAATGAAATCGTTCGGGTGCGGCTACTCTCGGTTGACACTCATGCGG
>CAYNDR010000095.1:0-12672 GCA_964395295.1 uncultured Planctomycetales bacterium
AACATCCTGTGGGGCCAGTCGGCGCAGGCCCCGGCGGGCGACAAGGCGGCGGCGCTGGGCCTTTTCAGGAAGCTCTACGCGCGCCCGGGGACCGTGAAGCCCGCGGCGCTCATCGGCCTGGCCCGCTCGGGAGGGGCCGCCGAAGTCGGCACGGTCGTCGCCGCTTTGGGCGACGCGGACGCGGCTCTGCGCGGCGCGGCCGTCGAGGCCGCGGCCTTCATCCCGGCGAAGGACGCCGTGCCGGCCCTCCTGGCGAAGCTCAAGGGGGCGTCCGGCGACCTGAAGGTCAGCCTGATCCGCGCCCTGGGCGTCGCGGGCGACCCGGCGGGCGCGCCGGCCCTGGTGGAGGCCCTCGGGGATGCCGAGGAGGAGGTCCGCGTGGCCGCGGCCCGCAGCCTGGGCTCCGCCGCCGGCCCCTCCGCGATCGTGCCGCTCCTGAAGGCGGCCTCGGGGGGAGGGGCCGCGCGCGACGCCGCCCGCGTGGCGATCGACCGGATCTCCGGAAAGGAGGCCGACGAGGCTCTGCTGGCGTCGCTGAAGGAGGCGGACGCCAAGGTGCGGGCCGAGGCGGCCCGGGCCCTGGGCGTGCGGCGCGTGAGCACGGCCGTGGCGTCCCTGCTCAAGGCGGCGGAGGAGTCCGATCCCGCCGTGCGCGCGCTGATCTTCAAGGCGCTTTCCAACGCGGTCAAGGGCGAGGACCTGCCCGCGCTGGCCGCCGTGGTGGCCCGGACGTCGGACGCAAGCGACGAGGCGGCCGCGGCGATCCTGGCCGCGGCGGCGCAGATCCCCGACGCGGACCGGCGCGCGGACGCCGTGGTGGCGGAGTGCGGCAAGGCCACGGGGCCGGGGAAGCTGGCGCTGTGGGGCGTCCTCGGGCGGCTCGGCGGCCCGAAGGCCCTCGATGTCCTGCGCGCGGGCGTGAAGGACCCGGACGAGGAGGCGAAAAAGGCGGCGATCCGGGCGATGGGCCTCTGGCCGGACACCGGCGCCGCCGAGGACCTGCTGGCGCTGGCCAAGGGAGCGCCCACGGAGACCCAGCAGATCCTCGCCCTGCGCGGCTACATCCGCCTGTCCGGGCTGGCCAAGGACCGGCCCGCCGAGGCGGTGAAGATGTTCCGGACGGCCCTGGAGACGGCCAAGCGGCCCGACGAGAAGAAGCTGGCGCTGGGCGGGCTCGGCGAGGTCCTCGACCTCGCGGCGCTGAAGATGATCGAGCCGCTCCTGGACGACCCGGCCCTCAAGGACGAGGCCGCCGCCGCGGCCGTGTCCGTGGGCACCCAGATCGCGAAGAAGCACCCGGACGAGGTCCGCGCGGTGCTGGAGAAGGTGGTCACCCTCGTCAAGGGCGGGCCGACCCTCCAGAAGGCGAACTCGATGCTGAGCAAGCTGAGCCCGGGCACGGGCACGCTCGACGTGCGGCTGACCGACGATCCGAACGGCGAGAAGGGCGTGAACTTCGCCTACTACGAGGGCGACTGGGACGCGCTCCCCGATTTCGGCAAGCTCACGCCGAAGAAGACCGGGAAGGGCGCGGGCTTCGACATCGGCAAGCGGGACCGCGACGACGGCTTCGCGTTCAAGTTCACCGGGTTCCTCAAGGTCCCGGCGAAGGGCACCTACGCGTTCAGCACGGCGTCGGACGACGGCAGTCGCCTGCTGGTCGGCGACAAGGTGGTGGTGAACAACGACGGCTGCCACGGCGTCGAGGAGGCGTCGGGCCGGATCGACCTGGACGCCGGCATGCACCCCATCACGGTGGTGTTCTTCGAGAAGGGCGGCGGGGAGGAACTGAGCGTCCGCGGCGGGAAGGTGAAGTAGGGCGGCGGCCGCCCCGCGCGCCTATCGGTCGGCCCGCTTGTACGCGAGGAGCGCGGCCTGGCGGGGGCCGGGGAGGGTCACGGCCAATCCCTCCTTCATCAGCGCGCGGCCGTCGATCCGGACCGTCCCTTCCTTGTCGAAGTCCCTGAATTCGTAGGCCGCCTCCGGGTCCAGGCCGCGCAGTCTGAACCTCTGCTCCGCTTCGCCGCACCGGGCGCGGCGGAAGGCCTGGACCATCCCCGCCCCCGCCTCCGGGCGGTTGAACTGCCAGGCCATCCAGGCGTGCTCGGACAGCGAGTAGGGCGTCAGCGGGTAGTAGTCGCCGTGGTAATTCTCGCCCACCTGGCGCCACTGGCCGACCAGGCGCACCGCCTGCTCGTAGCCGGCGTCCTTCTTCCGCGCGTCCGGCCCGATCGTCATGTGCCAGTTCATGCAGCTGCGGAAGACGTAGGGGTCGGTCCCCGAGCCGGTGCCCTGGTAGGGGACCCAGAAGGAGAATCCGTAGGTGTGCCCCTGCTCGTTGACCGGGACGCCGATGTCGTCACTGCGCAGGAGCGGCACCGAGCGCCGCAGGGTCTCCAGGTCGTTGCGGCGGCCGCCGCTGGAGCAGGAATCGATGAGCATCCCCGGGCGCCGGCGGCGCAGTTCGTCCCAGTAGGCCAGGTAGCCCTCGTTATAGCGGATCTCCGTGAGGCCCTGCCGGTCCGCGGCGTCGCTGGCCCGCCAGATGCCCAGCGGATTGATGTTGAAGTCCTGGCGGTACAGGTCCACTCCCTGGTCGGCGAGGAAACGGTCGATGTGGTCCGCGAGCCATTGCCGCGCCTCGGGGAGGCCCAGGTTCAGCAGGCGGTTGCCCCGGTCCTTCCCGATCAGCCACTCCGGGTGCTTCTCCCAGATCCACGTCCCCGGCGTGACCCGCTCCGGCTCGAACCAGACGATGCTCCTGACGCCCTTGGCGTGGGCCGCGTCCGTGATGGCCCGCAGGCCGCGCGGGAACCGCTTCGTGTCCACTTCCCACGTTCCGGTGTTCGGCCACCCTCCGGTGTTGGGGTACCAGCCGGCGTCCATCCACCAGTAGTCGATCTTCAGGCCCTCCGCGACGTGCCGGGTGACGAAGAGGATCTGGTTCTCCTCGTTCGCGCCGAGCATCTCGTTGAAGAGGTGCGAACTGCACCCGGCCAGCTGGGCCGGCAGGGGCTTCCCGTCCTTCGTGGGCATGTTGTGGGCAATCATCCATCGGCGCCAGACGTTCTGCGCGTCGATCCAGTCCCCGCGCGTCCAGAACTGCAGGACGATCAGGGGACTGCGGGCCTCCTCCCCGGGACGCAGGAGGAAGCGGGTCAGCTCCTGCCCCGCGGCCACGCGGTGCTTGCCCCCGGCATTCTTGAAGTCGATCCTCCACTGGCCCGGCCAGCCCACGGCGATGATCGTCCCGCCGCCGCCGTGCTCCAGGTTGAAGTAGGGGAGGACGCGGTCCGAGCCGCGGCCGTCCGGGGCGAATCCAAGGTTCTCATTCTCCTTGTTCAGCGCCGTCTCGTGCGGCCGGTAGGCGTGGGGTCCGGAGTAGCCGCCCTCCCAGTGGTGCAGGAGCAGGGAATTCTGGTCGCCCCGCCGGAACGTCGTGTCCAGGGCCTGGATCTTCGAGAGGATGTCGGTGTCCGCCTTACCGGTGTTCTTGAAGTGCAGGGTCCACTCGATGGTGGGGAAGTCCCGGTATTCCACCGCCGCGCAGAGGACCTCGAGGCCCGACTTCGGATCGGTCCAGGTGTGGGTGGTTTCCGTCCGCCCCTTGTCCATCTCGCGGGAGGCGACCTTCAGGGGCCAGTCGGCGAGGAGGGCGGCCGAGCCCCGGTCGCCGTACTGGAACGAGAACGGGGGCGCGGAGGCCTGCTGGGCCGCGGCCATCGGCATGTCCCCGACCCACAGCTCCCGGCCGTCCGCGAGGACGACCTTCGCGTCCGCCCAGTCGCTCTGGTCCCAGCCGATGCCGTCGCCGGCGTCGCCGATTTCGAGCGTGAAGCTTGTGGCCCCCGCCAGGTCGACGGAGACGGGGACGCCGGCCATGCCCTCGCGCAGGACGGCCGACCGGAAGGCCTCCTTGCCGCCCACGCTCACCGAGAAGACGACACTGCTTTTCCCCGCCTTCGTGTCGGGATTGCTGTCCACGCCGACGACCGCCGTGAAGGTCTTCCCGGGGGAGGGCAGGGTGACGGCGATCCTGCTGACGGCGTGGCAGTAGAGGCCCCGGGAGTACTTCTTCCCGGCGATGCAGAGCGGTTCGCCGCCCCGGGCGTTGCGGGTCACGGGGTCGTGGTTGGCGAGGACCTCGAGCCCCCACACGGCCTTGCCGTCCCCCTGAAGCCGGGCGAAGTTCTGCTTCACCCAGTCGTTCCGGGCGGTCATGTCGTCCGGACCGGCGTAGAGGAGGCCTCCTCCGGCGAGGATCAGGGATGCCGCCATAAAGACGGTCCGGACTCCGGATGATCTCCTGTATTCCGCCATGTCTTCCTCCGCAAAGGGGGGCCGTCCAGGAATTCGCCGTGGATAAAGCCCGGGGAGGGCGAACGTGTCCCTGGAATCCCCGCCCCGACATATAGGTGTACGCCGCCGGCCGTCCGTGAGCCTCTTTCAGGAAGGAAAAGGGGGGCTTTTCGCGGAATCCGGAGTAAGTTATCCTCCGGTCCGGGATTCGGCGGACACTTCCTGGCGGAGACCTTCAGGGGATGAAAGACACCAAGGACGCCCACGCCTCGCTCCCGGATGCCGTCCTCCTGGAGCGCTTCGTGCGGGCAGGGTCCGCCTCGGCCTTCACCGCGCTGGTCGAACGCCACACGGGCATGGTGTTCCGCGCCTGCCTGCGGCGCCTGAACGGCGACGCGCACGCCGCGGAAGACGCCGCGCAGGCGGTTTTCATCCTCCTGGCGCGGAAGGCCGGGGTCATCCGGGACGGACGGCGGCTGGCGGCGTGGCTGTTCCAGGCGGCCGGCCGGGTGGTGGCGAACCAGCGGCGCGAGGAGACCCGGAGAAGACGCCGCGAGACCGCGGCGGCCGTCCGGAGTCAGGAGGGCCCATCCATGCCTTCACCCGATCCCTCCTGGGAAGCGGCCAGGGGCGTCCTGGACGCGTCGATCGCCGGACTCCGGCCCGCGCAGAGGGAAGCCGTGATCCTGCATTACCTGGAGGGCCGCCCGTACGGGGATGTCGCCGCGGCCCTGGGGTGTTCCGAGGAGGCGGCGCGGAAGCGGGCGGAGTACGGATTGGAAAAGATGCGCCGGTTCTTCTCGGGGCGCGGCATTGTCGTGACGGCGGGCGCCCTGGCGGCAGGGCTGGCGGCGGAAAGCGCGCTGGCGGCGCCGGCGGGATTGGCCGAGGCGGCGTGCGCGGCGGCGCTCGGAGGCGGCGCGGGAAGCCCCGCCCTGGCCCTGGCGGAGAAGACCCTGCGCCAGATGGCGTGCGGGGGCCTCAAGGTCGCGGCCTGCGTCCTGGGATCCATGGCCGCGGCGGCGGTCGCGGCGGGCGTGTGGGCGTTCTCGGCGGATTCCCCCGCGCCCGCGCCGGCCGGTCCGGCGTACACCCAGCAGACGACCGTGTCCCCCCGGGATCTTCGCGGCTACGGCACCCTCTCCGCCCAGTTCGGCCGCGTCGGACCCCAGGCCTCCCACCTGAAGATCCAGTGCGCGGGCGACGAGAAGGCGAGGATCGTCCATGCCAAGTTCCTGGCGGACCTCCGCCTGCTCCTCGACGTGAAGGAGGAATCGATCGTCGTGGACGGCACGGCCTTCCGGTCCACGGCGGTCCCGCGGCAGGGGCAGGTGATCGCGTTCCGCAAGGGGGCCGTCGTCCACGTCGTCGCCGGGCCGAACGCGGAGGCCGTGAAGGCGGTGCTCCTGCCGCTGAAGGCGGAATGGTCCTCCGGGGAACTCACGCCCACCGGCAAAGTTCCCATGTACCTTGACGCCTGGGACCAGTACGGATTCCGCTTCTACTACTGGCCTTACCAGCTTCCCGAGCCGAAGCCCGGCGAGAAGCGGATCGAATGGAGAGACTACAACGTGCTTGGCGAGTTCGATTTCGCCCAGCGGTGCGGGAAGGCCGGCATGGTGGCCTGGCTGAACGAGGACAAGACCGACTTCGCGGAGGGGATGACCAACGAGATCCTGTCGGACTGGGTCGCGCGGGCCTCGGCCAAACGCGGCCTGCCGTACGTCGTCAACGGGTTCGTGGGCGACGCGTCCTGGCTGGTGAACCGCTATCGCCGGGAGACGCAGCAGCGCGCGCCGTCCTACTGCGGCGGATATTACACGGCCGGCGACGCCTACCACGCCGGGAACGGCCACATCTCGTGGTGCTCGGGCGCCGGGCGCGACGCGGCCCTCGCGACCATCCAGAACAGCTACCGCCGGTACGCCGCCCGGGAGAACACCATCGAATACCTGGAGCCGCACGGCGAACTGCGGCACGGGGAGCACGACATCCTCACCGAACATGGCCCGCTGGCGGACGCGTCCTACCGCACGTTCCTGAAGCAGGGTTGCGGCACCGTCCAGGCGGTGAGCCGGCGCTGGTTCGGCAACGACACGGCCCTGCGCTCCTGGGACGACGTCCGCGTGCCGGAACCGGCGCACTTCCTCGGCTTCGACGCCAAGGCGCTGGACCTCGGCGGTCCGTGGCGGGTCTCCTGCGAACCGTTCAAGGACGGGAAGGGGCCGCCCACCGATCGGGCCCTCGAGGAGTGGTATCAGCCGGACTTCAAGGACGAATCCTGGCCGGAGGCCACGGCCCCGCAGTCGGACCTGGCGATGTTCCTGCCCCGCCGCCCGGCGGTCTGGCGCCGGCGCTTCCCGGTGCCCGCCGACTGGAAGGCCGCCCGGAAGCGCGTCTGGCTGTACGTCTTCTCCCTGAACCGGTCCCGCAGGGACCCCTCTCCGGTCTGGCTCAACGGGAAGAAGGTCGCCGAGCCGGCCATCGACGGGCTCCGCCACTGGACGGCCGCGGAGGTCACCGAAGTCCTCAAGGCGGGGGAGAACCTCCTGGCCCTGCGCCTGCCCGAGAACTTCCTGGGCTACCGCGTCTACCTCTCGGGGCACGAGCCGGTGCAGTATCCGTACCTGGGGGAGGGGATGAACGCCCAGTGGGCCGACTTCATCCGCTGGCAGGCGTGGACGCGGGTCGAGGCCTGCCGACGCGGCTTCGAGATGATCCGCCAGGCCGATCCGGACCGGTCGGTGGTCTGCATGGCGCCGGACTCCTTCGTCTCCGGGCTCAAGACGCTGTGCGAGGACTACGGCGGCCACTTCCACAACACGGGATACATGAGCGGCTGGTGGGCCGAGCCCCTGCCGATGCTGATGCGGTCGGCGGACATGCCGTTCTCCCTGGAGCCCGGAGGACCCGCCGCCAACCTGAACGACTTCAAGCTGTTCATGGGCAACTGGCTGACCGAGGGCGTCAACGCCGTCCACTACTACATCCACGTGGGCAACGTCTACTGGCACGACGAGATCCGCCCCTGGTTCGAGGACAACCTCCCCATCGTCGGCGCCATCGGCAAGGTCCACGTCCCGAAGGCCGAGGCCGCCATGCTTTACGGGGACGACGTCGAGAACCTCACCGGCTGGCCGTGGGAGCACGGCGACCGGGGCAACCTCCCCAGCGGGTACGTCCCTTACCAGATCAACATGGGCCTGCACAAGGAGGTTCACCTCGACGCGGTGACGCCGCCCGATTTCGGCCGGGGCACCGCCGACGGCTACCGCGTGGTGATCGACACCAACACCTCCGTGATGGACCCGAAGACGGTGGACGAGATCGAGGCGTGGGTGAAGCGAGGCGGCGTCTTCGTCGCCAACGGCCACACCGGACGGCATACGCCCGAGAAGGCGGACTGCTGGCCGATCAGCCGCCTGACCGGCTACAAGGTGCTCGGCATCAACCGCCACCCGCAGGCGCGGAAGATGTCCTTCGTCCCCGGCCAGAAGGTCTTCGTGGAGGAGGGCTGGGACGCCGGCCAGCTGAACCGCACGGGGCAGACCCTGGAGAAGGCCGATCCGGCCTTCGCCGGCTTCCTCCGCTGGTCCGACGGGACCGTGGCCGTGGGGATGCGCGAGCTGGGGAAGGGGGCGGTCATCGACGTCGGTTGCCACTACAACAATCATCCGCTCCTCTTCCGACAACTGCTGGCCTGGCTCAAGATCCGGAGGATTCCCGCGGTCCTCGACAATCCGGCCGTGACCTTCACCCACGCGGTCAGCAACAACGGCCTGTACGACGTGTGGATCCTGTGGAACTGGGACCGGAACAAGGCGGCCACGGTGGATTTCGCCTTCCGCGACGGGCTCAAGCCGGAGGCGTGCATCGACCTCAAGACGAAGAAGGCGATGGACCTGACGTCGACCCCGGACGGCGCCCGGCTGGCCGGCCTGGCCTTCCAGCCGCTGGACATCCGCATCTTCGTGACGCCGCGCGGGCGGATCGCCGACGCCCCGCTGGCCTGGCTGAACCTCCAGCGCGGGTGGTGGCGGGGAACGGCGAAGCCGTCGAAGCCGATCCCCGCCTACGTCCCGAGGTTCGCCCTCGACCTGGCCGACCGCTGGGCCATGAAGCCGCTGGAGGAGAAGGACAAGGCCGATATCGCGCCGATGGCCGCGCCCGGCTTCGACGATTCCTCGTGGAAGATGGTTAGGTTCGGCAACTGGCTCGTGCCGGACGAACTGCCGACGCGGCGCGCCTTCTTCCGGCGGAAGTTCTCGGTGCCGGCCCACTGGAAGGACGGCGAGATCGACCTGCGGATCATGAGCTGGCATCGGGAGGCGGTGCGCGGCCGTCTGCGCGTCTGGCTGGACGGCGCGGAGATCCAGTCCGGCGGCTCGTCCGTGAACGGCCTTCCGCTGGCGGGGAAGGTGCTCCCGGGCAAGACGCACCTCCTGGCCGTGGAGATGGCCGGCGAAGGCCAGGTCGCCGGGGCCATCGGGAACGCGTGGCTCTATTGCAGGCCGAAACCGCAGTCGAGCCAGGACCTCGCCGGCGAGTGGGTCACGACCCGGGATTGCCTGTCGTGGGAGGGCCGGGCCACCCTGCCCGGGCCGTGGGATTATGCGATGGCCCGCCGGAAGGTGCGGATCGACCGCTCGGCTGCGGGGAAGACCGTCCTTGTTCGGGTGGAGACGGCTCAGCCCTGCGGGATTTACGGCGTGATGGTCAACGGCCGCTGGGTGATGCGCCTGCACCACGAGGTGGGGCCGGTGACGGAGCTCAACGTCACGCCGTGGGTGCGGTTCGGCGAGGAGAACGAGATCCACGTCGTCCGGCGCGGCGGGGGCGGGAAGGCCGAGATCAAGGTCGTCCGTCTGGACTACTATCGGGAGGGCGAGTATCCATGAGGAATATCCTGGTCGGGCTGGTGGGCCCCGTTTCGGTTTCCGCGGGCCTGCCCTTGAATTAACCGCCGCGCCTGCTACACTCGGCGGACGGGCGCGGGCCCCGCGGATGGGCGGCCCGTTTGAAGGAGGGACGATGCTCGCCAGGAAGAAGATCGCCGTCATCGGCACCGGGAAGCTCGGGGAGATCCTCATCAAGGCCCTCCTCGAGGCCAAGGTCGTCCAGAGCGGCCAGATCATGGGCGCCGACAAGGACCTCCTCGCCGCCCAGGGCCAGGGCCAGGCCCACGGCGTCAAGTCCACCACCGACAACGCCAAGGCCGCCCGGTGGGCCGACGTCATCATCGTCGCCGTGAGGCCCCAGAGCATGGCGGAGGCCCTCGGCTCCATCCGGAAGGCCGTGCACCGCGGCAAGCTCGTGATCTCCACCGCCGCCAGCGTCTCCACCGCCTACATCGAGCGGCACCTCCCGGCGGGCGTCCCCGTCATCCGCACCATGCCCAACACCCCCTGCATGATCCGGGCCGGCATGACCGCCATCTGCGCGGGGAAAAGCGCCAAGCGGGAGCACCTGTCGCTGGCCGAGTCGATCTTCAGCGCCATCGGCCGCGTCCTCGTCCTGGACGAGAAGCACATGGACGCCGTCACCGGCCTCTCCGGCAGCGGCCCCGCCTTCATGTACGTGGTCCTCGAGGCGCTCTCGGAGGGCGGCCTGGCGGTGGGCCTGCCCCGCGAGGTGGCCACCGAGCTGGCGGCCCAGACGATGCTGGGGGCCGCGCGCATGGCCCTGGAGACCAAGGAGCACCCCGCCAAGCTCAAGGACGTGGTCACCACCCCGGCGGGATGCACCATCGACGGCCTCATGGAGCTCGAATCGGGCGGCCTCCGGGTGACCCTCATCAAGACGGTCGTCCGCGCCGCCCGGCGCGCCTCCGAGCTCCTGCACGGATGAACGACAAGGCCTTACCTGGGAGCCCCGGCGACGTCATAATTAGGGTGGCGCCCGGGGCCTGATCCCTCCCCCCGGGCGGCGATCCGAATGGACTGGAGATCGATCGTCGAGCCGTCCCCGGCCCCGGAGGAACCGGTCGTCCTCCGCGGCATCGTGGCGACCGTGCCCGAGAGCTACGGGCGCTTCCGCCGCCGCCGGGCCCTTACCCTTGGGGCCGTGGCCCTCTTCCTCCAGCGCCTCATCGCCTGGTCGATCGCCGGCGTGGCCCACCTCGCGGCGGCCTTCCTCCTCATGTCGGTCTACCTGGACCTGAAGGACCCGGACGAGTCCCTCCTCTGGGCCAGCCTCCACCGGGGGAACGCGGGCGAGGAAGGGAAGCTCGTCGAGATGACCGAGCTGGAGGCGATCCGCGAGGCGCCGGAGACGCCCGAGGCCGAGCCGCCGCCCGAGGCGCCGCCGGAGATGGCCCGGGAGCCCGCCGCCGCGGCCTCGCCCTCCGCCGAGCCGCCGCCCGTCCCGTCCCCCGACCCCGTGGCGGGACTCGAGAGCGCGTCCACGAAGCCCGCGAGCGTGGGCACGGGCGCCTCCGCCGAGGGCGCGCCCCCTCCCGCGGAGGCCACCGCCCGGCAGATCGAGAAGGACCCCACGGAGGCCGTCCGCGCGCGGCGGGCGCGCGACCTCAAGAAGCTCCAGGCCGGCAAGCCCCTGGACATCGTGGTCGTGGCCGGCACCTACGACCGCGTGGAGGACGTGCTGGTGAAGCTCGGCATCCCCCACAAGGTGATCTCGCCCGTGGAACTGCCCCAGGCGGACCTCTCTCAGACGCTCGTCCTCCTGGTCAACTGCGCCGAGCACTACGCGGCCTTCGCCATGAGGTCGGTGAACACGAAGGTGCTGGAGAAGCAGATCGCCGACCTGGAGAGGCGCGAGAAGGAGCTGGAGCGGCAGATCGACCGGACCGGCGACCGCAAGGCGCTCTACCGCCTCAAGGTGGAGCTCGCCGGCGCGACCACCCAGCTGGAGGGCCTCCGCCGCCAGTTGAACTCGATGGACCTCCCCACCCGGGCGGTGGGCAAGGCGCGCGGCTTCGTGCGGGGCGGCGGCTACCTCTTCACGAGCGACTGGGGGCTGACGATCCTGGAGCAGGCCTTCCCCGGGTACGTGGCCAACGGCGGCAACGTGGGGCCCAAGGCCGTGGGCCTCCAGCCCAGGGCGGGCCAGGAGCGGCACGCCCTGCTCGAAGAGGTCTTCCTGCGGCCCTCCAGGGGGAGCACCGTCACGATGCGCAAGTTCCGCTGGGAGATCGATTCGAGCTCCTACTACGTCAAGGTCGGGAACCCGTCGGTCGAGATCCTGGTGGAGAGCCCGGACCTCTCGAAGCACCGGGCGGTGGCGGTGGCCTTCTCGCCGGAGAAGGACGACGACGCCCCGCGCGCGGGGAAGGTGCTCCACGTTCTCTCGCACTTCCAGCGGCAGGCCACGAACGAGGGGGACTACGCGCTCCAGAACATGCTGTTGAACTTTCTGCTTGATCGCGTGAAGCCGCGGCCGTAGGAGCGGCCCAAACCGTTTACACGGCGCGGCCCGTCTCCTATAATCCGGCCCCGTTCAGGGAGGAGCCATGGCCATCCAGGGGCTTGCGATCATCGCGGAGTCCGTCAACGATTCGGTCCCCTCCACCGCCCGGCTGTTCGACGCGGGCGACATCGAGGGGATCCGGGCGCTGGCCCGCAGGCAGGCGGAGGGGAACTGCGGATTCATCGACGTCAACGTGGGCCGCCGGGGCCCCGACTTCATGGCCCGGATCGTCCGCGAGATCCAGGGCGTCACGGACAAGCCGCTCTCCATCGACACGCCGGACCCGGAGCTGGCCGCCGCGGGCCTCCGGGCCTACGACCCCGCCCGCGCCGGGGGACGCAAGCCCATCCTGAACTCGCTCTCCCCCCTGCGGATGAAGATGCTCGACCTTTACGACGTCCGTCCGTTCGTGCCGATCCTTCTCGCCACGGAGGGCTTGGACGAGAACGGCGCTGGCGTCCCCTGCCGCACCGCGGAGGACGTGCACCGCGCCGCCCGGGGCATGCTCAAGGCCCTCCGGGAGAGCGGCCGCGGCATCCCCAACGGCGACGTCATCATCGACCCGGGCATCGCGCCCCTCGCCAGCGACATGGAGGGGATGACGAAGCGCACGCTGGAGTCGATCGCGCGGATCAAGGCGGACCCGGAGTTCGCCGGCGTCCACTTCTCCGTGGGCCTGAGCAACTTCACCGTGATGCTGCCCCCCAAGCGCGCCAACGGGAAGCCCGTCAAGACGCCGCTTCAGAACGCCTTCCTGACCAAGGCCGTCCCGCTGGGCCTCGACATGGTCGTCGGCGCCGCGGACCGGGACTACCGGCTCCTGCCGGCGGGAGTCGCCGCGGACCTCTTCCGGCCCGGCCCGGAGCGGACCCGCTTCGTGCCCGAGTGGGACCCCGAGGAGCGGGCGCCCGCCCGCGCCGCGCTCCGGGCCCCGCGCGCCCCCCCGGC
>CAYNDR010000095.1:12682-15612 GCA_964395295.1 uncultured Planctomycetales bacterium
CCCTCGTCTGCCTCGATGAGATCCTCGGCCTGGGCGAGATCGAGGCGGTCATGCGGGTGATGAAGTTCTACTCCTGAGCCGCCAGCAGCAGCACGCGCGGCGTGTCCGTCACCGGCACCGTGACCTCGATCCCGGTCCCCCGGGGCGCGGACGCCACGGGGATCGCCTTGTCCGTCACGGGATCGTAGAGCCGCGCTGACTTGATCGCGGCCCCCCCGATCGCCAGCCGGTAGCGCTCCTCGGGGAACGGCTTCACGGCGTCGAGCGTGGCCACGTAGACGGCGGCCGCGTACTTCCCCTCGTCCACCTGCCAGGGGAGGAACGCGAAGAGGTCGGCGTGGGTGAGGCCCTTGAAGACCTCCTTCGGCGCCCCCTCCGGGCTCACGGAGACCGTGAGCGGCCGGATCTCCTTGAGGGGGACGCTCCCCGCGAAGGCGCGCGTCAGGTTGCGCACGGCCTTCATCGGGGGCGTGGCGACCTGGTCGAACGCCGCGTCCGCCGGCAGTTTGGAGGACCCGGGGGGCAGCAGCCCCATGCCGAGAGGCTTGTCCTCGTGGGCGCAGAAGTAGTGCAGGACCTCCACGCCCTTGTTCATCCAGAGGCAGAACGACCGCAGGGCGCACTTGGTCTTGAGCTCCCAGCCGCGGGCCTCGTCGTGGATGCCGCATTCCTCCGGCAGAACGCCGTGCTCGGTCATGTAGTGGGAGAAGCGCGCGGCGCCCGGCGGGCAGTGCTTGCGGGCCTCGGGGTTGAGGTGGCGCATGAGGCTCTCGGTCTGGACGAAGGTGTGCGCCCAGCCCTCGGGACAGCGGATCTCGACCGCGGGCGGGGGGCCGTCCAGGCAGAGCTCGGGCCTCCCCTTGTGGGACTCCTGCTCGGGGAGCTTGCGGGTCCCGGTGCCGTAGGGGTGGTAGGACTGGCCGTCCGTGCCGGGGGGCAGTTTGTCCACGCGCGTGTGGAAGAAGGTGGTGTTGGAGAAGCCCCAGATGAAGCGGACCCCGGGATATTCGCGGCGGATCGCCTCGATGGTGCGGCGGGCCAGCTCCCAGCAGTGGCCGCCCTCGTTGAGGAAGTCCTTGTCGAACTTGAAGGGCTTGGGGTCGTGGTAGTTGTTGGCGTTGAGGAACTGCGTGCCGAAGGTCAGCTCGTTCCAGAGCTCCAGGTCGAAGTCGTCGATGCCGGACTCCTTGAGGGCGCGGCAGATGATCTGCGCGTAGCGGATCCAGCCCTGGGCCGTCTCGTCGAACTCGGGAGTGCCCACGGGGTACAGCGGCAGGTACTTCAGGGTCGCCATGGGGACGTCCTTGTCCTTCTTCAGCTCCTTGGGGAGGGGCTTCGAGAGGCCGCACTCGCCGGTGGCCTCGTTGACGCGGGTGATGAGGGCCTCGGCGGCCCAGTAGTCGGTGAGGCCGGAGATCCCGGTGCGGCCGGGGACGAGGTCGCGCGCGTCGGCGAATTTGACCGCGCGGGCGCCCTTGGGGGCGTCCTCGGCCAGGCGCTTGTTGAAGAACTTCACGGGGCAGGGGGCGCCCTGGTGCGCGTTGAGGAGCATCGTGAGGCGGATGCCGTGGGTCCTGCAGAGGGCGGCGAACCTGCGGAGGCGTGCCTCGTCGTTGAGGCCCGACTCGTCCCACTTCACGCTCCCCCAGCCGATCTCGCGGCGGAAGGCGCGGAAGCCGCTCTCGGCGAGGAGGCGGACGATCGTCTCGTCGTTGCCGGGGACGTTGTAGTTGATGCCGATGCCGCGGAGGAAGTCGTGGGCGCTTCGGGTCTCGAGGAAGCCGCGCCACGGCTGCTTGAGATGGCTGTGCTTGGGCCAGGGGACGTCGAGCTGGGCGGGATCGGCATAGGGCTTGTCTTGAGGCGCGGCCAGGCATGCCAGGGCGAGGAAGAGCGTGCGCATGGGTCCCTCCGGTCTCGATTACTCTACGCGGCCGGGCCTTCGGGCGGGGGCGGCGGCGGGGGAGGAGGAGGGGCTTGCGGCGGGATCGCGGCGGCGGGGGCGGGGAAGATCCTGAGCCATTCCTCGCGGGCGGCCTTGGACTTCGCGGCGTCGCCGGCCTTCTCGAAGCAGTCGCGGGCGAAGAGGAGTTTCCCCTCCCGCAGGGCGCGCTCGCCGGCCTCCCCCCACTCGGCCTCGGCGACGAGGTCGGGGGCGAGGCGGGCGATCCAGTGGAGCAGGAAGGCGTCGCCCTGGCGGACGGCGTCGGCCTTGACGCGCGCGAGGCGCTCGCGGTCGCGGGAGCGCTCCAGGAACATCATGGCCTGGGGGTACTTGCCGGCGCGGTGGAAGAGGTCGGCGTTGCGGTTGGCCTCCTCGGGCGTGAGCTTCGGGTCGGCGGTGAGGATCCGGACCTTTTCCTCGTTGGGGATTTCGGGGGGCTGGGCCATGAGGGCATTATAAGAACGGCGCCGGGGGTGTCTAGCGCCTCAGCGACGCGGGCACCTCCAGCCCGTGGGCGTCCATGAGCGCCGCGTCGGCGAAGAGCGCCCGCGGGGCGCCGTCCGCGGCGACCGCGCCGGCGTCCAGGATCACCGCCCTCCCGCAGAGATCCAGCGCCATCTCGAGGTCGTGCGTGGCCGCCAGGCACGTGCGGGACAGGCCGCGCAGGAGCCCGATCACCCGCCGCCGGGAGCGCGGGTCGAGGTCGCCCGTGGGCTCGTCGAGGGCGAGCGCTTCGGGCTCCAGGGGCAGGACCGTGGCCAGCGAGGCCGCGCGCCGCTCGCCGCCCGAGAGATGGTGCGGCGCCCGCCCGCCCAGCCCCTCGAGCCCCACGCTCCGGAGCGCCTCCCGGACGCGCCGGTCCACCTCCTCCCGCGGCAATCCCATCTGGGACGGGCCGAACGCCACGTCCTCCGCCACGGTGGGCATGAAGAGCTGGTCGTGGGGGTCCTGGAAGACGAGCCCGACGCGCCGACGCGCCTCGCGG
>CAYNDR010000095.1:15622-18908 GCA_964395295.1 uncultured Planctomycetales bacterium
CAGGGTCGCGCGGCCCAGCGTGACGCCGCCTACGCGGATCGTCCCGCGCGCGGGGACGAGGCCCGCGAGCGCCAGCAGGAGCGTGGACTTCCCGGCGCCGTTCGGCCCCACGAGGGCCACGCGCTCGCCCGCCTCGACGCGCAGGCTCACGCCCCGGAGGGCCTCGGGGCCGTCGTGGTACGCGACCCGGACGTCTTCCATCTCGATGAGGGCCATGTTCAGGTCCAGAATCCGCGGAGGCGGAGCGCGGCCGCGAGGGCGAGGGTCCCGGCCAGGAGCGCGGCGTCGGCGGGCCGGAGGCGCTCCCCCGGCGCGCGGGGGAGGGTCCCGTCGAACCCGCGGGCGGCCATGGCCTGGCTCACGCGCTCGGCCCGCTCCAGGGAGCGCGAGAAGAGCCCCGCGAGCTGGGAGCCGGAGAGCCGCGCGCGGGCCGCCCAGCCGATCGTCCCCACGGCGCGCGCCTCGGCCGCTCTGCGGCGCCGCTCGAACTCGTCGATCACGAGGAAGAGGTAGCGGTAGAGGATCGTCACCTGGAGGGCCAGGACGCGCGGCAGTCCCAGGAAGGACATCGCCCCCGCCACGCGGGAGAGGCGCGTCGTGGTCGCCAGCACGAGGAGGGCCAGCGCGGAGACGAGGAACTTGAGGAAGATGGAGGCCGCCGTGGCCCATCCGGCCCGCACGGTCGCCGTCCAGGGGCCGGCCGTCACGGTCGCGGGGGCGGTCTCGAAGATCGGGTTGACCGCCGCGACGGCGAGGACGAAGGGGGAGATCGCCAGGACGCGCTTGAGGACGAAGCCGGCCGGGACGCCGGAGAGGAGGACGGCCGCCAGGGGCGGGACGAGGTAGGGGAGGAGCCCGGCGACCTCGTGGCGGGGCTCGCTCACGGCGGCGGCGGTGTACGCGAGGGCCGCCAGGAGCTTGGCGCGCGCGTCGAGGCGGTGGAGGAGGCTCCCGCCGCCCGCGTACCGGTCGATGGAGTCGTGGTGCATGCGGGGATCAGGAGGGCGCCTTCTTCCGGGCGGCGACAACGCGGACCAGGGCCAGGACCAGCAGGGTGCCGAGGATGCCCGAGACGGTCGTCCAGTACCAGCCCCCGCCGGGGCGCGAGTAGTCGGGGAGGATCGCGATCCGCTCGCCGGCGGGATCGGCCGGCGCGGCCTCGCCGGCCTTCGTCTTTTCCAGGGTCGCCTCGAGGCCGTCGGGTCTCTCGGAGGCGGCCAGGGAGAGGAATCCGGCCGTGAGGAGGGCGGCGATGAGGACCGAGGCGCAGGCCGCCGCGAGGGGCAGGCCCCCGGGGGCGGGCTTGGCGCCGGGGAGGAGGTCGGGCCGCATCCGGGCGAGGGCCGCGAGGACGGCGAAGGTGATCGCCCCTTCCGCGGCGCCGATGACGGCGTGGACGCCGGCCATGGTGCCGAGGAAGACGGGCAGGGGGATGCGGACCACGCCCGAGGCCGCGGCCTCCAGGGGGACCAGGAGGGCGCCGGCGAGGACGGAGGCCATGGCGGCGGCGAAGCTGGCGGCGTAGAAGCGGGCGCGGCCGGGCTCCCCGGCCGCGGGGGCGATGGCGCGGAAGGCCGCCCAGGCGACGTAGGGGGCGGCGAGGGCCATGTTGAGGAGGTTGGCGCCGAGGGCGAGGAGGCCGCCGTCCTGGAAGACGAGGCACTGGACGATGACGATGGCGGCCATGCCCAGGGCGGCGGCGTGCGGGCCGAGGAGGATCGCCAGGAGGGCGGCGCCGAGGAAGTGGCCGCTGGTGCCGGGGAGGACGGGGAAGTTGACCATCTGGGCGGCGAAGACGAAGGCGCCGAGGACCCCCAGCAGGGGGGCGCGGCGCTCGTCGAGGCCGCGGCGGGCCTTCGCGGAGGAGAAGGCGATGCCGGCGCCGGCCCCGGCGAAGAGGGCGCCCGCCGCGGGGAGCGTCAGCAGTTCGTTGCCCATGTGCACGGGGATTCGTCCTCGGCCGGTATTACGATCCGCAAATACATAGTACGGCCGGGGGGAGGCCCGTGTCAAGCCGGCCCTAGGGGAGGCCGCGGCCGAGGGAGCCCAGGGAGAGGGCGGCGTGGAGGACGCCCTTCTGGCGGGCGAGGAGGTCGGCCATCGCGCGGATGCGGCTGGCCTTGTCGCGGACGAGGATGGCCTCCGCGCAGAGGTCGTGGTCCAGGTGGACGTGGGTGGAGGCGAGGATCGAGTGGTAGTGGCCGTGCTGGAGCTTGACGAGCCTCTCGGAGAGGGTGCGCTTGGTGTGGTCGTAGAGGATCGTGAGGGTGCCGAGGCAGACGCGGTCCTCCTTCCATTCCTTTTCGACGAGCTTCTCGCGGACCAGGTCGCGGAAGAACTCGGAGCGGTTGGCGGCGCCGCGGGCGCGGGCGAGCCTCTCGAAGGCGTCGAGGAGGGGCTTCTCGACGGAGAAGCTGGTGCGGACGACTTGGCCGGGGGCCGGCCTGTCCTCGGCGCGCTCGTGCATGGAGCCCGAGTGTAGGACGGGGGCCGGGGGAGGTCAAGGGGCTAGGGCCGGGCGAAGGGGAGGTCGTCGTAGCGGGCGGCGGCGATCTCGTCCGGCTTCAGGGCGCCGTCCAGGAGGGCGCGGGCATCCTCGGCGATCCGGTCGACCGTGTCGGGCACGCGCTGGCGGGCGCGGGCGCGCCGGAGGGCGGCGCCCCAGAGGGCGAGGAGATCGCTGGTGACGCGGCGGCGCCGGTTGTCCTTGGCCCAGTCCGCGGACAGGAGCCGTGCGAGGCCGTCCAGGCGCGGGGCGAGGGAGCGGCGGCCGTCCTCCGGGAGATCCCTGAGGAGGCTGAGGGAGGAGGCGGCCCATCCGGGGGCGAAGGCGTTGCCGGCGTAGAAGAGGCGGACCCAGGCGAGGTACGGATCGAGGGCCTGGAGTTTCTGGTTCTCCGGATCCGCTTCCCAGGCGCGGGCGAAGGCGTCGCGCGGCGGCAGGTCGTCGGGCCAGGTGGTGGCGGCAGGCGGCACGGCGCATCCGGCGATGGCGGCGCCCACGGCCGCCGCGAAGGCGGCATGTCTCACGGATTCCCCCCCTCTCTCCCAACGGCGAATATGATTATAGCCCATGGGAGAGGGGATTGGGGGGAAATCCTCTTGACTGGCCTGGGGGTCGGGGTACACTGTCGATCGTCCGGGCCGTTAGCTCAGTTGGCTAGAGCGTCTGCTCGACACGCAGAAGGTCAGAGGTTCAAGTCCTCTACGGCCCACCATAGAGAACCACGGTCCGGCGACTTGGCCGCCACGGCCACTTTGGACAGCGTTTCGAAGGATTCCCACA
>CAYNDR010000096.1:0-3987 GCA_964395295.1 uncultured Planctomycetales bacterium
GCTCCGTGATCGCCAATGAGCGCCGCGGGGACTACCTGGGGCAGACCGTGCAGGTCATCCCCCACATCACCAACGAGATCAAGGAGGCGGTCCGCAAGGCCGCCGGGGCCGGCGTGGACGTGGCGGTGACCGAGATCGGCGGGACGGTGGGCGACATCGAGAGCCTCCCCTTCCTCGAGGCGGTGCTGCAGTACGGGCTGGAGGCGGGCCGCGAGAACGCCCTCTACGTGCACCTGACCCTCATCCCCTACCTCCGCGCCAGCCACGAGCTCAAGACCAAGCCCACCCAGCAGTCCGCGGGCAAGCTCCGGGAGATCGGCATCATCCCGGACATCCTGGTCTGCCGCACGGAGGTGCCCCTCACGGAGGACGCGCGCGCCAAGATCGCGCTCTTCTGCAACGTGCCGCGGGAGGCGGTGATCGAGGAGAAGGACGTGGACTTCTCGATCTACCAGATCCCCGTCATGCTCCACGAGCAGAAGGTGGACGAGATCATCGCCCGCAAGCTCGGGCTCCCGGCCCGGAAACCCGACCTCGCGCGGTGGAAGGAGATGCTGGAGGTCCTGCGGAGCCCTCAGCACGAGGTCACGGTCGCCGTCGTGGGCAAGTACCTCGACCTCCAGGACGCGTACAAGTCGATCTGGGCGTCGCTGGCGCACGCGGGGGTCCCCCACCTCTGCCGCGTGAACGTGAAGAAGGTCTCCTCCGAGGAGGTGGAGCGGCGCGGGATGGAGCCCTTCATGGAGGGCGTGGGCGGGATCCTCGTGCCGGGGGGGTTCGGGGGCCGGGGGGTCGAGGGCAAGATCCTCGCCGCGCGGTACGCCCGGGAGAACCGGATCCCCTACTTCGGGCTGTGCCTGGGGATGCAGGTGGCCTGCGTCGAGTTCGCGCGGGGCGTCTGCGGCCTCGAGGGCGCCCACTCCACGGAGTTCGACGGGAAGACGCCCCACCCGGTGATCCACCTCATGGAGGGACAGCGGTCGGTGGACCGGAAGGGCGCCTCGATGCGCCTGGGGAGCTACCCCTGCCGGATCGAGCGCGGCTCCCGCGCCTTCGAGTGCTACGGGAAGGAGGCCGCGGCCGAGCGCCACCGGCACCGCTACGAGTTCAACAACTCCTACCGCGGCCTTTTCCTGGAGAAGGGGATGCGGTTCTCGGGCATCTGGCCGGAAGGGGACCTCGTGGAGATGGTCGAGATCGAGGACCACCCGTGGTTCGTGGCGGTCCAGTTCCACCCCGAGTTCAAGTCGAAGCCCCTCGCGCCCCACCCGCTCTTCCGCGGCTTCGTCAAGGCCGCCCTGGAGCACTCCCGTCCCAAGGCCGAGGCGATCCGGGCGACGGTCTGACCGCCCGGGCAAGGAGCAGGAGCGCCGCCGCGGAGAGCGCCATCACGAACGGGCCCTCCGCGAGGATCCACCGCAGAGGCAGGCCCGCCCGGGCATCCACGAGCAGGACCGCCGCGCCGAAGACCAGGCCGGCGCCGAACGAGAACCGGATCGCGGGCGCGTAGCGGGCCGCGTCCCCGGCGAAGATCCACAGGAGCGCCCCGTGGAAGGCGTAGAACGCCGAGAGCGTCCGCGCGAGGTACTCCACCACCGGTCCCCGCGGCAGGGGCCCCATCCCCAGCCACCGGTGCGCCGCGTCCATCCACGCGAGCGGCATCACGGCCGGGACGATCGCCGTGGCCATCACCGCGGCCGTCACGCGCAGGAGGACGGCGAGGGCGCGCTCACAGCCCGCGGGCGTCATGCATCCTCCCTCACTCCTTGATCAACAGCTTCCGGTACTCCGGCTCCAGCCCCGCCTTCTCCGCGGCCTTCTCGACCGCCGACGGCGCGTCGGCGGCCTCGTCGAAGCTCCACGTCCCCACGCACCCCGAAGGGACCGAACCGGACGCCTTCGCGCGGCCCGCGACCTCGGCGGGCGAGAGCGCCCGCCCGTAGACGCGCACCTCGTCGATCAGGCCCTTGAACTGCGAGGGGCCGTGGCCGTCCACGCGCCGGCCGATCACGAGCGGCCCGCCGCCCGGATTGCGCCTCTTGCCCGCCGCCTTCGCCGCCGCGGGGACGCCGTCGCAGTAGACCTTGAGCGCCGCGCCGTCGAACGTCATCGCGAGGTGCTGCCACTGGCCGAGCTTGAGGACGTCCTTGTCGCTCACCGCCTCGATCGCGTTGGCCTGCCCGCCGCCGATGTTGAGGTACGCCCCGGCCTGCTTCCCCTGGATGACGAGGGCGTAGTGCCCGTCGGCCCACTCGTTGCCGTTCTTGTTCACGACCCACCGGCGCGGGTCCTCGCCGGCGGGATAGCCGGAGATCAGGATCCACGCCTCGATCGTGAGCTGGGCGGGCTCCAGCGCCGCCGCGTGCGGGACCTCGAGCGACCCGCCCCCGCCGGTGCAGTCGAGGGCGTTCCCGGTCCTGCCCTTCGTCCGACGCGGGACCGGGAGGTTGAAGAGGTTGTCCTTCCACTCGTGCCACTCCCGCCGGCAGTTGTTGAACCGCACCGCGTCGCCCGACGTCGCGTGGACGACGTTCGCCTCGAAGAGGAATCCCTTGCTGCCCTCGTCGACGAAGAAGCCGTTGTTGGGCGCGCCGCCGTGGGCGAAGGCGCTGCGGTGGACGTCGTGGATGTGGTTCCCGCGCAGGACCGTCCCCGGCTGGAACCCGAGCGTGTAGATCCCGCCGCCGTCGGCGAGCCTCTTCATGACGTCGTGGATGTGGTTGTACTCGGCGACACAGCGGACCTGCGAGGTCGGCGTCGTGTTCCAGCGGTAGCCGATCGAGACGCCCGTGTAGGGCATGTCATGGATGAGGTTGTGGGCGATCCGCGTGTCGGCGGAGAAGCAGGCGAAGACGCCGACCGCGCCGCGGCTGTCCGCCCCGCAGAGCCGGAGGCGGCAGTTGGAGACCTCGTTCCCGGCGGGCGCGTCGGCCGGGTCGTCCCAGTCGGCGTCGAGCGCCCCCTCGGCGCCCGCCTTGAGCTTCCCCGCCCCGCGCCAGCCGATCATCACTCCGTTCCCGCCGATGTCCTCGATCAGGCATCCGACGACGGCGTTCTTCCGGCACCCGGGGCCGAAGCCGATCCCCGAGGCCCCGAGATGGGCGAAGCGGCCGCGCTCGAACCGGCAACCCTCGGCGTAGACGCATTCGATCGAGACGGGCTGGACCCACGTCCGCTCCTTCGTGCTCGTGCCGTAGTGGGCGGCCTGGATCTCGGAGTAGCCGAAGGCGGGGAGGGGGAAGTCCGTGTGCTCGAAACAAAGGCCCTCGAAGCGGAGGTTGCGGACGGGCTTTTCCTTCGTGCCGGCGATCTTCACGGCCTGTTCGAGGGCGGGGGCCACGACGACCGTCTTCGCGGGGTCCTCCCCGTCGGCCGCCAAGTAGGTGAGGACGCCGGCGGCGCGGTCGAGGAACCACTCGCCCGGCTGGTCGAGGAACGAGCGGGCGTGCTCGATGAAGGCGGGCTTGCCGGGGCTCGCCGTGGTGTAGTCCCCGTGGCCGATCCAGCCCACGGCGGTGGCGGTGGCGACCTGCTTCTCGTCGGAGGAGACGACGAGGGCGCGCGAGACGGCCCAGTTCTCGTAGACCACGATCTCGGCGTCCTGGCCGCCGAGGCTGTCTTTCGGAAGGGGCATGTTGAAGGTGAAGGCCTTGACCCCGTTCGCCACGGCGGCGATGCGGAGGCGGCCGTCCTCCTCGGGCCAGCGGGCGCGGGGGGCGCGCCGGCCGTCGACGGTGAGCTGGCGGAAGAAACGCTTCCCCGCCTTGACATCGGGGAACTCCGCGGTCCATCGCCGGCCCTCGCCCTTCCTCCAGTTCGCGATCCGCCGGCCGCCGCTGAGGACCACGGCCTCGCCGGGCCAGGCCGCATAGGTGATGGAATGTTCTGCGGTGCCGGAGTCGGCGGGCGTGAAGACGAGGGGGGCGGCGAGTTCGTAGGTCCCGGCTCGGAAGGCGACGCGGACGTCCTTCTTCACCTCGACGGTGA
>CAYNDR010000096.1:3997-18903 GCA_964395295.1 uncultured Planctomycetales bacterium
TCAGCCCCGCCGCGGCGAGGGCCCGGACGGCCCCGACGGCGCGGGCGGGGGTGACGAAGGGCTTGTCGGCGGTGCCCGGATTCGCGTCGCTGCCGGCCGGCGCCACGGTGAAGTCGGCGGCGGGCGCGCCGGGGCCGGCGGCGAGGAGAAGCGCGAGGACGACGGATCGGATCATGGCCTTCCCTCCCGCAGGTGAGTGCCGGTCCGGGCATTTATATAACGCCCGGACCTCGCGGGGAGGGGGCCTGGGCGCTGGGCCCCCCGGGCCGTCTTCACTTCCACCCGAGGCGGCGCTTGAGGTCGGCCGCCTGCCGCCGGGCTACCGGGACCTCCGGCTCCTCCGCGGCGGAGAATTTGAGCATCACCTCGCCGGCGAACCAGGGCACGATCTCGACGACCCGCCCCAGGTTCACGAGGTACGAGCGGTGCACGCGCATGAAGCCGCGCTCGGCGAGCAGGGCCTCCAGGTCCCCGAGCGCCATGCGGACCTCGTAGGTCTCGCCGCGCGCCCGGCAGGCGCACCCGTCCCCCTCGGCCCGGAAGAAATCGATCCCGGCGGGATCGAGGACGTGGCGCGTGTCCTTCCCCTTCCGGAGGCCGACGAGCACCTCCGCGCCCGTGACCGGCGCCTTCAGGAGCGCCGCCGTCAGGATCCCCTGCAGGACGCCCGCGCCGGTCCCCGCCAGGAATCCGCCCGCGGGCGGGACGGGCCGGCCCTTCCGGAGATGGTGGACCACGGCGCCCAGCGCGCCCGCCAGCAGCGTGATGAGGACGAAGCTCCCCGTCCTCGGGACCACCGCCAGCTTCACGAGGGAGCCCACGGCCGCCGCGCCCACCCCCACGGCGAACCCGCCGTACAGGCCCGCCACGAGGACCACCAGGATCGCCGTGTCCAGGTGGGCGTTCCGGATCGGAATCCGGCCCAGCAGTCCGAGCGACGAGATGAACCCGAACACGAGGACCAGGTAGAGGCGGCCCGTCCAGCGGCGCCGGAGGGAACCGATGTCGCGGGCGAGGAAGAGGAGCGACAGGACCAGGGAGAGCATCACCGTGGGCGCAATGGAGCGGATGAGGATCTTCGTGGCCTTTTCCATGACCGCCTTCATTCTACCCGAAGGGGCGCCGGAGAGTCCTCCATCAGCCTCCCTTGGACCTGCCGGTCCTGCCGTTCGCCGGCCTTTCCCCGCCGTTGGCCGGGAAACCCTTGCGCGGATCCGGAGGGACCATAGACTTCATTGCAGGAATGCTTGGGAGGTGATCCATGGAGACGTTGGCCGGCGCGATTTTCCTGGCGGCGGGTCTGATCCCGGTCCCGGCACAGCAGGGCGAGGGCCTGGCGGAGGCCGCCCGGAAGGCGCAGGGATACACGAGCTACCGGTTCTCGGTGAACCTGGAAATCACGGGCGCCCCGGAGCCGGTCACGGTCCCCCGCTTCGACGGGACGTTCGAGGCGGCCAAGGGGCTGTATTACACCGTGGGCGAGGAGGGACGCGTCGCGCGCCGGGGCGACCGGACGGCCGTCCAGCCCGGCGGCGGGGAATGGCAGACCCTGGAGGAGGTCGCCCCCCAGGCCCCGCCGCAGGCGACGTACCGCGTCATCCTGGCCATGGTGCGCGCGCTCAGGCCGCCCCACGAGCTCTTCCGGAAGGCCCAGGAAGCCCTGACGAAGGTCGAGAAGACGCGGGAAGGCGAGGAGGACGTCTACTCCGGCAGCCTCACGGAGGAGGCGGCCCGCAAGAGCGTGATCTTCCGGCGCGAGCTCCAGAAGCTCCAGAATCCCGAGGTCACGGCACAGCTGAAGGTCCGGGTGGGGGCGGAGAGCCGGGTGAGCCGCGTGGTCCTCGACCAGCGCATCCGGGGTTCGCTGGACGGGCGGGAGGTCGACGTGACGCTCCGGTGGACCTTCGAGTTCAAGGACATCGACGCGGCGAAGTCGGAGATGCCCCCGGAGGCGGAGAAGCTCGTCGCGGGGCCGTAGCGCCGCCAAAAGCAGTTGCATCCCCCCCGGGATTCTGCGAACCTCCGGGCATGATCCCCCTCGCCCTCGTCCTCGCTTTTTCCCTCCCCCAGGCCGAGCCGCCCACCGCCGTCGTCCCGCTCGACGGCGACGACTGGCTCCTCGCCCCCGACCCGAAGAACGCCGGCCGCGAGGAGGAGTGGTTCCGCGCCCCGAGGCCCGACGCGAAACGCACGAAAGTCCCCTGGATCATCCAGGATGCCTTCCCGGACTGCCACGGCGTCGCGTGGTACTGGAAGGACTTCCGCGCCCCCGCCAACGACCGGCCCGGCGGCCGTACCCTCCTCCGCTTCTGGGCCGTGGACTACTTCGCGCAAGTCTGGCTCAACGGGACGAAAATCGGCGAACACGAGGGCGGCGAGACCCCCTTCGTCCTCGACGCCGACGGCGCCGTCAAGCCGGGCGACGCCAACCGCCTCGCCGTCCGCGTCCTCAACCCCACCCACCAGCGCATCGACGGCATCGTCCTCAACGAGACCCCCCACCGCAACAAGGCCCTCCCCTACTCCCCGGGCAGTGCCTGGGACCAGGGGGGCATCATCGACTCGGTCGAACTGCTCCTCGCGCCCGCGGTGCGCGTGGAGGACGTCTTCGCGCGTGCCGACGGGAAGACGGGGATCATCCGCGTCCAGGCCAATCTCCGCAACGCCGCCGAGGCCGCCCCCGCCCGCATCGAGTTCATCGCGGCCCCCGCCTCAAGCGGCGAGACGGCCGCGGTCAAGAGGATCGAGCGCGACCTGCCCCCCGGTGACACCCTCGTGGAGGCCCAGCTTAAGATAGGGAATCCCCGTCCCTGGGACCTCAACGACCCGTACCTCTACCGCGTCACCGTGCGCGTCCGCGCCGAGAAGCCGCCCTCCTTCGACGAGTCCTCCGTCCGCTGCGGCTTCCGCGATTTCCGCTTCCAGGACGGGGCCTTCCGTCTCAACGGCCGGCGGATCTACCTGCGCTGTTCCCACACGGGGAACTGCTGTCCCGTGGGACTCGAGCTCCCCCACGATCCCGACTTCCTCCGCCGCGACCTCCTCAACGCGAAGACGATGGGCTTCAACGCCATCCGCTTCATCTCGGGAGTCGCCCGCCGGTACCAGCTCGACCTCTGCGACGAGATCGGCCTCATGGTCTACGAGGAGTGCTACGCGGCCTGGTGCCTCGCCGACTCCCCCCACATGAAGCGGAGGCTCGCCGACTCGATCCTCGGCATGGTCCGCCGCGACCGCAGCCACCCGAGCCTCACGATCTGGGGGCTCCTCAACGAGACGCACGACGGGCCCGTCTTCCGCGAGGCCGTCCGTCTCCTGCCCGAGGTGCGGGCGCTCGACGACTCGCGCCTCGTGATGCTCAACAGCGGCCGCTGGGACAACGCCGGCGGCGGCGTCAGCGGCATCGAGGTCTGGCGGCCGCCCGACCGCACCGACCCCTGCGTCACGCGCAACGGCACGGACCGGATCATCCAGGCCCTCGGGATCACCTGGGCGCCCGGCCAGCTCGCCTTCCATCCCGGACGCAACGGCGAATACGCCGCGGTCCGCTGGACCGCGCCTGCCGACGGCCGCGCGGAGGTCTCCGCCGTCTTCACGAGCATCGCCGAGAAGGCCACGACCGACGTCCATGTCCTCCACAACGGCCGCGCCCTCTTCGACGGCTTCATCAACCTCAACGGGCAGGGGATGAAGCAGGAGTACCGGGGCGCGGCGGAGGTCAAGGCGGGCGACACGCTGGCCTGCGCCGTGGGCCGGGGCAACGGGAACTACGGCGCCGACACCACGGCCCTGGCGTTCGCCGTCACGGCGGCCGGGCAGACGCACGATGCCGCCCGCGACTGCTCCGTGGAGAAGAATCCCGGCGGGCCCTGGAGCTGCGGCCAGCTCAAGCCCGGGCCGAAGCCCGATGCCGCCTCGTTCGCGCCGTTCGCCAGGGGAATGCGGGAGGTCGCCATCGGGAGCCTCAGCAATCCCGGCTCCGCCGTGTGGGAGGACGTCCTCGGGGACCAGCACCCCTACCAGCGCGTGCCGCATACCGCGGGGGTGATCCGGACTCTGCGGACCCTGAGCGCCGGGCGCCAGCCCGTCTTCCTCTCCGAGTACGGGATCGGGAGCGCCGTGGACCTCGTGCGCGCGGCGCGCCACTACGAGCGGCTCGGGAAGGAGGAGGCGGAGGATGCGAAGTTCTACCGGGCCCAGCTCGACCGCTTCATGGCCGACTGGGAGCGCTGGAAGCTCTCCGAGGCCTTCGTCCGGCCCGAGGACTTCTTCCAGGCGAGCAACGCCCGCATGGCCGCCCAGCGGCTCCTCGGTCTCAACGCGATCCGCGCCAATCCCAACGTCGTGGGCTACAGCCTCACCGGCACGGTGGACCAGGGGATGACGGGCGAGGGGCTCTGGACCACGTTCCGCGAGTTCAAGCCCGGGACGTTCGACGCCGTCGCCGACGGCTTCGCTCCTCTGCGGTGGTGCCTCTTCGTCGAGCCCGTGAACGTCTACCGGAAGACCCCCGTGAAGCTCGAGGCGGTGCTCGCGGACGAGGACGCGCTGGCGCCCGGGAAGCATCCCGCACGTCTGCTCGTCGTGGGGCCCGACAACGCGCCCGCCTTCGAGCGCCGGATCGAGGTGGAGGTGCCCGAGAAATCCGGGCGTCCCTTCGCGAGGCCCGTCTTCTCGGAAGAGGTGACGATCGACGGGCCGCCGGGCCGCTATCGGTTCCTGGCGGCCTTCGAGCGGGGGGCCGCCGCGGCGGGCGGAGACGTGGAGTTCTACGTCGCCGACCCGGCGGAGATGCCGGCGGTGGAGGCGGAGGTCACCCTCTTCGGGGAGGACGAAGGGCTGGCGAAGTGGCTCGCGGAGCGCGGCGTCCGGACGCGGCCGTTCTCCGTGCCGGCTCCGGCGGCGCGGGAGGTCTTCCTGGTCTCCTCGACGCCGCCCCCCGCGAAGGCCGAGGCCTTCCGCGAGCTGGCGCGGCGGATCGCGCGCGGCTCCGCCGCCGTCTTCCTCTCGCCCTCGGTCTTCAAGAAGGGGGACAAGCCGCTGGGCTGGCTGCCGCTCGCGCAGAAGGGATCGATCAAGCAGCTCCCCTCCTGGCTCTACCACAAGGAGGAGTGGGCGCGGCGGCACCCCGTCTTCGACGGCCTTCCGGCGCCAGGCCTGATGGACTACACCTTCTACCGCGAAGTCATCCCGGACGCCGCGTGGACGGGCCTGGACGACGGCGAGGCGGTGGCGGGGGGGATCAACGCGGCCCTGGGGTACTCCTCCGGCCTGTTCGTGTCGATCCACCGGCTCGGGGCGGGTTCGTTCACCCTGAACACGCTCCGCCTCCGCGAGAACCTCGGCGCGAATCCCCCGGCCGAGCGCCTGCTCCGCAACATGCTCCGCCGCGCGGCGCGCGACGCGGGAAAGCCGCCCGCCGATCTCCCCCCCGGATTCGACGAAACGCTCAAGGCGATGGGGTATCTCGACGATTAAGACGACATGACCCGCTTCGTCCGCCTGCTCCGCCGGCGCCGGAGCGTCCGGCGCTGCCGGAAGCGGAAGGTCGCCCCGGAGGCCCTGCGGCTCCTCCAGGAGGCGGTCCTGCGGGCGCCCTCCTCCCGCGGCCTGAACCCGTGGGAATTCGTCTTCGTGACGGACCGCGCCGCGCTCGGGAAGCTCGCCCGGGCGAAGCCTCACGGCTCCGAGTTCCTCGCGGGGGCGACGCTCGGGATCGTCGTGTGCGGGAATCCCCGGCAGGCGGACACGTGGATCGAGGACTGCTCGATCGCGTCGATCCTGGCGCACCTGGCGGCGGCGTCCCTCGGGCTGGGCTCGTGCTGGGTCCAGATCCGGATGCGGCCTCACGACGCGGCGGAGTCGGCGGACGCCTGCGTCCGGCGGCTCCTGGGCATCCCCAAGCCCCTCCAGGTGCTCTCGATCGTCGCGGTGGGCGTCCCCGCCGTCCATCCGAAAGGCATCCCCGCGAAGGCCCTCCCGAGGGAGAAGATCCACAGGGACGCCTACCACCGCTGAAGGTCAGGGGAACGTGAGGGGGCAGTCCTTCACGTCGACCTCCATCCGCACCTCGTGGACTCGCTTCGGCACCCGGAAGGACAGTTCCCTGATCCTGCCCTGGAATCCGTTCGGCAGCCTGACATCATGGGAAGCGGCCATGGGGTCGGGATTGCCCGCGCCCCCTCGGCAATCCAGGGTCATCAGCGGGAATTCCACCCCCTTCTCGTCCCGTGCCCGGATCTCCAGGACGGACATCACGCCGGGAGCGAGCTCATGCGCCCCCAGAAGATACGCGAGCTGAACGTTCTCCCCTTCCCGGCCGCACCGACCGCCAAGGATGTCGATCCCGCCGCTCTTTCCCTTGAATCCCCCCATCGCCTCGGGGTTCTCGAACGCCACGCTGGAGTACTCCAGGATGAAATGGGCCAGGACCACCACCTTGAACCGGGTCAACGGCGGCGGATCCTGGACCGGGACCTCGTCCACGAAGACAAAGAGGTCACGGAAGCCCTGGGACCGATTGAAGCAGCGGTCAAAGGGTTCGCCGCTGTCCGTCTTCCGATCCGAAGAAGACTTCAGGAGGGACTCCCGGCCGTCGCGGACCTCGAAGAGCTGGAATCCCACGGCATCCGGACAGGATCCCTTCTCCCATCGCACCCGGAATCCGAGGGTCACGACCTGCACCCCATTACGGCGGCCCAGCCCCTCCCGAAACACGGCCATCGGTCCGGAGAAGCCCAGGGGCCTTTGAAGATACTTCCACTTCTTCAGGACGAGTCCATCCCCCTCGTCGAAAAACGACACCTGCCCGTGCGTCCGGCAGACCTCGTCCATGGCCTTCCAGAAAGGGACCTTGTCGAGACGCACCGTCACCTTTTCCCCGGCGGGGACCTTCGAGAAGTCCAGGGGAGTCGACGACTGACGGGCGATCCCGCCGAAGACCTCCCGGAGGGGCCGGTCCACGGCATCCAGTGTGATCAGGGACGGCGGGCGGCAGCGGGCTAGCAAATCTTCGCGCTGCCGAATCCCCGCAATGGCGCGCCGGAGCCGTTCCCTCGCCTCGACCGAGGCCGTCTTTCCCGCCCCCTCCAGGAAAGGCAGGGCCTCCTTCGCCAGGGAAGAGATCTTCTTCTCGGCGCCCTCGCGGACCTCGACGGAGTCGTCATCGAGCCTCTGCACCAGGTCCTGCACCTCCCGCGATAGATCGTCCTGGGGCGGGACCAGCCAGAGGATGAAGACCGCGGATGTGACAATCATGGGGAACCCTTGTAGATTATACAGGGGGCGTGGGTGGCCCCGCCAAGGAGGACGAAAATGACGATGAACGCGCCCCACTCCCGCCGCCGTTTCCTGCAGGGCGCCGGGACCGCCGCCGCCTGCCTCGTCGTCCCCCGCCGGCTCCTCGGCGGAGCGGGCCACGTCCCTCCCAGCGGCAAGGTCAACATCGCCTTCATCGGCACGGGCTCCCAGGGCCTCCGCGTGATGTTCAACTTCCTCAGCCAGCCGGACGTCCAGGGAGTCGCCGTCTGCGACCCCAACAAGCAGAGCTCCGACTACCCCCAGTGGGGCCACAACGAGTTCTGCAATTCCGTCCGCAAGCTCCTCAAGACCGGCTCCGGCTGGGAGTGGCTGAGCCCCAACCATCCCATCGACCTCACCCGCACGGTGAAGGCCACCGCCGGCACCTGCGGCCGCGAACCGGCGCGGCAGATCGTGGAGGCCTACTACGCGAAGCAGAAGGAGGCCGGCTCGTTCAGGGGCTGCGCCGCCTACGCCGACTTCCGCGAGCTCCTCGACAAGGAAAAGGACGTGGACGCCGTCGTGGTGGGCGCCGCCGACCACGCGCACGCCGCCATCGCCATCGCCGCGATGAGGAAGGGCAAGCACGTCTACGGCCAGAAGCCCATGACCCGCACCGTCCACGAGGCGCGCCGCATGGCGGAGGTCGCCCGGGAGACCGGCGTGGCCACCCAGGTCGCGGTCGTCAACCAGGCCTCCGAGCACACGCGGGTCCTCTGCGAGTACGTCTGGGGCGGCGCCATCGGCGCGGTCCGCCAGGCCATCAACTGGTCGAGCCGCCCCTTCTGGCCCCAGGGCGTGGACCGCCCCAAGGAGCAGCCGGCCGTCCCGGAGGGCATGGACTGGAACCTGTGGCTGGGCCCCTCCCCCGAGCGCCCCTTCCACTCCATCTACCACCCCTTCAACTGGCGCGGCTGGCACGACTTCGGCGGCGGCGCGATCGGCGACATGGGCTGCTACAGCTTCGACACGATCTTCCGCGTCCTCAAGCTCGAGGCCCCCTCGGCCGTCGAGTCCAGCTCGTCGGAGGCCGTGGCGGAGGCCTACCCCAAGGCCTGCGCCATGCACTTCTCCTTCCCCGCCCGACCTGCCCCGAGCGGAGTCGAGGGGGGCGGCCTGCCCCCCGTGAAGGTCACCTGGTACGACGGCGGCCTCAAGCCGCCGCGCCCCGACGACTTCGGGCCTAAGGACAAGATGCGCGCCGAGGGCCTCCTCTTCATCGGCGACAAGGGCTCCATGCTGTGCGGCTTCAACGGCGACAACCCGGTGCTTCTGCCGGAGTCCCGGCAGAAGGACTTCGAGCCGCCCGCCAAGACCCTCCCGCGCTCGCCCGGCCACGACCGCGAGTGGATCGAGGCCTGCAAGGGATCCAAGGAGGCGCCGGGGGCCAACTTCGTCTTCACCGGCCCCGTGACCGAGACGATCCTGCTGGGAAACGTGGCGCTCCGCACCGGGGAGCGGCTCGCCTGGGACCGCGAGAACCTCAAGGCCGCGAATTCCGCCGCCGCGCAGAAGCTCATCCGCCCGGAATACCGCCAGGGGTGGAGCCTGTGAGAAACCTCTGGGTCCTGGCGGCGCTCCTCGCCCAGGCCGGGCCCGCGGGCGAGTGGCAGACGCTCGCCACGACGAACAATCCCGCCAAGCGCTACGAGAACGCCTACGTGCGCGCGGGGGAGAAGTTCCACCTCGTAGGCGGGCGCTTCGAACGGCCGGCCCAGGCCTTCAATCCCGAGGACAACACCTGGACCACGGGCGCGAAACCGCCGTTCCAGATCCACCACTTCCAGGCGGTGGAGCTCGACGGCCTCATCTACGCCATCGGGGCGTTCACCGACAACTACCCGAAGGAGAAGGGGATCGAGAACGTCTATGTCTACGATCCGAAGGCGGACGAGTGGAAGAAGGGCCCCGAGCTCCCCGCCGAGCGGCGGCGCGGGGCGGCCGGCGCGGCCGTCTACAAGCGGAAGATCTACGTCGCGGGCGGGATCGTCGGAGGCCACGGCCCCCACGCCAAGTGCCAGGCGTGGCTCGACGAGTTCGATCCGGAGGCCGGGAAGTGGACCCCCCTCGCCGACGCCCCCCGCGCGCGGGACCATTTCCCCGCCGTGGTCGTGGGCGACAGGCTCTACGCGCTGGGCGGCCGGGACTCCGGCGGGACATGGAAGTTCTTCGCGCAGACCATCAAGGAAGTGGACGTCTACGATTTCTCCGCGGGCACGTGGTCCACGCTCCCCGCGGGACTGCCCACGGGCCGCGCGGCCCCGGCCGCGGCCGTGCTCGGCAACGAGATCCTCGTCATGGGCGGCGAGAGCGACCAGCCCAAGGCGCACGCCGACACCGAGGCCCTGGACGTCACGAAGAACACCTGGCGGGCGCTGGCGCCCATGAAGCAGGGCCGGCACGGCACGCAGGCCATCGTGTGGAAGGACCGGGTCTACATCGCCGCGGGATCGAAGACCCGGGGCGAGTCGGAGATCGACACCCAGGAGGTGTTCTCCCCGGCGAAATAGTTTGATATCCTGCTCCCCATGGACCAGATCCTAAGCCGCCGCGGATTCCTGGCGAACGCCGCGGCCGTGGGGCCCGCGGCCGCCCTGAGCCTCGAGGAGCGGGCGCTCCTTTCGTGGATGGGGCGGAAGGCGCCGCCGCAGGAGCCGCCCGCCCCGGCCCGCAAGATGCCCACGGGCAGGATCGGCAAGCTCGAGATCTCGCGCCTGATCGTCGGGGGCAACCTGACCAGCGGCAACGCCCACAGCCGCGACCTCCTCTACCTCTCGCCCCTGGTGCGGCGCTACTTCACGGACGACAAGATCCAGGAGACCTGGGCGCTCTGCGAGGAGAGCGGGATCAACACGACCATCCTGAGACTGGACGACCAGACCGTCCGGCTCATCAACGCCTACCGCAAGCGGGGCGGCCGGATGCAGTGGATCATGCAGATCAAGCCCCCCGCGGCAAGCGTCGCGGCCTTCAAGGAGGATCTCGAGAAAGCCCTCGACAACGGCGTGGTTGGCGCCTACGTCCAGGGCAGCATGGCGGACGCCCTCGTCCAGGACGGCCGCATCGGCCTCGTGGGCGAGTTCCTGCAGGCCATCAAGGACAAGGGGGTCCCGGCGGGCATCGGGGCGCACTGCCTGGAGATGCCGGCGGCCAGCGAGAAGGCGGGGTTCAAGCCCGACTTCTACATGAAGACCCTGCACCGCTCGGACTACTGGTCGTTCAACCCCCGCGGCGAGGCATGGGAGCCGTTCCACCCCATCAGCCGCCGCTCCGCAGACAACGTCTGGTGCACCAATCCGGAAGAGACCATCGAGTTCATGAAGAAGGTGGCCGGCCCGTGGATCGCCTTCAAGGTCCTGGCGGCCGGGGCCATCCACCCGAGGGACGGATTCCGGTTCGCCTTCGAGAGCGGCGCCGACTTCGCCTGCGCGGGGATTTTCGACTTCCAGGTCCGCGAGGACGCGGCCCTCGCCGCGGAGGTCCTCTCCGGCCCGCTGGACCGCAAGCGCCCCTGGCGCTCGTGACCCGCTGCCGCCGCGGCCCTGCGCGTCTTCATTCTTGAGCGGGGCAAGGCCTGATATAATTATTTCATGAAGATCATCCGATCCCTGGCCCTCCTCGCGGCGGTCCTGGCCCTCCTCTCCTGCTCGGGCAAGCGCGGCCCGGCGCCGAAGCCCTTCCGGCCGGTCCCCATCACGAAACAGGACAACGGCTACGGGGAGTTCCAGTCCGCCGCGATCTTCACCAAGGCCGAGCTGGCCGCGTTCCTCGACAAGGTCGCCAAGTCGCGCCTGGTCCGCAAGAAGGAGGTCAAGGACGTCGTCGAAAGGGCGAAGGTCGACTTCGACAAGGAAGCCCTGGTCATCCTCCTGCATTCCGAGGGCTCCAAGTTCACCGAGGTCGGGTTCAAGACGCCGGTCCTGGATTCCGGGAAACTCGTCTGCGCCGTCACGCGGAAGGTCTCCAAGGGGGGGCCGGCCGCCACGACGTACTACGGCTTCGCGCTGGCGGTCCGGAAGGACGACGTGGAAGAGGTCGAATTCCAGGCGGAAGGCAAGCCGCCGGTCGTCCTGCCCATCCGGTGAGGCCGGCCCGGCCTCCCCGGCTCACCTCTTCCCGATGCAGTAGAGGTGCGACGAGGTCCGGAGGAAGAGGTCGCTCCCCGCCACGGCGATCGAGGAGAGGGTCCAGTCGTCGTCCAGCTGGTTCTCCGCGAGGACCTTGAACTCGGGGCCCACCGCCAGCACCGTGGTCCGCGCCTTCTCGCTGGTGACGTAGATCTTCCCGTCCCCGAGGAGCGGCGACGCGCTGTACGTCCCCCGCGGCAGTCTCTGCTTCTGGTAGTGGGCCTTCCCCGTCTTCGGGTCGAAGCACGTCATGAATCCCTGGTCGCCCAGGACGTAGAGGTACTTCCCGTCCGAGACCGGCGTGGGCACGTCGCAGGCCACCTCGGCGTTCGTCCAGGCAAGATGGGTCTTCGTCACCAGCCCCCGGCCGCCCCCCCGGCAGGCCACCAGCGGCCCCTGCTTGGCACAGCCGAAGACCATGTCCCCCGCCACCGCCGGGGAGCACACCGTCCTCCACCACTCCGAGCCCTTGGGATTGAACCCGCCGCAGCGCCAGATCTCCCGGCCCGTCTTCGGGTCGTGGCCCGTCACGTAATCGCCCCCCACGATGAGGATGTCGGTGCGGTCCCCGACCTTCATCGGGATCGGCGTGGCGTAGGCGTCGGGCGACTCCGCCTTCGCGTCGGTGGGCCGATCCACCCTCCAGAGGACCTTCCCCGTCTTCGGCTCGAACGCCACGATGTAGCACGGGTCGTCGGTGTTCATCCCGTGCATCACCGGCACGATCAGCTTCTCGTCCCAGAGGAGCGGCGACGCGCCGTAGCCCCAGAGGAGGCCGAACTTGCCGTACTTCTTCTGGAGGTCCTCCTGCCAGACGACCTTCCCCTCCAGGTCGAGGCCCGTCAGGACGCCCGTCCCGGTGAGCGCCCAGACCATCTTGCCGTCGGTGACCGGCGAGGGGCTGGACATGTTGTGCTTTCCGATCTGGCTGTTCCCGCCGCAGAGGCGGGTCTTCCAGAGCTCCTTGCCGTCCTTCCGGGAGAAACAGAGCAGGAGCAGGTCCTGGCCTTCGCGCCTCAGCGAGGCCATGGTCTTCCCCGCGGGCGCGTTGGGCCCGCCGCCGGCCGCGGAAGGCGAGGCCACGAAGATCCGGTCGCCCCAGATCGACGGCGTCGACCCGCTCCAGGAGGGGAGCGGGACCTTCCACTTCACGTTCTCCGTCTCCGACCACGCGAGCGGCAGGTTTGTGGAATCGGAGGTGCCGTTCAGCGACGGGCCGCGCCACTGCGGCCAGTGGTCTCCGGCCCAGGCGAGGTGGCCCAGGGCCAGCACCAGGGGGAGGACCTTCACCGCGCCACCGCGTAGAGTTTCGCCTGGCCCGCGACGTAGAGGACGCCGTTGGCGGCGGTCACCGTCCCGTTGAGGATCCCGGGCAGGGAGTTCGTGGCCAGGACCTTCATCTCGCGGCCGGCCTGGAAGACGACCACGTGCCCGTCCTCGGTGCGGAGGAAGACCTTCCCGTCCGCGGCCACGGGAGATCCCCAGATGGTCGCCAGAAGGTCGTGCCGCCAGACCCTCTTCCCCGTCTCCAACTCGACGCAGTTGAGGAACCCGCCGAACTCGACGGAGTAGGCCAGGCCCTCGTGGACCGCCACGTTCGAGATGCTGCAGCCGTGGTCCTTGCCCGCCAGGCGCCAGAGCTCGTGGGTCTTCGTCACGTCGCCCTGCCCCCGCGCGTCGATCGCCCGGAGACAGCCCGGGCTGTCGCCGTTCTCGGGATTGTCGCCCACGGCGATGAGGACCCGATGGCCCGCGTAGACCGGCGTGGCGACGAGATTGTTCTGCGTCTCCGTCTTGCCGTCCTCCTTGATCTTCTCGTGCGCCCGGCAGTTGAACTTCCAGATCAGCTTCCCGGTCTCCGGCTCGAAGGCGTAGAGCCAGCCGTCGCCGCCGGGGAAGGCGACCTGGGGGCGGCCCTCCACGACTCCGTACGCGGGCGATCCCCACTGGCCGGAGATGATGCGGTCCCCGGGGGAGGAGTCCTGCCACGCCACCTTCCCGGTCTTCCGGTCCACGGCCACGAAGCTCGGGGCCGCGGGGTTCTTCACCGTGCGCTTCTCCTCGTCCACCCCCTGGCCGGTGAGGACGAAGACGAGGTCGCCCACGACGAGCGGCGAGGAGGCCGCGGCGTTGAGCGGGGAGACGCCGAGGTCCTTGCGCATGTCGAGGATCCAGACGAAGTCGGCGTCGCGTTCGCCGGCCCGCTTCTCCCCCTGGAAGGGGCCGTCGTTCTCCTTGTCCGCGAATCCCTCGACGTCGCAGCAGACGAGCTCCACGCGGTTGCTCACGTAGTAGACCCGGTCGCCGGCGACGGAGGGCGTGGAGCTGATGCCGATCTTGGGCCAGTCTTCCGCGCTCCCGGTGGGGAGCTTCTCGTGGACCGCCTGCCAGAGGAACGCGCCGTCCTTCTCCGAGAAGCACATCACGACGCCGCGGTCGCCCCGGACGGCGGGGTCGCGGGGCTTGCCGTTGTTCGTGCCGATGAAGATCCGGCCGTCCGCCACGACCGGGTTGCTGAAGGTCTCGGTGCCGAGGTCCGCGGTCCACCGCACGTTCTTCGCCGCGTCCCAGGCGTCGGGCAGGCCCTTCTCGTTCGAGACCGGGTTCCGGTCGGGCCGGCCGCCCCACATGGGCCAGTCGTCCGCGCGGGCGGGGATGAGGGCGGCCGCCGCCAGGAAGGCGGCGAAGAAGGCCTGCTTCATCTCACTTTCCCCCCACGCAGAGCAGGTGGGTGAACGTCTTGATGTAGAGCCGGTTCCCGTCCACGCAGGGCGTGCTGTAGGACCCCTCCCCCAGGGGATTCTTCGCCACGAGCTTGAAGGTGTCGCCCGCCTCGAGGACCAGGCACTCGCCCTCCCACGACATGACGTAGAGCCGGCCCTCGGCGAGGACGTACGAGCCGAAGAAGTTCCCGCCGACCCGCTCGGTCCAGAGGACCTTCCCGGTGGAGGCCTCCACGCCACTGGCGATGCCCTTGTCGCTCATCAGGTACATCCGGTCGCCCGCGACGAGCGGCGTGGGCACGTACGGGGCGGCCCGGTCGATCCGGTAGGCCAGGTGGGTCGCCGTGACGTCCCCCTTCCCTCCCAGGCGCACGGCGAACAGCGAGCCGGTGCCCCCTTCGCCGCAGGTCCCGACCACGAGGTTCCCGGCCACGACGGGGGAGGAGACGGTCCTCCGGTCGAAGACGCGGGCCTCCCAGAGGAGGGCCCCGGTCCGCGCGTCGATGCCGGAGATGCCGTAGGCCATGCTCGTGGTGAGGATCTGCGGCGGGGAGCCCTCGCGCTCCAGGACGCAGGGGGCGCCGAAGGCCGTCTTGGGACAGCCGCGGCGGACGCACTTCCAGGCCGTCGCGCCCGTGCGGGCGTCCAGGGCGATGACGGACCCCTCGCCGATCTGGTCGTTGGGGACGATGAGCTTGCCCTCGAAGAGGATGGGGGAGGACCCGTGGCCGTGCTCGGACTCGAAGGGGCCCAGGTC
>CAYNDR010000097.1:0-11637 GCA_964395295.1 uncultured Planctomycetales bacterium
GTGAGTCCGGCGTGGGCGGTCCCTTCGCGCCAGTGCGGCGTGATCGCGCCCGCCGGGGGCGAGGTGATCGCGGGCATCTGGAGGATCCTGTGCGTGTAGGCCGTCGGGGTAGTGCCGATGGCGTTGGTGGCCGTGATCGTGAAATTGTATAAGCCGGTCGCGGTGGGCGTGCCCGAGTAGAGCCCCGCCGGGGTCAGGGACATCCCCGCCGGCAGGGCCCCCCCGGTGGGGGTCCACGTGATGGTGCTGGCCGGCGAGCCGGTCGCGGTGAACTGCACCGAATAGGCCGTGCTGATCAGGCCGTCCGTCAGCGCGCCGGCCGGCGGCTGGATGTTCGCGGGTGCCGTCGGGTCGTTGATCACGTGGACGTAGGTATCCTCGTCAAAGCCCGCGACGTTGGTGGCCCTCGCGGTGAAGCTGTACGGTCCCGCCGATCCCGCCGAAGGGGTCCCCGAGTAAACCCCCGCGGAGGAGAGGGTGATCCCGGTGGGCAGGGTGCCCGAAGTGGTCCAGGTGATCGGCGGCGTGCCTGTCGAGGTGAACGAGGTGGGCCCGTACGGGTAGCCCACGTAGCCCACGGGGAGCGGGGAGGCCGGGCCCGTGATGAACGGCGGCCCGGGGTTGATGGTGTGCGTGTAGTCCCGGCTGTTCGTCCCGCCCGAGTTCGAGGCGGTCACCGTGAAGTTGTAGGTCCCCGCCTGGGTGGGCGTGCCGTTGTAGTTCCCGGTCACCGAAAGGATGATCCCCGGCGGGAGGGAGCCCGCCGTCACGTTCCAGCTGATCGGCGGGTCGCCCGAGGCGGTGAAGCCCACGGGGCCGTAGAACGTGCCCTCCATGCCGACGGCGAGCGGCGACGCCGGGCTGGTGATCGTGGGCGGGTCGACCACCGTCTCGATGCGCTGGCCGTAGATATCCATGCTGCTCTCGAAGGCCACGAGCGCGCCGAGCTTCGCGTCGGTCGTCCGCATGGCCGCCACGGAGTTGCCCTGGTTGCCCGCCGAGGAGGAGATGACCAGGGTCTCCAGTAGGATCGGGGGGTCGTTCGCGGTATTGTAGACCTTGGCGTGGACGTCGGTGCCGGAGGTGTAGCTCACGACGAGCCGGGGCACGCCCGAGGGGTTGCCCCCCGCTTCACAGCGCGGGCGGGTCGTGTTGTTGGCGGTGCCGTCGACCGTGAAGAGGGCGCCCGGGGAGGGTCCGGAGACCGTCCATTCGACCCTCCGGCCCAGGATGTCGTAGTCGCCGCCCCCGGTCCGCTCGCGCGCCCAGGTGAGGTACGTGTACGGGTAGGTTGACGAAATCCAACCGCTCAGGTGCGGGTCCGCCTCGTTCATGCCGTCGGAGCTGATGGAAACATAGGCCGTCCTCGACTCGGCGGACACGTCCACGGAAGATCCCCAGATGTCCCCGTTGCCCGTGCCGTTGGTGGACAGGTTTACGGTCTTCCGATAGGCCAACCCCATCGGGTTAGGGGATTTCGAAGGCACCGTCGGGTACTCGGCCCAGTCGGTGGCGAAGTCGATGGAGATGGTCGATCCCGCCACGCCTGCCGTCGAGACGCGGCACGCCCAGATATCGTTGTCATTTCTGGACAACCAGATCTCCTCCCACGCCACGAGGAATTGGTTCGTTGTCGTGCAGAATCCGACGTCCGGATGGATGCGTCCATCGTCGGTTGCCCGGACCGGGTCGTCCGGGATCTGCAGGATGGAGCCGGTGTTGCTGGGGAAGTTGCCCGTCACCGTCACGCGCTGGCAGAGGATCTCGTTCCGGAACGCTCCGACCTTGTTCGACCACACCACCAGGAACTGGTTCGTCCCCGTGGCGGAGGCCACCTTGGGGGTGCGGGAGTTGTCGGCGGACGAGTTGTTGACCGTTGCGCCGGAGCTGGTCACCGTCCCGGCGCCGGTCACCACGGCGCAGAGGATGTTGCCGTCGGTGGAGGAGACGTTCCTCTCGTAGACGACGAGGTACGCGTCGATGAAGGGGTTATAGGCCACGTCCGGGAGCGCGTCCGTGTTGCCGGTGCCGTCGATCGCGAAGTTCCCGCCGATGAGGGGATCGATGGTGAGGGGGAATTCCGCCTTGGCCAGGAACTCCGCGTCGAGCCTCATCTCCAGCGCGCCGTCCCGGAGCGCGCAGCCCAGGCCGCGCGTCCGGCCCGCCGCGTCGATGGCGGTGGCGCCGCCGTAGGTGTACCGCACGTCCCCGTCCGCCTGCCGGAACTCGATCGCCTCCGGAGCCTCCTCCGGCCCGCGGGGCGCGGCCTTGAGGGGGGTGTCGAGGGCCACGGTGATCGTGAGGTCCCCGGAGGCGCGGAGCGGCTCGACCGACTTGTCCAGCACGAAGACCTGCTCCACGGCGTTGGCGGAGGGCTGGTATTCCTCGCGGACCGGGCCGCGCTCGTAGGCGACCGCCGCGGACCGCCGCCAGGGCGGCTTGGGGGGGACGTCGCCGAGGAAGCCCTGGGGCACCACCGGGACGCCGCCCATCCGGACGTCCGCGAGCCTCAGGCGCAGGGGGGTGTCCTTAGGGTAGGAGAGGGTGACCCCGCCCGCCGCGAAGTTCTGCCGCAGGGGCGTGTCCACCGATTCCAGCGATCCGTCCGGGAGGGACCGCAAGGAGGGGCGCGCGTGCGGCTCCGGCTCGGCGATGCCGATCTCCCGCATCGCCGCCTGGCGGGCCCGGTCGAGGCCCGTGGTCTCCCTCTCGCGGAGCACCTCCGGGTCCGTCACGGGGACGGGCGCCCCGCGTTCCGCCTCGGGCGGGGCCGCGGAGGGGGCGCGGGAGATCTCGATGGCCGGCGATCGGCCAAGCGCGAGGATCCCGGCCAGGAGCCCGAGGGAGGCGAGCCCGGCCGCCAGCACCGCCAGACCGCGCGCGTTCCTGCCCATCTGTTGTGCCCTCCTCTGCGTGTCCCGAAGGCCCGGATTTGCTCAAGGCCGGGGGCCGCTCCCTCTCCGGATGCCGCGGCTTCCTCCCTTAACAGACGCCGCGGACCGCGGGACGTCCCGTTGATTTTTTCGCTGAAGCGGCCGAAACCCACCCCCCTGGATCAGAGGAATTATATCATGTTCTCAACATTTTGCAGGATCTGAATAGCGAGTCCCGGGTTCGAGCCCCGGCTTCAGGCGGCCGTCTGCCGGCCGGCCAGCCGGCGCAGGCGTTTCATGGTGAACATGATCATGAAGAGCGCGCCGGTCCCGTAGAGGACGACCTGCATCACGGCGTAGACGCCCAGCGTGTCCAGCCGACCGTAGTTGTAGTCGTAACCGTAGCCGTAGTAGCCTCCCTCCAGCAACTCGAGGAAATAGAACGGATTCGTCGTCTTGACGAAGGCCTCGAAGGCTTCCCCGCTGAAGGAGGACCTGCTCCCCATGGCCAGGATGGCCATTATCATCGGGATCCCCACCAGGAGGAAGAAGGCCACGCCCAGGGTGAGGCCGCGGGCCTTCCGCGTGGTCTCCGTGAGGATCGAGAAGAACAGGCCCATGCAGACGACGAAGTTGGCGAACGCGAGCGTCGTCAGCACCACCGGCAGGAGGGTCACCGCCGGGGCCGAGCGCGAGTACGCGGACAGGATCGCCAGGAGGACCGCCGTGACCGCGAAGAGCGCCATGCTCAGCCACGCCCCCGCGAACTTGGCCCACACCACCGGGGCGGGGCGGATCGGCGCGGCCAGGAGGAGGTCCCACTTCTTCTCCTCCTTCTCCGCGGTGAACGCGCCGGAGCCGGCCCCCACGCACCCCAGGTAGAAGAGGACCATGAGGAGCGCGTAGGCGGGGAGCAGGAAGCTCGATCGCGTGAAGTCCCCCGCGCCGAGCGCCATCACGACCGCCAGGACGAGGTAGAGCCCCAGCGCGATCCGCGTGAAGTACCGGAACTTGCCGCCGATGCGGGAGTGCATCTCCTTCCAGAGGAAGGGATGCCGGTCCCACACCCCCTTCCGCTCGGTCCAGAGCTTGATCCCCAGGGGGCTTGCCTCGAAGATCCGGTCCAGCTTCTCGAAGGCGCGCTTGAGCAGGGGGGGGCGCGGCTCCATCCGGACGAGCTTCCTCACCCGGAGCGAGGCGAGCCACAGCGCCGCAAAGGCCCCCGCGAGCGAGGCCGCGGAGGCCGTGATCCAGGAATACTCCGGCAGGCTCGTCCCCCGGAGGGGACCCGCCCTCGAGATCGTCATCGCCAGGGAGTAGATCGGGTGCACCCAGCACGCGGCTTCGAGGAATTCATCGCCGCGGTATCGCACGGACAGGAGAGAGGACACGGCCCACGGGACGAGCATGCTCCCCAGGATGACCAGCGCGCTCGCCACGGCTCCCAGGAAGGCGGTGCGCGCGAACGAGGAGAAGAGGATCGCCAGCGCCGCCCCCGCCGCGGCCATGGAGAGCGTCAGGGACGCCACGGCCAGGAGCTGTCCGCCCCCCGCGCCCCCCAGGAGGGTGATCGCCGTGAATCCCATGGCGGACTTCCACTTCCCGGCGACGATCCTCCAGGGGCTCAAGGGCGTGATCGCCAGGATCCCCAGGGTCTTCCCGCGCACCTCCCGCGCGATGAGGTCGGAGCCCGAGCCGATGGCGGAGAGCCCGATCAGCGCGAACTGGATGCCGCTGAATCCCGCGAAGAAGATGTACCCCAGCTCCGCGTACATCGAGTAGCTGGAGTACCGTTCCCGCGCGAAGGAGTCCCACAGGATCCACACCGCCAGGGCCAGGATGCCCACGTAGGCCGTCCGCCCCGCGTAGGTCTGCCAGCGGCGGCTGAGGCCGTAGAACTCCTTCCGCATCACCGGGTCGATGCCGGCCGCCGCCCCGAGGAAACCCGCGAGCGCCCGGATCACTGGACCTCGCCTTTCGTGAGCCTGAGGAACGCGTCCTCCAGCGTGATGTCCTCCCGGCGGAACGCGCGGAGCCGCAGGCCCTCCGCCAGGATCGCCTGGGCGAGGAGGTGCGGCTCGCCGCCCTCCACGGAGACCACGATGTGGCCGTCGCGCGCCTCCGCGAGCCGGACCTGGGGCTGGCGCTTGAGGACCTCCAGCGCGCGCTCCGTCTCCTCCGCCACCTCGAAGATCCAGACGTCCCCCGTCCGGACGCGCTTCAGGGCGTCGTGGATGTCCCCCGCGTAGAGGAGCTTCCCCTTCTCGATCAGACCTATTTTATTGCACAGGTCCGCGAGGTCCGCCAGGATGTGGGAGGAGATGAGGATCGTCTTGCCCATCCGGCGCAGTTCCTTGAGGAGCGCGCGGATCTCGATGCGCGCCCGCGGGTCCAGGCCGGAGGCGGGCTCGTCGAGGAGCAGGATCTTGGGGTCGTGCACCAGCACCCGCGCCAGGCCCAGCCTCTGCTGCATCCCGCGCGAGAGCGAGCCGATGATGTCCGCCTTCTTGCCCGTCAGGTCCGTCAGCTCGAGCACCCCGTCCACGACCTGCCGGCGCTTGGGGTTGCGCAGGCCGTAGACGGCGGCGAAGAACTCCAGGTACTCGCGGACCCGCATGTCCTCGTACACGCCGAAGAAGTCCGGGAGGTAGCCGATCTTCGCCTTGATCTCGTCGAAGCGGGTCGTCACGGGGACGCCGTCGATCAGGGCGTTGCCGCTCGTGGGATTGAGGAGCGTCGCCAGGACCTTGATGAGCGTGGTCTTCCCGGCGCCGTTCGGGCCGATGAGGCCGAACATGTCGCCGTCCTCGACCGTGAAGCTGACGTCCCGCAGGGCCCAGGTGGCCCCGTACGCCTTGGAGAGCCGGTCGATCTTAATCATGGCGGACGAAGACCCTCACCAGCGCGTCCGCGGTCCGCCGCGGGCGCACGCCCTCGAAAACGACGGTCTCCGGGGCCTCGGTCCAGCCCAGGAGGACCGCCCCGCCGTCCTCGATCCACCGGCTCGCGTCGGAGAGGAGGGGCGTGCCGGGGCCCTTCGCCGGCCGGCCGAGCGCCCGGCCGAACGAGAGGCTCGCCAGTTCCCCGCGGATGCGCGCGCGGACCGACTGCTCTTTTCCCCCGCCCATGGGGCCGTATCTCCACTCGTCAGGGTAGTCTTCTTCCTGTCGCGCGCTCAGGAGCTGGAGGCGCGCCAGGCCTTCCTTGAGGTCCTGCCCGGGGCCTTTCAGGTCGAGGACCGCCGCGCCCGGCGCCACCGTGCCGAGATGGAAGAGCGTCCGGCCCCGGACGTAGACGGCGTTCGAGAGGGGGACGCCCATCGCGTTGGCCACGCGGATCCTCCCCTCCCCGGCCGGCTCCGCGCGGACCGCGGCGCCCTTCTCGCACCACCGGAGGACCGCGGCGCCGGTGGTCCCGCGGTTGAAGGACCAGTCGTCCACGCGGGAGGGCCCGAAGCGCGCCTCCACGGAGCCCTGGCCCCCGTAGACGTCGTAGAGGGACACGGCCGCGTGGGATTTCCTGATGGCCAGGGAGACCCGCTCCTCCTGGGGCGTGAGGAGGCTCGCGACGGACCCGCCGCAGGTGACGTCCGCGTCCGGGAGGCAGTCCGCCACCGAGATCTCGCGTTCCAGGGGGGGCAGGCGCGCGGCGGAGCTCCCGGCCACGACCGCCGCGGCGGAGAAGACCAGGGCGCAGGAGGGGAAGGTGATCCAGGTGAGCTCCATCCGCCGGAGCCGCCGGAGCACGAGGTAGTCCACCGGCCCCACGAGCGCGAGGTAGAAGAGGATCATGAAGAAGGCCCAGCCCAGCGAGGGGAGCGGCATTTCGGGGTGCTGGCCCAGGAGGCCCGCCAGGGCGCGCGAGCCCAGGGCCCGCGCGAGGCCCCGGTTCTCGACGGCCCTTTCTTCGTCCCTGGGCGGGAGGGGAAGAAGCCCCAGCAGTTTCCCCCAGAACAGCTCCCCCGAGGCCCAGCCGGAGAAGGGCGGCCGGGAGGGATCGAAGGGAAGGAAGGTCACGCGGCCCCGGCCGAAGGGGGCCGCGATCGCGAGGGGCCGGTCGTCCGTGCCGATCAGGACGCGGCCGCCACGGGGCCGCGCGTGGAGGACCGCGGCCTCGCCGGAGGGGACCTCGGCGGCGCCGCACCACTCCGCCAGGGCGTCCCAGGACGAATGCGTCCCCGCGCCCCGGAAGGCCGCCGGGGCGAGCCCTTCAAGGAAGGTCCCCGCGAGGCCGGCCGTGTCCGCGCGGGCGATCACGAGGTGTCCGCCCGAGGCGATCCACTGCCTCAGGGCCTCGATCTGGGTGGGCTCGCGCACCTCGGCGGCGTCCGCGTCGAGCCAGACGAGGGCCTTGAGGCCCAGGTAGCCGTGCCACCGGTCGGGGAGGTCCTCCGGCCGGCAGACGGCCGGCTGGGCCAGGCGCCGGACCGTCCCCAGCGCCCCCCCGAGCCCCACCTGGCCCACGACCGGCAGGTCTTCCTTGAACGCCACCCCCCCGGCGGAGAACCGCGCCAGGCAGTTCCTTCCCGACATGAGGAAGACCCAGAGCCCCATGTTCGGCCCGCCGTGGGCGCCGGGCATGGTCGCGAAGTGCCGGCGCCGCGATTTCTCGGGCAGGGTGACGGGGATCTCGAGGGTGGACCCCTGGGCGCCGTCCACGGTGGAGGGGGTCGCGCCGCGCTTCTGGAAGGCCTCGTCGAGGGCCCAGCGGAGGACCAGGGTCCCTTGAATGGCCTTCCCGGGGTTGTCGATCGTGATGAGGACGGGGTTGTCCGCGCCGGCGGCGTAGCCGCGGCCCCAGACGTGGTCGGCGTTGAGGGTCACGCGCTCCTGCGGCTCCGCGCCGCCGCCGAGGAGCAGGAACGCCGCGAGGGCCGGGAGCGCCATGGCGGGCATAGATTAATAGTACCCGCTCAGGGGCTTTTGTGCCTCCTTCCAGATCTCCTGGTAACCTTTCGGCGCCGGGCGACCCTTGTTCTCGAGACACGTTCAGGCCTTCGATCATGGAGGATGGCGCGATGAAGACGATGAATTGGGCGGTGCTGGGACTCGCGACGCTGTGCCTCGGATGCGGCACGGCGGGCGGCGCGGCACAGGACCGCCCGTGGGTCGACACCTTCCCCGTTGAGAAATGCACCCAGCTCACCGCCGGCAAGAACGGCTTCTTCATCCTCGAACCGGGCTACCAGATCGTCCTGGCGAGCAAGAAAGAGCAGGTCGCCATCACCGTCCTCGACCAGACGGAGAAGGTGAACGGCATCGAGACGCGCGTCATCGAGGAAAGGGAGTTCGCCGACGGCCGGCTCAAGGAGGTCTCGAGGAATTTCTACACGATCTGCAGGGAGCACGCCGACGTCTTCTACCACGGCGAGGACGTGGACGACTACAAGGACGGCAAGATCACGGGCCACGGAGGCGCCTGGCGGGCCGGCGTCAAGGGCGCCCGGGCCGGCCTCATGATGCCCGGGAAGATCGAGGTCGGATACCGCCACTACCAGGAAGTCGCCCCGGGTGTGGCCATGGACCGGGCCGAGATTACGAGCGACGCCGTGACGATCGAGACGCCGGAGGGCGAATTCAAGAAGTGCGTCCGGGTCCTGGAGACCACGCCGCTCGAGAAGGACCGGTGCGTCAAGGTCTACGCGCCCGGCGTCGGGCTCGTCCTCGACGACGACCTGGTGATCGTCCAGCACGGCCCGGGCCGGAAGCCGCCGGCCGCGCCCATCGATGTCAAGGTGGACCCCTCGAAGTACCTCTCGGAGGCCGAGATTGCCGAGAGCGAGATGCCGGCCCCCGCGGCGGCCCAGCTGAAGAAGCTCCATCCCGCCGGGAAGGTCAAGGAGGTCAAGCGGGAGAACCACCCGGGCGGCAAGGTCATCTACGCCATCGAGATCATGGTCGACGGCCAGCAGTGGGACGTGGAGCTGGATCCCGAAGGGAACGTGATCACCAACAAGAAGGAGTAGCCCGGGAGGGGCGAATCTCGAACCACGAACCGCGAATCGCGGCCCCGGAAGGCGGGTCCCGTGATCCGTTGACACCTCTTTTCCTCGGCGTCAGTTCCTGCCTGCGCCGGTCATCCACGGCCTCATGACGGGTGCGGACGCTTCACGGGCACGGCGGGGCCGGGAGCGCCGTCCAATGGTGAGGGGATTTCGATTCGGACGCCCGTTCCGCGGGGTACAATGGACTTGGGATAAGGACGCACGCTTCGCAAAGGAACGGAACCGTGCCTGAGGACGTGGACAGGGGCAAGCTCGTCCGGTTCGCGCGGAGGGCCCGCGCCCGGATGGCCCTGGTGCGGGGCCTCGAATGGGCCCAGCGGGCGCTCTTCTACGCCCTCTGCGCCGCCGTGGCGGCGGTCCTGCTCGACCGGTTCCTCGCCGTCCGCCTGCCCCTCCCGGCGGCCGCCGGCGCCCTGGGCGCCGCGGTTGCGGTCTCCGGGCTCCTGGCCGCGCTCTTCCCCCGCATCGGCCTCCTCGAGGCCGCGGCGGCGGCCGACGCCCGCGCCGGCTGGAAGGAACGCCTCTCCAGCGCCCTGGCCCTGCCCTCGGTCTCGCGCCCCATGGAACACGCCCTCCTCGAGGACGCCCGCGAGCGCCTGGGCGGCGCCTCTCCCCCCGAGCTCTTCCCCCTGCGCGCCCCCCGCGAGATCAAGTTCGCTCCGCTTCCGGCCCTGGCGATCCTGGCGTCCTTCCTGTTCGTGCCCTCGCTGGACCTCCTGGGGACCAGGGCCCGCCAGAAGGCCAAGGAGGAGGAGAAGAAAGAGATCGAACTCGCCGTGGAGAAGCTCGAGGGCCGGAAGAAGGTACTCGAGAAATCCAAACAGCTCTCCGAACGGGTGAAGCAGGCGGTCCAGAAGATCGACGCCCTGGCGAAGGAATTGGTCCAGTCCCCCCCCCAGGACAGGAAGGACATCCTGGCCCAGCTCTCCAGCCTCGCCGACGAGCTGAAGAAGCTCAAGAACGAGCTCTCGAAGTCCGAGTCGCTGGCGGCCAAACTGCAGAAGTCGCTCTCGAAGGACGCGGGGGACGCGGGCGACCTGGGGAGACTGCTCAAGGAGGGGAAGTTCGCCGAGGCGGCGCAGGAGCTGGCCAAGCTCCGCAACGCCCTTCAGGAAGGGAAGCTCACCCCGGCCGAGAAGGAGAAGCTCCAGAAACAGCTCCAGGCCCTCGCGGACAAGCTGGGCAAGAACAAGGACCTCTCGGAGCTCGAGAAGAAACTCGCCCAGGCCATGCAGGGCCTCGACCAGGGGAAGGAGCAGATGCTCGACGGCCTCCAGCAGGCCCTCAACTCCCTCGACTCGGAGATGGACGAGGCCAAGGCGCTGGCCGACGCGCTCAAGGACCTCGAAAAGCTGGCCGACGCGCTCGCCAAGGACAAGCATCGCTGTCCCTCCTGAGGGCAGGAGAACAAGGGCCCCGGGTGAGAGGGCCCTGACGGCTCGGGTTGACCGGGCGGTCTTGGCCGCGGTGGCGGCCAATGGGAGGAAGGAGAAGGAGAGGGGGAGGGCCCCGGCTTCGGCGGCCCCGGGCAGGGCCGGGGAGGGGAAGCGCCGGAGACGCCGGGGGACGTGGGCATCGAGAAGACCAAGACCCCCAGCCAGCTGGGGAAGGGGACCTACGTGGGGGCCTACTTCATGAAGGGGGAGCCGCCCAAGGGACAGGCCGCCGCGGAGTACTCCGAGGTCCAGCGGGCCTACGCCGAGGAGGCCATGGACGCCCTCCAGAAACAGAAGGTGCCGGCCGCGTACCGGGACTTCGTCCGCGACTACTTCGACGCGATCCGGATGGGAAAGGCCGCCGACGAGAAGGACAAGTAGCGCGGCCGGCGGGAGGGACCTCGTTGTCCAGAATCGCCCTGGCTTTTCTCCTTCTGTCCGCGGCCTGCGGGAAGGCGCCGGGCGGCGAGGTCGTCGTCTACACCTCCTTCGACTCGATCTTCGCCCAGGAGGTCTTCGACGCCTTCACGCGCGAGACGGGGATCGCCGTCCGGTCGGTCCCGGACACCGAGGAGGGCAAGACCATCGGGCTGGTCAACCGCATCCTCCAGGAACGGGCCCATCCCCAGGCCGACGTCTTCTGGAACGGCGAGTGCGCCCGGACGGTGCTCCTCAAGGAGCGGGGCGTGCTGGAGCGGTACCGCCCCACCACGGCCGAGTCCGTCGGCGCGGAGTGGCGGGACCCCGAGGACTTCTGGGTGGGATTCGGGGCCCGGGCGCGCGTCATCGTCTACAACACCGACCGCGTGAAGGAGCCGCCACGGACGCTCGCGGAGCTGGCGGACCCCAAGTGGCGCGGACGGGCGACGATGGCCAATCCCTTCTTCGGCACCACGGCGTGCCACGTGGCGGCGCTGGCCCAGCAGTCGGGCGAGGAGGCCGTCCTGAAGTTGCTCGAATCGTTCAAGGCGAACGGGATCCGGCTGGTCGGCGGCAACTCGCACGTCCGCGACCTCGTGGCCCGGGGCGAGCGCGACCTGGGCCTGACGGACACGGACGACGTCTGGATCGGCAAGGCGCGCGGCGATCCCATCGACATGGCCTATCCCGACCAGGACGGGACGGGGACGCTCCTCATCCCCAACACCGCGGCCCTCGTCAAGGGCGCGCCCCGCCCGGCCCAGGCCCGCGCGTTCATCGACTTCCTCGCGCGCCCGGAGACGGAGGCGCTCCTGGCGCGCGTCCGCTCCAGGCAGATGCCCGTGCGGCCGGAGGTGGCGGGCTCGCCGGGCGTCCCGGCCGTGCGCAGTCAACGGGCGATGAA